>JAICIL010000326.1 GCA_025924435.1 Chloroflexia bacterium | reverse complement strand
GTGCGGGCGATCACCGCCGGTATCGTCTCGCGCGCCGCGAGCAAGTTCGCAATTGCTTTGGCGATCAGGAACGTGTTGCGCTCCTCCATCCCCTGCGCGAGGTCGGCGTACCCCTTTTCCGCCCGCGCGTGGTAGAAGGTTTCCACCGGCGTCGGCGAGACGTAGATGTCGTCGCCGCGTACCTCGACCGAAAAGACGGGCACATCGTCCCCGCCGCCCGTGAAGCAGCCGCCGGAGCAGAGGTCGAAGCGCCAGTGGTGCCAGTGGCAGCGCAAGACACCCGCCGTGATCGTCGCTTTCGAGAGCGGATAGCCCATGTGCGGGCAGCGATTGTCCAGCGCGCGCACCTCGCCCTCGTGCATGAGGAGCAGCACCTGCCGCTCGCCCACCTTGACGACGCGCTGCCCGCGCGCCTCCAGATCGCGCAGGCTCGCCGCGCGCACGAAACCGTCATCCGCCACGCTGCGTCCGGTTGCGCGGGTCGTGGTCGTCGCCATGGGGCACCTCCGTTATAGACTCGCGTTCGATGACTTCAGCATACACCCGATTCGGAGAAAAACAAGCGGCCGCTGTTTTAAAAATCGGCACCTAATTCTACATAGTGACCCGACGCGTCGTTTCCAGTCGTAGTCGTGGTATCCTTTGGCAAGGATGACTAAATTTAATCTCGTCCGCCACGGGAAAAGGAATGGCGGGATCGGAGACGCGGGGCTCTCGGACGTGGGGCGCATCCAAGCGCGGGCGACGGCCCGCTATCTGCGGGATCGGGTACTCGCGCAGGTTTATGCGAGCCCGCTCAAGCGAGCGAAGGAGACGGCGGAAATCATCGCGGCGGTGCATGGGCTCGCGGTCGTCGAGGATACTCGGTTGCGGGAGCGCGCGAACTGGGGCGATGTGCCGGGGCAATCTTTCGCCGAGTTCATCGCGATGTGGGAGCGCACAACGCACGACCCGACTTATCTTCCACCAGTCGGGGATTCCGCGGCGCAGGCCGGGGCGCGTCTCGCGTCATTCATCCGGGACACCGCGCGGTCCGACCCGCACGGCGAGATTGTCGCGGTGACACATGGCGGATTGTTGACCGATTTTCTCACCCGTGCGTTCTCCGAGGAGGAACTGGAGCGATGGCATCCTTCCTTTATCGTGAATCAGAGCCGCCTGATCGCGGAATGTTCGGTCACTGTAGTCGTGTGCGATGGAGCGCGGTTAACCTTGACATCATGTGCCGCGACGGGTCATCTGACGTAGGCATGTAATGAGCATCTGGAGGAGTACATGATGTACGCGATGACCGCCGTTTTTACGATGCCGGAAGGGACCGATTGGGACGCGCTGCGCGATCTCGCCCGCGAGCACGCCGAGGCGTATTACCTCGACATGCCGGGGCTGAAATCCAAGGCATTCATCATTGATCCCGAACGGCGGCTGTACGGCGGGCAGTATGTCTGGGAGACGCGCGCGGCGATGGACGCCTTCATCGCCTCCGACATTTTCCGTGGCGCGGTCGCGAAGTTCGGGCGGCCGGAATTCCGTTTCTACGAAGTGCCCGCCTACGTCGAGCAGGGCGCGCTCGTCGGCGCGGCACGCTGAGGCGGCGGAATCGGTCGAACCCCGTGCCGCCACGGATCCGCTGAACCGCCGGGGCTATTTCTTCTCGTTGCTCTCCGAGCCGGAACGGTCGCCGTGATGCGGGCCGCTCTTGCGCGTCATGCCGGTATGCTCGCGGTACTCGCGCCGCTCGTCGCCCTTCTCGGCCTGGACGCCCTTCCCGACTTGATCGGCGTTGCCTTTATCGCCGCCACGCGCGCCTTTCGGGTCCTTGTCGTTCGTGTTGGGCATAATCTCCGCTCCATTGCGTTGGCCCGAACCGTCCACGCAGGTGACGCAGATTCCGTGCCGGTACGATGCGACCCCCCTCTCCATCGCGATGGAGAGGGGGCAGGGGGTGAGGTTCACCCCTTCACCCACCGGTCGTACCACGCGACGACGCGGTTGAGCAGCGTGCGCTGGTGGGCGCGCTCCTCGATGGCGTGCGGCTCGCGCGGGAAGGCGACGAACTCGACGGGCACACCGCGCCGGGTGAGGGCGGCGAACCACTCCTGCCCCTGCGCGAAGGGGACGCGCTCGTCTTTCTCGCCGTGGAGGATGAGCGTCGGCGTCGCCACCTGGGCGAGATATTTCATCGCGGAGTGGTCCCAATACCGCCCGGCGTCCTCGTACAGCGGCGCGCCGAAATGGGACTCGTGCCAGTCGCGGATGTCGGTCGTGCCGTAGAAACTGACGAGGTTGCAGAGGCCCGCGCCGACGATGGCGGCCTTGAACCGCGTCGTCTGGCTCTCCGTCCACGCCGTCATGAAGCCGCCGTAGGACCAGCCGCCGATGCCGGTGCGCGCCGGGTCGCCGATCCCCTCGGCGATCACGGCGTCCACGCCGCGCAGGATGTCGTCCATGTCGTTGCCGCCCCAATCGGCGTAGTTCAGCGTCTGGAAGGGGTCGCCCCGGCCCGAACTGCCGCGCGGGTTGGGGAGGATGACCGCGTAGCCATTGGCGGCGAGCAGTTGGCCCCACCGGCTCCACGTCAGTTGCAAATCCTCGACGTAGACGCCCGCCGGGCCGCCGTGCACCTGCACGATCAGCGGATAGGGGCCGTCGCCGTGCAGCGCGGGGTCCGGCGTGACGAGGATGCCCGCGATCCGCCGCCCGTCCGCCGCCTCCCAGTGGATAACGCGCGACGGCGCGATGCTCCGCTCGCCCATCCAGCCGTTGTGGTCGGAAATCTGCCGGATTGTGCCGGAGAGCGGCCCCGCCCAGACCTCGAACGGGTGCGCCATGTCCCCGCGCACGACGGCGACGTTCTTGCCCGCCGCGTCCGCCGTCATCAGGATCGAGGCATTGCCCGGAAATGCGCCCGACGCCGGGAAGTTGCCGAGCGGCTCGCTCAGCCGGTCTTCCGGCACGACGTAGCGGCGGAGGTTGTGCGCGGTGCTGTCGAGCAGCGCGAGGAGGAGCGTGCGGTTGTCCAGCCAGCAGACATCGCTCTTGCCCTGTTCGAGCGTGGCGAGCCGCGACTCGATGCGGCCGGAGGCGAGGTCGCAGAGCATCAGCACGCCCGCGCCCTGCGCCGCGCGCTCCGGGCGGGCGATGAAGGCGAGGGTCGTCCCGTCCGGCGACCAACTCGGGCTGCTCGGCGTGCCGTAACTGCCCGCGATCTCCCTCGCCGTGCCGTCCGCGACGGAGAGGAGACGCAGCGCCGTGCCGCCGAAGCCGTGCGCCCAGCCCGGCTTGGCGCTGCCGACGACGGCGATGCGCGCCCCGTCGGGCGACCACGCGTACCCGTTGCCGGTCCATATGTGCAGATCGTCCGGGCCGCACTGCCGCGCCGCGCCGGTCGCCACGTCCACGAGCCAGAGATGGGCGTACTTCCGGTGTTGCCGGGACTCGACGACGTAGGCGTCGTCTTTCTCCTCTTTGCCCTTCTTTTCCTCATCCGTCTCCGGGTCGGTGCGGATGACGGCGAGCGTCGCGCCGTCCGGCGACCAGGCCAGTTCCGCGAGGCCGCCGTGCAGGTCGCCGAGTCGCCGCGCCTCGCCGCCGCTGACGGGCAGGAGATAGATGCCCTGCTTGTTCTCCTCGATGCGGTCGGAGAGGAAGGCGAGCGTCTGGCCATCCGGCGACCAGCGGGGCGTCGTGTCCTGGCGCGGCCCGCCGGTCAGATCGCGCGGCGGCATGGAGCCGTCCGTCGGCGCGAGCCAGATATGCGCGTGCCGCACCGCGCCATCCTTCGCGGTATCCGCGAGCGTATAGGCGACATGCCGCCCATCCGGGCTGATCTGCGCATCCCCCGGCAGCGCGAGCGTGACGATCTCCTCAATCGTGAGCGGTGTCCGGTCGGCCACAGTCGTCTCCCTTCATGGCGTAGAAATTCGAAAGGTTGAACCGCCAAGACGCCAAGAGCGCCAAGAAGTGCCATGGAACAGCGATCACGAATGTCTGTCTCTTCCCCCAATTTCCTCTCGCGCTTCCCCTTGGCGCTCTTGGCGTCTTGGCGTCTTGGCGGTTCGGCCATTCTCTTAGTAGCCCCGCTGTTTGTCCACGACATTCAGCAATTCCTCGCCGTCGAGGAAGCGGCGGAGGTTTTCGCTGAGGATGGCGTAGGCGCGCGGGCCGTATTTGGGGGTGAGGCCGCCGTAGTGCGTGAGCAGGATGAGGTTCGGCGCATCCCAGAGCGGGTCGTCCGGCGGCAGGGGTTCGGGGTCGGTGACGTCAATGCCCGCGCCCGCGATGGTGCCGTCCGTGAGGGCGGCGAGGAGGACGGCCTGATCCACAATCGGGCCGCGACCGACGTTGAAGAAGTGCGCGGTGCGCTTCATCGCCGCGAACTCGTCTGCGCCGATGAGGTGGCGCGTCTCCGCCGTCAGCGGCAGCGTGACGACGACATGGTCCGCGTCCGCGAGCAGGCCGTGGAGGTCGTCGGGCGCAAATTGACGATCGAGCAACCCTGCCGGCGCGGGGGTGCCGGAGCGCCGCCAGCCCGTGACGCGCATCCCCAGCCCCCTCGCCTTCTTCGCGAGCGATTGCCCGATGTGGCCCATGCCGAGGATACCCATCGTCTGACCCTCGACCTCGAACATGCCCGTCGGCCAGTAGTAGCGGTGCGGGCCGTGCTGGTTGAGGATCTGCTCCGGCAAGCGGCGCGCGAAGGCGAGGAGCATCGCCAGCGTCTGCTCCGGCACGCTCGCCACATGCACACCGACGACCGTCGTCGCGACGATCTCCGGGCGCGCCCGAAAGGCGGGCGTCGAGACGCCGTTCGCGCCCGCGCCGGTGGACGAGACCCAGCGCAGCCGTTTGGCTCGCGCCAGCAGCCGCTCCGGCACGTCGCCGATCACCGCGTCCGCTTCTTCGATATGCCGCTCCAACACCTCCGGCTTTCCCTCGGTGGAGTAGAACGTCACCTCCGGGAAGTCCCGCGCGAACCGCTGCGAGTAATCCACGCCATCATTGCGCCCCATGTTCCC
>JAICIL010000325.1 GCA_025924435.1 Chloroflexia bacterium | reverse complement strand
CAGGTGATGGCCGAACGGCTGTTCACCGATGGCGCGGGCGCGGGGCCGGACGGCGCGGACGCGGCGCTGATCCTCCTGCGCTTCGCGAACGGCGTCGTCGCGACGCTCGAAGTCGCCCGCTCCCTGCCCGACAATTTCCCGCAAGCGGAGGAAGTGAGCGTCGAATTCCTCGGTCGCGACGCCGTCCTCCGCGCGAACCCAACCAATCAGACGGTCACCATCGCCGGTGCGGGCGGCACCGCCCGCGAGGACTGGCTGCCCTCCCCCGCCGTCGGCATCGCGCGGACGTTCGTCGAGACGATCCGCGCGGGCGTGACCGCGCCGCAATCGCTCCTCGACGCGCGCTGGGTGCTGCCCGTCCTCGAGAAAGTCCGCCTCGCCGCCGCCACCGGCGAAATGGTCCGCGTCGGCGGCGCCCTCCGCCGGTGAGTTGAGCCGGAGTATCCCCGGAGACACGCCTCGTCACGACCTGGGGGATACAATTCCGGTCATCGTTTTGACGGTTTTGTGCGCTTGCAGCCGAAAAGTTCTCGCGCAGCATCGCCGCGATCGGGCCTGAACGGGCGTTACCCCTCGCTCTCGGACGGGAAGACCGCGGCTCCGCTCCACAGGCGAGCGAACCCCGCTGTCTCTCCCGTCGTTGCCTCGCGAAAGCGCAGACGGCCATCTTCTTCCGGCTGCACCGCATACGCCGCGACAAAACGGCCGATGCTCTCGCCTTGCATATGCGCCTCAAAGGCCGCACGATCGCGATAGCCTTCAACGACATGGAGGCGATTGGGATCGGCCTCATCCTGGATGATCTGGTAGTGCAGCGTGCCGGCTTCGCCGTCCAGGGAGCGCCGCGCGAGGGCAATCATGTGCGCCAGGTATGCATCGCGGTGTTCGGGCGTGAGGTCAACTTGAGCCAGCGAGACGAACATCGGATCCTCCTCACATGACGGCGGACGGGTGCGCACTGAGAGTGTACCATTGAGGGTCGCGATTTCCGTCGCCGATGCGACCGGAATGGGCTTACCCCATCCCCTGACGTGGTTTGCCACAGAGACAGAGAGGGCGCGGAGAAGATACGGAGGACGTGGGCGCATCGGCGACCTCGACACCGGGCGGGCGCGCCCCGCGGGTGCAACGGCCGCTCTGTGTGGTCGTGTCACATTCGGCGGCGCCCATTTGACTATACTGACAGAGCCGGGCGATGAGGACCGGTCGGCACGCACGCAGCGGCCCGCGATGTGCCCGGTCACACACGTACCCCGACGAGAGGTGTTCCCCGTGGTGAATGCGACCATTCAGGATGCCGAAATCTTCGATACGTACCGGCCGCTCCTCTTCGCGATCGCCTACCGGATGCTCGGCAGCGCCATGGACGCCGAAGACATCGTGCAGGAGGCTTACCTGCACTGGCAGCGGCGCGGCGACATCGTCGTGGCATCGCCGAGGGCATTCCTCTCCACCATCGTGACGCGCCAGAGCATCAACCACCTGCACGCGGCGCGGGTGCAGCGGGAGACGTACCCCGGGCCGTGGCTGCCCGAGCCGATCATCGCGGAGGGGGAACCGGGCATGGCCGATACGACGGTATTGCACGAGTCCCTCTCGATGGCCTTCCTCGTCCTGCTCGAAAGCCTCACGCCCGTGGAGCGGGCGATCTTCCTGCTGCACGACGTCTTCGCCTACGACTTCCATGAGATCGCGGGCATCGTCGGCAAGGGCGAGGCGAACTGCCGCCAGATCGCGCGGCGCGCGCGCCGGCAGATCCAGGCGCGGCGCCCGCGCTTCGACCCCGACCCGGTCCATCGGGAGCAACTCACGCGGCAGTTCATCGCCGCATGCACCGACGGCGACCTCTCCGGCCTGCTCGCCACGCTCGCCAGCGACGTGACCCTCTGGACCGACGGCGGCGGGAAGATGACCGCCGCGCTCCGGCCGATTGTCGGCGCGGAGCAGGTCGCCTCGTTCATCCTCGGCATCATGCGGAAGATACCGAGCACCAACCGGCGCACGCCGGTGAATGGCCAGCCGGGCCTCACCATCATGACCGAGCGGGGAGCCAGCGTGCTGACGCTCGACATCGTGGACGGGCAGGTCCAGGCGATCCGGGTCGTCGCGAACCCCGACAAGCTGCGCGCGCTGGCCCCCGCGCCCGATCTTCCCCGTTCGCCCTAGCCGCCCGAGCCCGACCGGCATCCACGACCACGCAATCAACCGCGACGGGAGCGTTCCCGCCGCCCGACTCGACCTGTGCCATCGAAAGGAGCGCCGCAATGGCAACGACCGCCGTCTTTCCCGTGCCGGTCCATGCTGTGGCAGGCTGAAGCCCGCCACCACCGATACGATCGTTGCTCTAAAGATGAGAGGAAGAATATGGCGACAACATCTCCGGTTCCGCGATTTGTCCGTGTGGCGAATGTGCTGACCACGACCTTCCTGCGCGCGGGCGTCAATCTCGTCGGATTCGGGCGCCACCCCACGTACCTGCTCACGGTGCGCGGGCGGAAAAGTGGGCAGCCGCGCACCACCCCGGTATCAGTTGTCGAGCGAGGTGGAAAGCGCTATCTGTTCGCCCCCTTTGGCGTGGTGGATTGGGTGCGCAATCTGCGGGCAGCGGGAGAGGCCACCCTCACGCGCGGGCGTCGCGCGGAGGCGGTCCGTGCGACCGAACTGCCCAGCGACGAAGCGGGCCGCGTCCTCAAAGCATTCATCGAAACCGGGAACCCCATGGGCCGCTACTTTGGCGTCACCGTGGAATCCTCGCGGGAAGAGTTTGCGCGTGCGACGAGCAGCCATCCGGTGTTTCTCTTGCAGCGCGTAGCCGCGACCGTCACTCGCTGACAGGGACGGATGAACCACAGAGACACAGAGAACACAGAGGGGAAGGAGAGTAAAGGAGACAAGTACGAGTATTTTTCTCCTTTTCCTCTTTCTTTTCTCTGTGCGCTCTGTGACTCTGTGGTTCAAAGACTTCGAACGAAGGCACCGATGCGTTCGACGGCTTTGGCGAGCATGGCGTCGCTGTTGGCGACGGAGAGGCGGACGTAGCCCGCGCCCGCCGGGCCGAAGGCGTCGCCGGGGGTGACGGCGACGTACTGCGACGCAAGCAGTCGGGTCGCGAAGTCGGTGGATGAGAGGCCCGTGCCCCGGATGTCGGCGAAGGCGTAGAACGCGCCTTCCGGCAGTGGGCACGTGACGCCGGGCAGCGCGGACAGCCCCTCGGCGACGAGGCGGCGGCGGCGGTCGTAGGCGGCGTTCATCGTCGCGATGCATTCCTGCGGGCCGTCGTAGGCCGCCGCGCCGCCCACTTGCGCGAACGAGGTGGCGCAGGTCGCGGTGTGGCTGTGGATCGTGGCGATCTGCTTGACGAGGTCGCGCGGCGCGGCGACGTAGCCGAGCCGCCAACCCGTCATCGCATACGGCTTCGAGAAGCCGTTGACGATGATCGTCCGCTCCCGCATGCCGGGCAGGGCGGCGATGCTGGTGTGCGTGTGGCCGTCGTAGATCAGTTTCTCGTAGATCTCGTCCGAGATGACGATGAGATCGTGCTCCCGCGCCACTGCCGCTACCGCTTCCAACTCGGCCCGCGTGGCGACGCGCCCGGTGGGGTTGTTCGGCGAGTTGAAGATGAGGACGCGGCTGCGCGGCGTGATGTACGGGCGGATGCGCCCCGCCATGATCGTCCAGTTGTCGTCCGGCGAGAGCGGCACCTGCACGGGCGTCGCGTCCGCCAACTGGGTGGCGGGGGCGTAGGAGACCCAGCCGGGATCCAGTACGAGCACTTCGTCGCCGCTCCCGACGAGCGCGAGCAGGCTGACGGCAATGGCCGCCTTGCCGCCGGGCGTGACGATCAGTTCGCTGTTCATGTCGTACTGGAGGCCGTTGTCCCGCTGGAGTTTGGCAGCGATCGCCTTGCGCAAGGGCGGGATGCCGCTGCTGGCGACGTAGTGCGTGAACCCCGCCTCCATCGCCTCCGCCGCCGCCTGGGTGATGTGCGCGGGCGTCGGGAAGTCGGGGTCGCCGCCGCCGAGGTCCACGACATCGTGCCCGGCGGCGGTCAGTTGCCGCGCCGTGTCCGAGACAACGAGCGTCGGCGAGGGCTTCATCACCCGCATCCGCTCCGCGAAATGGTAGGTCTGCGTCGTCGCCATTGCTATCCCCTCTCGTGCACGCCGGCGGGCGGTTCGTCATATGTGGCACAGTGTACGCATATTTCCGTCGCATGGAAACAGACCGCCCGCGGATACCGGTGCACACGGTTTCCCTCGCTCTGGCATGGAATCTGCGGCGCTCGCGCCATGCGCTTTGTTTCGGACGACCGATGCGCACGATCTCGCGAGCCATGTCCCCCGAAAGAGGTGGATCAATGGAAAGCAAAGCCAAGTTGTTCGGGCATGCCATTCATCCGATGCTCATCGTCTTCCCGCTCGGTCTCCTGGCGACATCGCTGATCCTCGACATCGTGCACCTCGCCGGTGGCGGCGGGCGGTGGGCACAGGCGGCGTTCTACGACATGGGCATCGGCATCATCGGCGGGCTGCTCGCGGCCATCTTCGGCCTGATCGACTGGCTCGCGATCCCGAACGGCACGCGCGCCAAGTCCATCGGCGCGCGGCACGGCCTCGGCAACCTGATCGTCGTCGTGCTCTTCGTCGTGAACTGGGCGCTGCGGAAGGGGCATCCGCAGGATCCCGGCGCCGTCCCGATCGTGCTCTCCTTCATCGGCATCGGGCTGGCGCTGATCACCGCATGGCTCGGCGGCGAGCTGGTGGACCGGCTGCGCGTCGGCGTGGATGACGGGGCGCATCTGAATGCGCCGAGTTCCCTCTCCGGGCGTCCCGCGGGCGATCGGACGACCGCCGCCCCTATGGGCGACTGACGAGCGGCCTCAATGCATAATCCCCGCCCGAGGGGCATCGGGGAGGTTTCTCGTTCCCTCAACCCGGCTGATTGGCGTCTCTATCCCCTTGTCGAGGAACCATTGGCGCGGCCCATTGACATCTATTTCGGCGCGATGCAGCGCGCGCTCTTCGTGCTCGACT
>JAICIL010000324.1 GCA_025924435.1 Chloroflexia bacterium | reverse complement strand
TTGGCATCAGCACGGCGAGCGCGGCGCTCGCCGGCGTATCGGAGACGCTGCCCGCCGCCGCGCGGGTGAGCGGCGCGTCGTGGTGGCAGGCGCAGCGGGATACGGTCTTCCCGCTGATCCGGCCCGCCCTGCTCGGCGGCTGGCTCTTCGTCTTCGTGCCCTGCCTCGCGGAACTGACCGTCTCCGCGCTCCTCTATTCGGCGGGGCACGAGACGGTTGGCGTCGCGGTCTTCAACCTGCTGGAGAGCGGCATCGTCTCGCCCGCCGCCGCCCTCGCGCTCGTCCTGATGCTCGCCGCCCTCGGCGGCTCGCTCCTCGCACAGGCATTGACGCGTCGGCGGATTTCCTAACCCCCGGCCACTTCCCTAAAAGGAAGGGGAGTGAACCTCTGTGCGATTCCGGTGTTCGGGGAAGGCCTCGGTATCGCGTTGAGTCACCCCTTCCTTTCAGGGAAGGGGCTGGGGATTAGGCTCTTCCGAGAACGCATCCGTCAATGGCGTATGATAGTGCGGTACGGAATCGCTGAAGCGGTGGGGGAACCGGCGAAATGGCGCACGTCGTCCACAAGGTGAATATGGCGGTCGTGCGGGAGCGGATTCACGCCACACCGGAGCGGATCGCGGCGTTTTGTCGCGCCCATCATATCCGCTGGCTCGCCCTCTTCGGCTCCGTCCTGCGCGACGACTTCCGGGACGACAGCGATATTGACGTACTGGTCGAGTTTGATCCGGAGCATCCCGTCACATATTTCGATCTGCATGCCATGGAGGAGGAACTGTCGCATCTCTTCGGTGGGCGAAAGATAGACCTTGTGACGGCTGCATCGCTGCATCGGCTGATTCGCGCGCGCGTTCTCCCCTTGCCGAGGTGCAGTATGCAGAAGGATGAGCGAATCTATCTCGCCCATATGCTCGATGCGGCTCTCGAAGCACAAGGCTATCTCAAGGATAAGACGCACGACGATTTTGAAGCGGATCGCGGGCTGCGTCGTCAACTTGAACGGATGATAGAAATTATCGGTGAGGCGGCGCGACTCGTGCCGCAACCAATGCGCGATGCGTGCCCGCATATCCCCTGGAGTAACATTATTGGTATGCGTAACCGGATCGTGCATGATTACCTGAATGTGGATTCCCGAATCCTCTGGGACACGATGACGCGGGCAATCCCGACGCTGATCGCGGAATTGGAGAAAATCGTGCCGCCTGAGATGCGGGCGGAGCGGTAGCGCATGGCAAAGCAGTTCACTAAAACAGCAACGGCGGGGGAAACGGAGATGGCGCAGGTTGTTCACAAGGTAGGCGCCGCGGTTGTGCGGGAGCGGATTCACGCCGCGCCGGAAGCGATCGCGGCGTTCTGCCGGGCGCACCACATCCGCTGGCTCGCCCTCTTCGGTTCCGTCTTGCGCGACGATTTCCACGACGACAGCGATATTGATGTGCTCTATCTGCTCGAATCGGGATGGAAAATCGAGCGCTTCGCGGTGGCTGAAGAACTGTCCAGCCTATTCGGTGGACATGAAGCAGATTTCATCTCTGTCACGAATCTCAAATGGCGCGTTCGCGGCCGTATCTTCGCGGATGCTGAGACGCTTTATGGCGATCCACCCGAGGAGGTGATGATTGCACGGGAGAATCGCCCGGTGGATGGGCACGATCACGATATGGTGAAGGATGAGAATCTGTACATTGGGGACATGCTCGATTTTGCGCGGCAGGCACAGCGAATCGTCAGCGGACGCACGCGCGTCGAGTATCATTCCAACGAGCTTTTTCAGTTGGCCGTGCTCCACCTTGTCCAGACCATCGGAGAAGCGGCTACGCATGTCTCTCGGATGACGCGCGGCCTCCACCCAGATATTCCGTGGTCGGAAGTAATCGGGATGCGAAATGTACTCGTGCATCGCTATGACGATGTAGAAGATAATGTCATCTGGAAAACAGTCACCGACGATCTCGCACCGTTGATCGTCGAACTGGAGCGCATGTTGCCGCCTGAGACGCGGGCGGAGCAGTGATGCATGGCTGAGGTGACGCTGACCGGCGTGACGAAGCGGTACGGCGACGCGGTCGCGGTGCGCGGCGTGGACCTCGCGGTCGCGGACGGCGAGTTCGTGACGCTGCTCGGGCCGTCCGGCTGCGGCAAGACGACGACGCTGCACATGGTCGCGGGCCTCATCCCGCCGACGAGTGGCGTGATCGCCATCGGCGGGCGCGTCGTGGCGGACGCGGCGAGCGGGCGGTTCGTGCCGCCGAACAAGCGCAATCTCGGCATGGTCTTCCAGTCCTACGCCCTCTGGCCGCACATGACACTGGCGGAGAATGTCGGCTACCCGCTCAAACTGCGCCGCGTGCCGCCGAAGGAGCGCGCCGGGCGCGTGCGGGACGTGCTCGGCCTCGTCGCGCTCGACGGGCTGGCGGGGCGGTATCCGCACGAACTCTCCGGCGGGCAGCAGCAGCGCGGCGCGCTCGCCCGCGCCCTCGTCGGGGAGCCGGATATTCTGCTCCTCGATGAGCCGCTCTCCAATCTGGACGCCAAACTGCGCGAGGAGTTGCGCGCCGAGATTCGCCGCGTGCAGCAGTCGGTCGGCACAACCGTCCTCTTCGTCACGCACGACCAGGACGAG
Organism: Chloroflexia bacterium; assembly: GCA_025924435.1. The sequence continues at coordinate 2,456 of JAICIL010000324.1, read as the reverse complement.
GCGATGGCCCTCTCGGACCGCGTCGCGGTGATGCGCGCCGGGGCCATCGAGCAGGTCGGCGCGCCGCGCGTCATCTACGAGCAGCCCGCGACCCGCTTCGTCGCCTCGTTCGTCGGCGCGGTCAACCTGCTCGACGCGGCGGACGATGGCGGCATGGCGCGCGCCGACGGAGCGCCCGATCTCGCCTTGCCGCTCGCGCCGCCCGCGCCGTTGTTCAGTGCCGTTATCCGCCCGGAGGACATCGCGCTCGAACTCGATACAGACGGGGCATCGGGGGCGGCGGGCCGGATCGCGAGCCGCACCTATCTCGGCGACCACGCGAGTTACGCCGTCCATGTCGGCGCGCTCGTGCTGCGCGTCACCGCGCCGAAGACGGTGGATGTTGAACCGGGTACAATGGTGCGCGTCGTCGTCCGTCACGCGAGCGCGCTGCCGGTCGTTCACGAGGAGGGCGGCGGAACCGCCGATGCGGCCGGTGCGTCTGACAGGCAAGGCGTACCGCGCGCGGTATACTGAACGCATACACTATTTGGGGGTACGCGGTTCGTCCGCGAGTATGTGATGGTAGCAGGCTTTCCCGCCTGCCTCTCGCTGGGGAGGGCAGGCGGGAAATCTGCCCAGGGGGCACCCGTACCACCAGGAGAATGGCGATCATTACTGGCATGAGTCGGGTTCGATCTGGCCTCAGAGAATCTGGGGGAGGGGAGCGGGAAGGCAGTGGAGCGGTTTTCATCGCCGGGGATTCCGGCGGCGTCTGTCGCGCGGATCACGGTGCGGCGCCCGGACGGCGAGCAGCAGGTTGTGCCGCTCGGCATGGAGCCGGTGACGATCGGGCGGGCCGACGGCAACACGATTGTTATCAAAGATGACTGGATCAGCCGCCGGCACATGGAGATCGCGCGCGGCAGCGACGGCCTCTATTACGCGCGCGACCTCGGCAGCGCGAACGGGATGAGCGTCAATGGCCGCGCCGTGCAGTCTGCGGCGCTGAAGCCGGGCGACCTCGTCCAACTCGGCCAGTATCTGCTCCTCTTCTCGGTGGAGGCGGAGCATCAGGCCGACCCCACCCGGATGCGGCAGGAGACGCGCATCGAGGGGGGCGGGCTGCCGCGCTCCGCCGCGACGAAGAGCGCGACCGGTGGCGCGGTCGTGCCGGAGAGCGGCGAGGACGAGGGGGGCATCGCCGCCTCCTTGATGCTCTACGGCAAGGAGCTGGCGACGATTGGCCGCGCGGGCGAGAACGACCTTGTGCTGGATCATCCGCAGGTCTCTCGCCGCCACGCGCAGGTGCGCTGGAACGGCTCGCAGTACACGATTAGCGACCTGAACAGCACGAACGGCGTCTACGTCAACGGCGAGCGCACGCGCGAGGCCGCGCTGCCGGAGGGCGCGCGGGTGCAGATCGGCCCCTTCCGCTTCCTCTTCGTGCAGGGCGCCTTGCGCCAGCAGCACGACCATATCCGCCTCGACGCGATCAACATCACGCAGGAGGTGGGGGAGCATGTGCTCCTCCTGCGCGATGTCGCCTTCTCGATCCTGCCGAGGGAGTTCGTCTGCATCGTCGGCGGGTCGGGGGCGGGCAAGTCCACGCTGCTGGACGCGATCAGCGGCGTGCGGCCCGCGTCGCACGGCGAGATGCTCTACAACGGCACGGACTACTACGCGAACATGGACGAGTTCCGCTCGCTGATCGGCTACGTGCCGCAGGACGACATCGTGCCGATGTACCTCACCGTCTCGCAGGCGCTCACGTACGCCGCCCGCCTCCGCCTGCCGCACGACACACAACCCGCTGAGATTCAGGAGCGCGTCAACCGCGCGATGGACCTGATGGAATTGACGGCGCGCAAGGATGTCGAAATTCACCGCCTCTCCGGCGGGCAACGGAAGCGCGTCTCGATCGGCGTCGAACTGCTGACGGAGCCGACGCTCTTCTTCCTCGACGAGCCGACCTCCGGCCTCGATCCGGGGCTGGAGACGCGGATGATGCAACTGATGCGCAAGGTCGCGGATACCGGCAAGACGGTCATCCTCGTCACGCACGCGACGCAGAATGTGACGCTGTGCGACAAGGTCGTCTTCATGGCCCCCGGCGGCTGGCTCGCCTTCTTCGGGCCGCCGCGCGAGGCGCTGGCCTTCTTCGGCGTCGAGACCTTCGCGGACATCTACGTGCTGCTCGGCCAGCCGGGCGCGCCGGAGGAGTGGGCGCGGCGGTACGCCGAATCGCCCTACCACGCGCAGTACGTGAACGCGCGCATCGGCCGGGCGCTCGCCGCGCAGGGGCGGCAGCGGGGGTTGCCGCCGCCCGCCGTCCGGCCGGACCAGAAACTGCAGCGGGCGCAGTCGCTCAGCCAGTTCCGGACGCTGACCGCGCGGTACATCGCGACGATCCTCAAGGACAGCCGCAACCTCGCCATCCTCCTGCTGCAAGCGCCGATCATCGCGCTCCTTTTGGG
>JAICIL010000323.1 GCA_025924435.1 Chloroflexia bacterium | reverse complement strand
TGTAGTCGGCGTGGCCGGGGCAGTCGACGTGCGCGTAGTGCCGCTTCTCCGTCTCGTACTCGACGTGGGCGATGGCGATCGTGATCCCCCGCGCCCGCTCCTCGGGGGCGTTGTCGATCTGGTCGAACGCCTTGAACGAGGTCCGCCCCTGCAAGGCGAGCGTCTTGGTGATCGCCGCCGTCAGCGTCGTCTTGCCGTGGTCCACATGCCCGATCGTCCCCACGTTCACATGCGGCTTATTCCGCTCGAATCGCGCCTTGCCCACTGATGGTGCCTCCTGCGTCTCTACGCTTCTGTTGCTGATCGGAGCGCGCCGTCGCGTTGCGCCTCCGTCGGGTCACTGCGCTCGCGTGCGGATGCGCCGCACGGCAAACAAATGCTGCCACCTGCGGCAGCACACGGCATCTTACACGTTTCCGGGACGCCGTGCAAGGTCGTGGAATCGGGATGCGAGGAAGCCCGGCGCAACATTCCGGCCTCGAATCCCGAACTTCCTCTGTGATATAGTCCGTACACAGGCGGCAGAACAGGCACATGGAAGGGAGAAGGGCGATGCTCTGGAATCCTGATGTGGAGACGATGGAGCGCGGCCGGCTCCGCGATCTGCAAGCGGCGCGGCTGCGCGAGAAGGTGGCGTATGTCGCGGAGCGGGTGCCCTTCTATCGGGAGCGGTTCGCCGCGCACGGCATCGCGCCGGACGATGTGCGCTCCCCCGACGATCTCGCGCGCCTGCCGTTTACGACCAAGAGCGACCTGCGGGATAACTATCCCTTCGGCCTCTTCGCCGTGCCGCAATCCGAGGTCGCGCGCATCCACGCGTCGTCCGGGACGAAGGGGAAACTGACCGTCGTCGGCTACACGCGGCACGACCTCGGCGTCTGGGCGGAGGTCTGCGCGCGGGCGCTGGCGCTCGGCGGTGGGCGGCCGGGCGATGTCGTCCACAACGCGTACGGCTACGGCCTCTTCACGGGCGGCCTCGGCATGCACGACGGCGGCGAATTGATGGGCGCGACGGTCGTGCCGATGAGCGGCGGCAACACGCCCCGGCAGGTGATGCTGCTCAAGGACTTCGGCGCGACGGTGCTCTGCTGCACGCCCTCGTACGCGCTGACCATCGCGGACGAGATGGACCGGCAGGGGATTGACCCGCGCGCATTGCCGCTCTCCTTCGCCATCCTCGGCGCGGAGCCGTGGACGGAGGAGATGCGCCGCGAGATCGAGCGGCGGCTGGCGATCACAGCAGTGGACATCTACGGCCTCTCGGAGATCATCGGGCCGGGCGTCGCCTGCGAATGCGCCGAGGCGCGACACGGCCTGCACATCGCGGAGGACCACTTCCTGCCGGAGATCATCAACCCCCAGACGGGCGAGATCGTGCCGCCCGGCGCGCAGGGCGAACTCGTCCTCACCTGCCTGACGAAAGAAGCCTTCCCGCTCATCCGTTACCGCACCGGCGACATCACCGCGCTCATCCCCGAACCATGCACCTGCGGGCGGACGAGCATGCGGATGGCGCGGCTGCGCGGGCGGCACGACGACATGCTGATCGTGCGCGGCGTCAACGTCTACCCATCGGAGGTCGAGGCGGTGCTGCTCGGCATGGGCGGCATCGCGCCCTTCTACCAGATCATCCTCGACCGCGAGGGGCCGCTCGACACGATGGAGGTGACGGCGGAGGTGACGCCCTCCTTCCACGGCATCGCGGGCTGGTCGCTCGATCCCGACAGCCCCGCCGTGCGCGAGTTGCACGGGCGGCTCGTGGACGCGCTCAAAAGCCGCCTCGGTCTCACCTGCCGCGTCACGCTCGTCGAGCCGGGCACGATGGAACGCATCGAGGTTGGCAAAGCCGTCCGCGTTGTGGATCGGCGGGCAGTGGGCAGCGGAAAGTGAGCAGTGAGCAGCGATACGGATTTCTATCCACTGCCTACTGCCCACCGCCCACTGCTCACTCCCCGACACCGATCAGGATGCGCTCCGAGCGCGTGACCCCGCCGCAGGTGATCGCGACCGTTCCGACGCCGCGCGGGGTGTTGGTCGCGATGTACCAGGTCCATGTCGCGGCGCCGCGCGCGTCGGTCGTCTTCGCGCCGAGGCCCGGCAGACGCCCCTCCCGGCCGTCCGGCATCGTGTAGGCGATCGTGCAGCGGGTGTTCGGCGGCGCGCTGATCGTGGCCGATGCCCGACCGCCGGGGTTCGCCCCCGCGATGGATGAGAGCACGACATCCGCCGCCGCGACCGTCGCGGAGACGACCGGCGGCGATGTCGCGCCCTGACCGCAGGATGCGAGCAGCACGATTACCGGAAGCCAGAGCATGCGTCGCACCGCGACCGCCTTCCAGCGACCCGATAACGTCAACATACAACCAAAGCGCGCCCTCGTTCGTTTCATCCATAGGAATGGCGCGGAGATGCCCGCCGCGGGGTGGGCGACCGCGCCGGGGAGAGGGAGGTGCGGCATGGTTGTGCGGCGGATCATCGTTGGTGGGCTCCTGGCACTGGGGATGCTTCTCGTGGCGACGACGGCGGCGAGCGCGGCGAGCGTCACGGTGACGCCGAATACGATCTCCTACGACGGGCAGCCGGTGCTGAAGGCGACGGGGCTGACACCGAATACGACCTACGTGGTGCAGATTTACGACCACTTCGGGCTGCCGATTATCCCCGGCCCCTTCGTCACCGCGACCGCCGGTGCGGACGGCACCGCCACGATCCCCGATCTCGCTCCCGATCAGACGGACCAGCCGGGCGTTTTCACCTTCGAGGTGCAGACGCAGGATGGCAAGCTGGTGGCGCGCACGACGGCGACCCTGACCGGCACGAATACCTACTACGTTCAACATCGCCTGCTCGGATAAGCCGCGGAAGGTACGATAGCAGATCGGCGAAGGCGAGGAGCAATCCTCGCCCTCGTGTTGACGCAGAATCGCGAGCATGCGGGGGATACACTGCCCGCACCGCCACGGAGAGGAAAAACCGGGGCGAGTGATACGATAGCGCCATTGCGTCGGTCATGGATGGTCCGCGGGAGCGTGATGCGCCGGTGATTAAGGAACTGCTGCTCAGTGACGGCACCGTCACAACGATCCCCGCCGGGCGCGATGCCGCGACCGTGCCGGAAGATGCCGACCGCACGGAGCAGGTGGCGCACTGCGTCCGTATCGAACCTCGGCAAATCTCGGAGATCATCGCCGGGGCCGACGAACAGCAAATCCTCTGGGTGGAGATCGAGCAGCCCACCGAGGCGGATCTCACCCTCCTGCGCGAGGAATTCCGCTTCCACGCGCTGGCAATCGAGGACATCCGCCATCGCAATCAGCGCCCCAAGGTGGACGACTACGGCTCGTTCGTCCACGTCGTCATCTACGCCGTCGAGCAGGCCGAGCCGGATGCGATAGCGACCCATGAACTCGATCTCTTCTACAGCGACCGCTATCTCGTCGCCGTCCACAACGATCCCATCCCCGCGCTCGCCGAGGCGATCACGCGATGGCAGAAGAACACGGACATCATCGAGCACGGCGTCGGCGCGCTCATCTACGCGGTGCTCGACACGATTGTGGACGGCTATTTCCCCGTGCTGGATGCCATCGAGGGGGCGATCGAGGCGGTGGAGGAGCGCATCTTCGCGCCGAGGCGCAACGCCCGCTACCACACCGTCACGGTGGGAAGCCTCTTCACCGTCCGGCGGGAGTTGCTGCTGCTCCGCCGCGTGATCGCGCCCGCCCGCGATGTGCTGAGCACGCTGTCGCGCCGCGCGCTCGCGAAGACCCATGCGGACGCGCTCCCGTACATGCAGGACGTGTATGACCACATCGTGCGCACGCTCGACACGATTGACACCTATCGCGACCTGCTCGCCGGGGCGATGGATGCGTCGCTCTCCGTCACCTCGAACCGCCTCAACGAGGTGATGAAGACGATGACCGCCGGGAGCATCATCCTGATGGCGGACGCGCTGATCGCCGGCATCTACGGGATGAACTTCAAGGAGATCCCGGAACTCTCGTGGCGGTACGGCTACGCCTACGCGCTCGCCCTGATGGCGGGCGTCACCGCCCTGCTCGCCTTCCTCTTCCGCCGCGCCTGGTGGCTCTGACGGCGGCACGGATGCGACGCGCGCATCGCCGAGGCGGCCATGGCACGGAATCTGCATAGTACGGATCGTCATGGCGGCCACGGATGCGCGGCCACACAGCGAAACGAACACTGCAATGGAGTACGGTCATGCGCTGGCGGGATGCACGCGTGCGGGATGGTTTCGGCCTCTTCTTCATCATCGGTGTCGTCGGGTGGTCCTGCGCCGCATACCTCGCCTCCGGCGCAGCCCATCTCGCCGCCGGGGCGGTGGTCGCGGGCGTTTTCGCCTTTGCCTGCACGGTGGCGATGCGGCGCGCGATCCGGCGGCGCGACGAGGCGCGGATCCGGGCGATCATGACGACGCCGCAGGAATTTCCGGCGATCCCGGTGCCGCCGTACCTCATCCCGTATCTCGCCCCGCGCTACGAGACGGAGATCGCGGCGGGCTAAAAGGCGGACGCATCGCCGGTGCGCGCTCCCCACTCGTGATTCGCCGCGCACGGCCGCTCCGGGGCGCACTGCCCCTAGGGTAAGTAGTTCATCGGGTTACACGACCGCCCGTTGTCAATCACCATGAAGTGGACGTGCGGGCCGGTGCTGTTGCCGGTGCTGCCCTCCGCGCCGATCGTCTGCCCCTTCGTCACGCGCTGCCCGACGCTGACGGCGATGCTCTGCATATGCCCGTAGACGGTGACGAAGCCATTGCCGTGGTCAATGTAGACGGCGTTGCCGAGGCCGTCGGTGGTCCACCCCGCGAAGACGACCCAGCCCGCCTGCGCGGCGGCGAGGCGCGTGCCGATCGTCGTGGCGATGTCAATGCCGTTGTGGGCGCCGAAGACCGAGGTGATCGTGCCCGTCTCCGGCCAGTTGAAGCCGGGGTTGCGGCCGCTGCAACTGTACGACTGCGCCGGGTAGTAGATCGCCGGGAACGCGCCGGGGAAGCCCGCGGCGGGTTGCGGCGCGGCGGCGGGCTGCGGGGCCGGTTGGGGCGCGGGCGCGGGGGCCGGCGCGGGAGCAGGCGCC
>JAICIL010000322.1 GCA_025924435.1 Chloroflexia bacterium | reverse complement strand
GTCTATCTCAAGGTCGGCGAGGACGAGCGGATCGAGGATATTTCCTATGTCGGCGAGGGATGCACGATCAGCCAGGCGGGGGCGTCGTTCATGACCGGCCGCCTGAAGGGCAAGCGACTCTCCGATATCGAAGCGATGGATTACGACATCATCACCGATACGTTCGGCCCCCAAGTGATGGCGACCCGGCCGCGCTGCGCGACGCTCGCGCTCGGGACGATCAAGTCCGCAGTCAGGAAATACCGCGACGAGGCGACGAAACGGTCGCTCGACGCTCCCCCGGACGTGGCCGAAACTCCTTGACGGGCGCGCATCTTGGCATTATGCTCCATTTAGGTTGCAAAAGTAGCGACCGAGTTGACGGAGCAGCATTGATCGCCTATCCTGCGCATTGTTGAGTTTGTTGCGCCATTTCGTCAACTTTCCGCGCGTGACGTAAGGAGATGCTCTATGACGGCAACAGCCACGACCCCCGCGACGGACGTTCTCGTTTCGACCGAATGGGTCGCCAATCATCTCAACGACCCGAACATCCGCCTCGTCGAGTGCGACGAGGATATCCTGCTCTACGAGATCGGCCACATCCCCGGCGCCGTGAAAATTGACTGGACGGCGGACTTGCAGGACCCGGTTGTGCGGGATTTCATCGGCCGGGAGCAGTTCGCGCAGTTGATGGGCCGCATCGGCGTCGCGAACGACACGACGGTCGTCTTCTACGGCGACAAGAACAACTGGTGGGCGGCGTACGCCTACTGGTTCTTCAAACTGAACGGCCACGCAAATCTGAAGATCATGGACGGTGGCCGCGCCAAGTGGGAGGCCGAGGGGCGCGAGTACACGCGCGACACGCCGAACCACGGCGCGACGCAGTACACGCCGGGCGACTACCACCCCGAGTATCGCGCGCTCCGCGATGAGGTGCTCGCCTTCATTGATTACGCGAACGGCGGGCGGGGCCAGAACCCGCGAGGGCCGCTGGTGGACGTGCGCTCGCCGCAGGAATTTTCCGGCGAGTTGATGCACATGCCGGCCTATCCGCAGGAGGGCGCGCTGCGCGGCGGGCATATCCCCGGCGCGAAGAACATCCCCTGGGCGAAGGCGGTCGCCGAGGATGGCACCTTCAAGCCGATCCCGGAACTGCGCGAACTGTACGAGGGGCAGGGCATCACGCCGGATAAGGATGTCGTCGCCTATTGCCGCATCGGCGAGCGTTCGAGCCACACCTGGTTCGTGCTCCACGAACTGCTCGGCTACAAGAATGTGCGCAACTACGACGGCTCCTGGACCGAATGGGGCAATGTCGTCCGCGTGCCGATCGAGAAGTAAACCGGGCCGGAGCGAGGGCGCAATCGAGCGGCGCGGGCGGCAACGCCCCGCCGTTTGTGCGTCCGGAGAAGGGCATTGCATCGTCGGTAACCGGGATGCCGCTCACGCGGCATCCGGGGTCCGCTGTCGCACGCCGCCGGTTGCGCGGCGGTGAAACGTGGCGCGAGCGCCACCCGTTTGCCCATCCGCGCCTCCCGTCCATGCCCCCAGTTGCCGATCCGGAAACGACACCACAGGAATGGTTACTATCCGGCCTCTTTTGGTCGCTGGCAACGCCCATGCGGTGAAATCGGCCGATGCCTGATAGGATGCCCACGGCACGCGCCGGTCAGCGGGGGAAGGAGCAACACGAAGGATGGGACCGAAAACCGAGACACGGCAGACCGAGCCGCTTTCCGCGGCGACGAAGGCGATGCTCTGCCTGCTGCTCCTCGTGCCGCTCAGCATCGTGCTGGCACTGCTGCACGCGAATGCCCAGGCGATCTTCGTCGTGAGCGCGGTCGCGCTCATCCCGCTCGCCGGGTTCCTCGGCCGGGCCACGGAGGAAGTTGCGCTCTACACCGGCCCGCGCCTGGGCGGCTTGCTCAACGCGACCTTCGGCAACGCGGCGGAATTGATTATCACAATCGTCGCGCTGCGCGCCGGGTTGACGACGACGGTCAAGGCGACGCTCGCGGGCAGCATCCTCGGCAATGTCCTCTTCGTCCTCGGCGCGAGCATCCTGCTCGGCGGCTTGAAGTACGGCACGCAGACCTTCGACCGCACCGACGCGAGCGCGGCCTGCACGATGCTCGCCCTCGCCGTCGTCAGCCTGCTCATCCCCAGTTTCTTCCACCACGGCAGCGCGGCGCTGACGACGAGCCGGCTGGAGGGCCTGAGCCTCGCCGTCGCCGCCGTGCTATTCATCATTTATATCCTCTACCTCATCTTCAGTTTCCGGCGCGGGCCGGGCGGTGCGGGCGAAAGCCTCGAGGAGGACACGCCGAATTGGAGCCGGACCTTCGCCGTCGCGGTGCTCTTCGGCACGACGTTGGCGGTCGTCGTGATGAGCGAACTGCTCGTCCACGCCATCGAGCCGACCGTGGAGGCGTGGGGCGTGAGCGAGTTCTTCGTCGGCATCATCATCATCCCCATCGTCGGGAACATCGCCGAGCATGTCGTCGCGGTGCAGATGGCGCGCGAGAACAAGATGGACCTCTCGATGAGCATCTCGCTCGGCTCCAGCCTCCAGATTGCGCTCTTCGTCGCCCCCGTGCTCGTCTTCGTCGCGGCGGTGATGGGCCCGAAACTGACGCTCGAATTCAACGTCTACGAACTCTTCGCGCTCGGCGGCGCGGCGGTGATCGCCGTGCTCGTCACGGTGGACGGCGAGAGCCACTGGCTGGAGGGCGCGCAACTGCTCGCCCTCTACCTGATGCTCTGCGTGGCATTCTTCTTCCTATAGTAGTGGGCGATGAGCAGCGGGCAGTGGGCAGTGGGCAGCAAGCGGTGCTCAGCACCCAGCAGCATTCAGCACCTATGAGGAAGGATTGTGGCCCGGCATGACCAAGCCGCTCGTCATCATCGTCACCGGGCCACCGGCCACCGGGAAAACGACCATCGCCCGGCGCGTCGCCGGGGAGTTGCACCTACCCTTCATCAACAAGGACAGCATCAAGGAACTGCTCTTCGACACCCTCGGCTGGAGCGATGTGGAGTGGTCGAAGCGGCTCGGTGCGGCGAGCTACGCGATCCTCTATCACCTCATCGAGGCGCAGTTGGCGGCGGGCGCATCGTTCGTCGTCGAGAGCAATTTCCACCCGACGTTCGATGACGAGCGGTTCGCGACCCTCCGCACGCGGTACGATTTCGCCCCGTTTCAGGTCTTCTGCACCGCCGACGGCGACGTGCTGTACGAGCGGTTCAAGGAGCGCTCCGCGTCCGGCACGCGGCATCCGGGCCATCGCGACGAGTTGCGCCACGGCGAGTTCGAGGAAATCCTGAAGCGCGGGCGGCACGACCCGTTGGCGATCGGCGGCGAGACCTACGAACTCGACATGACCGATCTCGATGCGGTGGACTTCGATGGCCTGATGGCGGCGATCCGCGCCGCAGGGAAGGACTGAGGACTGAGAGGATTCGTCCGTTCAGTCCTCGATGCATGCAGCGTCGAGCGCATACGGCTCATTGTGCGAATGCTCAGTCCTCAGTCCTCAGTCCTCTCAACTGCCTCGGCGCGCATATCCTCCGCAATCGTCGCGACAGGGATCGAGCCATAGGACAGCAAGCGGTCGTGGAAGCGGTGGAGCGTGAACGTGCTCCCCTCGCGCGCCGCCATCTCCCGCCGCAGATCGCGGATCATCTCTTGCCCCGTCAAATAGATCATCGCCGCGCCGGGGAACATCGCATTTTTGACCGTCTCGGCGTGCGCGGCGTGCGCGGTCATGCCCGCCTCGTCGCGGTAGAAGGCGACCGCCCGGTCGAACGAGAAGTGACCATGATGCAAATTGACATCCACGATCGCGCGGGCGGCGGCGCGCATGCGGGCGTAGTGCTGCGCATACATCTCCAATGGCGTGAGGAAGCCGACCTCGCCCATCAGGTCCACGACGTACGACGACCACCCCTCCGCCATCGTGCCGCCGCAGAACATCGCGATCCGCGACGCGCAGTCCACCGCCGCGATCCGCCCGATCCGCGACGCGGCGCGGGCGGCGTACCAGTTCTGGACGTGATGCCCGATGCCGCCATGATGGATGACATGATTCATCTTGATGACGCTGTCGTTCGTCGCTTGCAGGCGGCGCATTTGCTTCTCGGCGGGCATCCCCGCGTCAATCGGCTCGACGAGATAGTCATGGACGGGTTGGCGATCGTACGGCGACGGCGCGCGATAAAATAGGAAGTAAAGGTACGGCGCGGCCTCGCGCGCCCACCGGGGCCGGGGGACGAAACGAATCGGATACTCCGGCCACGAGACCAGATCGTGCGCCGTCGCGCACGCGCGGCAGGCGTCCCACCGCTCCCGATAGCGCGCGTAATACGACTCCACCGTCGGGTGAATTTGTGTGAGCAGCGCGAGCGCGGCGTGCCAATCCGGCGCCCCGAAGGCCGCCGCCCCCTCGTGGAGGCGTGCGCGCGAATCCGCGAACTGATCGCGGGCGGCGCGTTCGATCTCCGCGCCGGTGATTGTCAACGCGTGGCCGCGCGCCATGTACATCTCGAATGCCTCGCCGCCGCAGCCGTATGCCGCCTCGTCGGTGGCCCGCATCTCGCGTTCGAGAAATGCCCGATAGGCGGCGAAGGCGTGCCGGGCATCGGTCGCGGCGGCGCGCAAGCGCGGATGCGCAATCCCCTCGTCGGCGATCAGCATGTCCACGCCGTTGCCGAGGAAATGCAGCGCGCCCGTGCATTCGCGGATCGCGCGCTCCGTCCACGCGGGCGGCGCGGCGCGGACATTCGCGGCGGCGGTCGCGAGGAAGGCCGGAATGGCATCCATGCGCGCAACGGCGGTATCCACGCGATGCGAGAGCGGCGCGAACGGCCGGAGGAAGAGGGAGAGCACGCCGAAGATCGCTTCGCCGGTGTAGGCGCTCGGGTTGCCGCCCTGGAAATGGCGCGACCCATACTCCCACCCCTGGATCGTCAGAAAATGCTCCGCGAGCGTGCGATCCATCCGCTCGGCGGGCGTTTCCGGCTCCGCGACCGCGCCGCCGCGCAGGTCGCGCAGCAGCGCGGCCATTTCCGCCGTCGTCTCCGCGACGCCGCGCGCCGAGAAATCGGGCAGCGTCTCGTCGT
>JAICIL010000321.1 GCA_025924435.1 Chloroflexia bacterium | reverse complement strand
GCTTTCCAGCCTGCGTCTCTGCATCGCTGGCGCAGGCTGGAAAGCCCGCGCTACCACGGGGAATCTATCGCCCGCGCACGTAGGCGAGGCTGCGCGCGATGCGGTCGTCCGGGTCGTCGCCGCCGTTGAACTCGAAGATGTACAGGAGGCGCTGGGGCAGGGCGTCGAGCGCGTCGAGGATGGCGGGCAGCGGCAGCGACGCGCCGCCGAGATAGGTCGTGCCGCGCGCGGGGTCGTCGTCCGCGTCTTTCAGGTGCGCGGAGACGGCGCGGTCGCCGACGGCGCGGATGGCGGCGGGCACATCCTGGTGATGCCGGGGGTAATTGCCGATGTCAATATTCGTCATCATCTCCGGGATGCGCGCCAATGTCCGTTCGATCTCGTCCAGCGTGCCGCCCGGCGTGCCGACGAAGTTTTCCAGCGCGAGCGCGACGCCCCGCGTCCCGGCATGGCGGGCGATCTCCCGCCCCCGCTCCCATCCCGCGTCGTCATCGTCGGCGGGCACCGGGCCGGGGAAGACGCGCAGGAGCGGCGAGCCGAGCGCGCGGGCGTCGTCAATGTCGTCCCGCAGCGACGCCGGGCCGGTGTCGAAGAGCCTCCCCATCGTCGCATAGGTGACGAGCAGGCCGTGATGCGCCGCCCGGTCCCGCGCGGCGGGCAACTCGCGCGCCTTGTCTTTCCAGAACTGGGGCCGCAGTTCGACGCCGTCCACGCCGAGCCGGTGCGCCGCGTCGAAGAGATCGGCGATGCTCGTCGCGCCCGCCGCGATGCGCTCCTGATACTGGACAACCGAGATGAATACCGGCCGCTCTGTCGCCACGCTGACACTCCTTGCGAACGAGACGATCACACCCGACTCGCGGCATCATAGCGCATCGAGAGACGGATGAAGACGGATCCCATCAACCGCCAAGATGCCAAGGACGCCAAGGAAAGAGGACAGAATGAGGGACAAAGCCCTTTTTATTCTCCTGTCTTCTCAGCGCGCTCTTGGCGTGTTTGGCGTCTTGGCGGTTCAATCCCTTCCGTTGCCCTTCGCTGCCCCGTTCGGGACGAGGACGGCCGTGCCGCGCAGCGCGCCGCTGCGGATCGCCGCAATTGCTTCATTGGCCTGCGCGAGTGGGAAGGTGTGCACCTCGGTATGTATGGGGATCGTCGGGGCGAGGGCGAGGAACTCTTCGCCGTCGCGGCGCGTGAGGTTGGCGACCGAGCGGACGACCCGCTCCTCCCAGAGGATGTCGTACGGGAAGGAGGGAATATCGCTCATGTGAATCTCGGCGCAGACGACGACCCCGCCCTTGTCCACCGCCCGCAAGGCGGCGGGCACGAGTTGCCCGGCGGCGGCGAAGAGGATCGCGGCGTCCAGTTTCTCCGGCGGCGCGCTGTCCGAGCCGCCCGCCCAGACCGCGCCGAGATCGCGGGCGGACTGCTGCCCCTTGCCGTCGCCGGGCCGCGTGAAGGCGTACACCTCCCGCCCCTGATGCCGCGCGACCTGCGCGAGGATGTGCGCCGCGTTGCCGAAGCCGTAGAGGCCGAGCCGCCGCGCGTCGCCCGTCATCGTGTAGGCGCGGTAGCCGATCAGCCCGGCGCAGAGGAGCGGCGCGGCCTGATCGTCCGGGTACCCGGCGGGGATCGGGAAGCAGAACCGCTCGTCCGCGACGGTATATTCCGCGTAGCCGCCGTTGATGTCGTAGCCGGTGAAGCGGGCGTTGTCGCAGAGATTTTCGCGGCCGCCGCGGCAGTAGGGGCAGGTGCCGTCCGTCCAGCCGAGCCACGGCACGCCGACCCGGTCGCCTTCCTTAAACCGCGCGACGCGCGCCCCGGTCGCCTCGATCGTGCCGACGATCTGATGGCCGGGGATGAGCGGCAGGCTCGGGTGGGCGAGGTCGCCGTCGAGGATATGCAAATCCGTCCGGCAGATGCCGCAGGCGCTGACGCGGAGCAGCACCTGATCGGGCGCGGGCGTCGGCGTCGGCGCCTCGGCGGGGCGGAGGGGCTGACCGGGCGCATCGAGCACCATCGCGAGCATCGGCGTGCCTCCTTTATGATGAGATGGGCGCGATGGCGGCCGTTTGCGCCGCGCCCGGATTCATGACCGGCCTTCCTGTGTCTCAGCCGCCAGTTTCGCCGCCAGTGCCTTGAACAGCGGGCGGAGGACGATCAGGGCGATGACCGCCACGATCTGCCCGCCCATGATGACCCGGTTCAGGTCGAACGCGGGCGTCCAGGTGACGGCATCGCCCTTGATGACGTAGACGCCGGCCGGGCGCGCATTCACCCCGAACCCGCCGCCACCCCCCTTGCCAGCACGTTCGTCCTCGCCGCTGCCGCCCCCGCCCCCACCGGAGACTTTGGCGACGGGGATGAGCGTCACGCCGTCCTTCTCGTACGGCTCGCCGAAGACGCGCCGGACGGTGATCGTGTCGAGGGCGTGATTGAGCAATTCCTGAACGTCCATAGTCTCCTCCATTCGCGCCGAAGGACGCGATCGCCACACGCGGCCACACCGACACCCCCGCGATCTATCCTACTCCTTCCGCGCGGCCATTGTGGTATCCGGGGAATCCTAACCCCCGGCCCCTTCCCTCCGAGGGAAGGGGTGACTCGTCGCAATGCCGTGCTTTATCCCGAAAGCCTCAATCTTACTGGGGCTCGCTCCCCTTCCTTTCAGGGAAGGGGCCGGGGGTTAGGTTCCCACCGACGTTTCATGTACAGAAGTACATAATTCGCGCGAATGTCGTCACCTTTAAGCACGTTGTTCGTTTCAATCTGCGGACGCGAAGGGTTTTCCATCATGCGGGGAAGCACGGATACGGTGTATCGGCGGGATGGTTGGGGGGAGAATTGCGACCACGATCCGGTATCCGTCCGTGCCTCGTGCCGCTCCTCTGCGGGTTGCTCGCGATGACGCTCCATGCGGGGTCGGTCGTGGCGGCGCCCGCGCAGCCGCTCGCGCTCGGCGCGTACATCGTCAACGCACCCGGCGATCCCTCGGCGATTGACGCCTTCACCGGGATGATCGGCGTCGCGCCCGGCATCGTCATGTGGTATCAGGATTGGGTGACGGCGGGCAACAACGCCTTCGATCCGGTCAAGATGAGTGCCGCCGTCTCCCACGGCGCGATGCCGATGATCA
The DNA here is from genome assembly GCA_025924435.1 of Chloroflexia bacterium. The sequence goes on along the minus strand of JAICIL010000321.1, from coordinate 1,981 downwards.
CCTGGGAGCCGTGGGACGCGACCGGCGGCGCGAACCAGCCCGCCTACAGCCTCGGCGCGATCATCGGCGGCGCGCACGACGGCTTTCTTCACCAGTGGGCGCGCGACGCGGCGGCGTGGGGCAGGCCGCTCTACCACAAAGTCGCGCATGAGATGAACGGCGACTGGTACCCGTGGGCGGCGAACGCGAACGGCAATACCGCCGCGCAGTACACCGCGATGTGGGCGCATGTGCACGCCATCTTCCGCGCGGAGGGCGTGAGAAATGTCCGCTGGGTCTGGTCGCCGAACATCGCCTATCCCGGCAGCGTCCCCTTCGCGCAGGTCTATCCCGGCGATGGGATGGTGGATTGGGTCGGGCTGGACGGCTACAACTTCGGCACGAGCCAGTCGTGGTCGCGGTGGACGAGTCTCGCCGATATCTTCGGCCCGTCGTACGACAGCGTCGCGCGGATCGCCAGCAGGCCGATGCTGATCGGCGAGACGGCCTCCAGCGAAACCGGCGGCGATAAGGCGGCGTGGATCACGCAGGGATTATTGAACGACCTGCCCGCCCGTTTCCCGCGCCTGCGCGCCGTCGTCTGGTTCGATCAGGACAAAGAGACGGACTGGCGCGTCAACTCCTCGGACGCCGCCCTCGCCGCCTTCCGCGCCGTCGCCGCCTCCCCCACCTATCGCGGCCACCTGCCCTGAAGCCGGGGAGAACCGCAGAGGCGCAGAGGGCGCAGAGAGGGATGAGAGAAGGAAGAGGGACTGGGAATAAGGCACGAGACAGCGCTCCTGCTCGACGTTTCACTTCTTTCTTTTTCTCCGCGTTCTCTGCGCCTCTGCGGTTCCTACGCTTTCCGTAGCCAGCGTTTGGGCATTTTGCAGACCATCGTGTAGGCGGGGTCGAAGATGTTGCCGAGGTCGTACTCCACCGTCTGGCCCATCAGGAGGCTGGCGGCGGTGGCGTCGAGGCCGAAGTCCTCGCCGAGCCAGCGGAGCATCTCGCTCGTCGCGTGCTGCACCGCCTGATCGAGCGGGCGGGCATTGCCGACGGTGAAGACGTAGTCCGCGTTCTCGCCGCGCGGCCAGGTGATCGTTTTGCCCTTCCGGACGCGCAGGACGAATTCCATCTCGAACGAGGTCTCGATGCCGGTGCCGACGATCTCGCCGTCCCCTTGCAGCGCGTGGCCGTCCCCGATGTGGAAGAGCGCGCCGGGGACGGCGACGGGGAAATAGACCGTCGCGCCCTCGGTGAAGCCGCGATAATCCATATTGCCGCCGTGCCGCGCCGAGGTCGCGGTGGAGATCGCCTCGCCACCGGCGGGCGCGACGCCGAAGCAGCCGACCATCGGCACGAGCGGCAGCACGAGGTCGCGCAGCGCGGCCGGCGGCGCGATGATCGTCCGCTGGCCCATCGTGCTGCCCGATGGCGGCGACGCCGGCGCGACGGTGCGATTTTCCCGGTCAATGCGCCAGTACGCCGTTTGCTGCGGCGGCAGTTCGCGGACATGGTGCGGGTCCAGGACATTCTCGCTGATCACCGTCGCGGTGTAGCCCCAATCGCGGTTCGGCGTCAGGCGGACGATCTCTACGACGAGCGTGTCGCCCGGCTCCGCGCCCGCGACGAAGAACGGCCCCGACTGCGGGTTGCCGCCGCGCGCGACGCGCTCGCCGCGCGCATCCCAGCCGCCCGCGTCCGCCGTCGCGGTGATCACCGTGTCGCCGTCCGCGACGCGGAGCGCGGGTTCGTGGGAGCCGATGGTGTTGTGGTACGTCGTCGGCTGGAAACGGTGCGTTGCCATGAAACCTCACCCCCTGCCTCTCTCCATTGCGATGGAGAGGGGAGCCGTAGGGGCGGTTCGTGAACCGCCCTCCCCTCTGGTCGTCCCCATATCGGTGGAGGCAGGCGGGGCCCCGGGCCCCCCCGGCGCCCGGGGGGGGCCCGCCACCACAAGCCCAAATGGAACCGGTGGGGCCCCCCCCAGAAGGGGGGG
>JAICIL010000320.1 GCA_025924435.1 Chloroflexia bacterium | reverse complement strand
GTGACGATCCCCCGATTGAGCGTCACATCGTCCACGGTGATCTGCGTCACCGCGTTCTGCGCCAGCCGGTAGGCCGGGTTCGCGGCGAACGCCTCCCCGAACCGCGCGAGCGATTCGCTCGTCAGCGCACCGGCCTCGGAGCCGTCGGTGGCGGTTGGCCGCGTGATTGTTTGGGCCATTGTGGCTGCTCCCTTCCCATGATTTCACCATGAACCATGAAACGATGGCGTCGCGTTTTCCACCATTGCGTACTGCGTACAGCGTACCACGCCCAATCGGCGGACGAAAGCCGTCTGAGCCGATCCCCCGTCCATACGTACACAGTTCTGCTATACTGGTGCAGGGTTGGGCGCATGTCCCGAGCAGGGCACGATGAGGGTCAGACCGGCGCATGGTGGAGACGCTGACAGTTGAGTATCTCGATCATGATGAGCGCAACGACGCGCCCGTCCCGGTTGCCCTTGTCGGCCTCGACACCATCACCGTGCGGGACGAACCGTATCGCGATCCGACACGACCGACTTTCGCCATCCATACCCTCGGCTGCAAACTGAACACCGCCGACGCGCAGGCGATCTCCTTCGCCTTGCAGGAGCAGGGGTTCGCGGAAGTGCCGTTCGACGCGCCCGCCGACCTCTACATCGTCAATACCTGCACCGTCACGCACATCGCGGACAAGAAGGGCCGCCAGTATCTCCGCCGGGCGCGCCAGACCGGCGGCGCGGACGCATTGGTCGCCGCCATCGGCTGCTACACGGCGGTCGCGCCGGAGGATGCGGCGGCGATGGCGGAGGTGGACCTCGTGCTCGGCTCGGTGGACAAGGAGCGCGTCGTCGCGGAGGCGGTCGAGCGGTTCGCGGACCGGCTCGCGGCGGTCGGGCTGTCGGACACGCACCTGCACATCCACGCCGCGCATCGCACCCGGCGCACGATCAAAATTCAGGAGGGGTGCGACGCGAACTGCACCTTCTGCATCGTCCCGCGCGCGCGCGGTCGCTCGGGGAGCGTCGCGGCGGAGCGCGTCCGCCGCGAGGTCGCGGAAAGCGCGGCGATGGGTTATCGGGAAGTCGTGCTGACCGGCACCTACGTCGGCATGTACCGGGAGGCGAGCGGACAGTGGGCGGATGCCTCAGTCCTCAGTCCTCAGTCCTCAGTCCTTCGCTTGCCCGGCCTGCTTCGTTCCATCCTCGCCGGCCCGACGCCGCCGCGCATCCGCCTGACGAGCGTCGGCCCCGCCGAATTGAAGCCGGACCTGCTCGCCTGCTGGGCGGACCGACGGATGGCGCGCCACCTGCACATGCCGATCCAGTCCGGCTCGGCCCGCGTGCTCCGCGCGATGCGCCGCCGCTACAATCCCGATCAGTTCCGCCGCGCCGTCGAGCGGGTGCGCGCCGCCATCCCCGACTGTTCGATCACGACGGACGTGATCGTCGGCTTCCCCGGCGAGACGGAGGCCGAGTTCGCGGAGACGCTCGCCCTCTGCCGCGAACTGGCATTCAGCAAAGTTCATGGATTCCCCTATTCCGAGCGCGCGGGCACCGAAGCGGCGGGGATGACCGATCAGGTGCGGCCAGACGTGAAGAAAGAACGGATGGCGCGCGTGCTCGCCCTTTCCAATGAACTATCGCTCGAGTATCACCGGCGCTTCGTCGGGCGGACGATGGACGTGCTCTGGGAGGACCGCGAGCCGGACGGGCGATGGAGCGGCCTGACCGACAACTACCTCCGCGTCCTCGCGACGGCGGACAGCGACGTGCATAATCGCGTGCTGCCGACCCGGCTCGTGCATGCGGAATCGGCGTACCTCGACGGTGCGGTCGTGGCGGAGGTGCGGTGACGTGGTAGGGCGCTACACACATCCGGCGATGGGGCAGATCTGGAGCGAGCGGCGCCGGATTGACACGATGGTGCGGGTCGAGATCGCCGTCTGCGAGGCGTGGGCGGAGCGCGGCGCGATCCCGCCGGAGGCGATGGCGGCGATCCGCACCGCCTCCGCCGACCCCGAACGCGTCCGCGAGATCGAGCGCCGCACCGACCACGACACGACCGCCTTCCTCTGGGCGATGGGCGAGACGATCGGCGACGCCGCCCGCTACGTCCACATGGGCCTGACCAGTTCGGATGTCGTGGACACCGCACTCTCGCTGCTGACGGTGGACGCGCTCGACCTGATCTTGGATCAACTGGCCGAGTTCGAGCGGGCGGTGACGAAGCAGGCCGTCGCGCACAAGATGACGCTGATGATCGGGCGGACGCACGGCGTCCACGCCGAGCCGCTGACCTTCGGCTTCGTGCTCGCGATGTGGGTGGACGAAATTCGCCGCCACCGCACGCGCATCGAGGCGGCCCGCGCGCAGATGGCGTACGGCAAGATCAGCGGCGCGGTCGGCACGCACGCCCATGTGCCGCCGGCGATCGAGGAACGCGCCTGCGCCCTCCTCGGCCTCGCGCCCGCCCCCGTCAGCACGCAGATCTTGCAGCGCGACCGCCACGCGCAGGTCATCATGGCGCTCGCGCTGCTCGCCACCTCGCTGGAGAAGTTCGCCGTCGAAATCCGCCACCTCCAGCGCACCGAAGTCCACGAAGTCGAGGAGCCTTTCGGTAGTACAGCAGGCAGCGGGCAGCAAGCCGATCTCAGTCCTCAGCCCTCAGTCCTCAGTCCTGACGAAGACCTTCCCGTCTCGCTCGGCGCGGCGGTGGATCAGCAGGGGTCGAGCGCGATGCCGCACAAGCGAAATCCGCACAAGACCGAGCGGATCAGCCGCCACGCGCGCGTCGTCCGGTCGTACAGCAACGCCGCGATGGAGAACGTTCCGCTCTGGCACGAGCGCGACATCTCGAACAGCGCGCCGGAGCGGATCATCTTCCCGGAGTCGTTCACGCTCGCCGATTACATGCTCCGCCTCTTCACGCGGATCATGGACGAACTCGTCGTCTTCCCGGAGCGGATGCGGGAGAATTTGGAGTCCACGCATGGCCTCGTCGCCTCGCAGCGCGTCCTCCTCGTGCTGACAGAGCACGGCATGGCCCGGCAGGACGCCTACAAGATCGTCCAGCGCGGCGCGATGGAGTCGTGGGCAACGGGCGAACCGCTGCAAACGATCCTCGGCCGGAATGCGACGGTCGCCGAACTGCTCGCGCCGGACGAACTGGCGGCGCTCTTCGACCCCGGCTATCACCTCGCGCACATCGAGACCGCGTTCGCGCGCCTCGGCATCGGGGAGGGGTGAAGCGCGTGGAGGCGCTCCTGACCACCGACCTCCCCGGCCTGACACCCTTCCGGCGCGGCAAGGTGCGCGACACCTACCGCCTCACCGACGATCTGCTCCTGTTCGTGACGACCGACCGCATCTCCGCCTTCGATGTCGTCATGCCGAACGGCATCCCGGACAAGGGCAGGGTGCTCACGGGCCTCTCGCTTTTCTGGTTCGACCGGATGCGCGATCTCGTCCCCAATCACCTCGTCTCCGCCGACGTGACCGATCTGCCCCCCTCCCTCGCCGCGCAACGGGATATGTTGGATGGCCGGGTCATGATCGGGCGGCGCGCCGCGCGGATTGACATCGAGTGCGTCGCGCGCGGCTATCTCGCCGGTTCCGGGTGGGCGGAGTACCGGAGGACGGGCGGCGTCGCGGGGTACGACCTGCCATCCGGGATCACCGAGAGCGCGCAATTGCCGCGCCCGCTCTTCACGCCCGCCCTGAAGAACGACGCCGGGCACGATGAGAACATCACGCCCGCGCGGCTGACGGAGATCGTCGGCGCCGACCTCGCGCGCGAGCTGGAGCGGAAGACGCTGGCGCTCTACGCCGAGGCGAGCGCCTACGCCGCCGCGCGCGGGATCATCCTCGCGGACACGAAGTTCGAGTTCGGTTTCATTGATGGCGCGCTCGCGCTGATTGACGAACTGCTGACGCCCGATTCGTCCCGCTTCTGGGATGTCGAGACGTACGCGCCGGGCCGCCCGCAGGCGAGCATGGACAAGCAGCCGCTCCGCGACTGGCTCGAAGCGTCCGGCTGGAATAAGCAACCGCCCGCGCCGCACCTGCCGCCCGACGTGGTGGAGGCGACCCGCGCGCGCTATCTGCGCGCCTACGAACGATTGACCGGCACGCCGCTCCCGCACGGAAGCGGCACAGTATAACGATTTACTCCCCTCTCCTTTGCCCCAGGGCAAAGGAGAGGGGGTCGGGGGGGGAGGTATGCCACGATGGCAGGCGGGCGTGACGGTGATGCTCAAGCCCGTCGTTAATGATCCGCAGGGGCTGGCCGTCGAGAGCGGCCTGCGGCAACTCGGCTACGGCGGCGTCTCGAACGTCCGCGTCGGCAAGTACATCGAACTGGCCCTCGTCGCGCGGGATGAGACGGACGCGCGCGCGAAGATCGAGGAGATGTGCGACAAACTGCTCGCCAACCCGGTGATCGAGGATTACGCCTACGTCGTGGACGAGGCGTACGACGACGGGGAATCCGAAGACGAAGACCTCGATACCGAAGCGTGGTAACGAGTACTCCCCTTCCCTGTGGGGAAGGGGCGGGGGGTTAGGCACCATGAAATGCGCGGTCGTCTCCTTCCCCGGCAGCAATGGCGACATGGACGCCGTCCACGCCCTGAGCGACGCCCTCGGCACGCCCGCCGAGCGCGTCTGGCGCACCGAAACGGACCTCAGCCGCTTCGACGCGATCGTGCTGCCGGGGGGGTTCTCATACGGGGATTACCTGCGCGCCGGGGCGATTGCCCGCTTCGCGCCCGTCATGGAGGCGGTGGCGGCGTTCGCGGCGGCGGGGCGGCCCGTGCTCGGCATCTGCAACGGCTTCCAGGTGCTGACCGAGGCCGGGCTGCTCCCCGGCGTCCTGATGCGCAACGCGGGCCTGCGATTCCGCTGCCACTGGGTGCACATCCGCGTCGAGCGTGCCGATACCGCATGGACGACGGCCATCCCGCACGGCACGGTCCTTCGCCTGCCCGTCGCGCACGGCGAGGGGCGCTACGTCGTGGACGCGGAGACGCTGCACCGCATCGAGGCGGACCGACAGATCGTCTTCCGCTATTGCACCGCGAGCGGATCTATCGCGCCCGAGGCCAATCCGAACGGTGCGACGGCGCACATCGCGGGCGTCTGCAACGAG
>JAICIL010000319.1 GCA_025924435.1 Chloroflexia bacterium | reverse complement strand
CTTCGAGATGCTCGTCCGCCGCTACACGCAACCGCTCTACGCCTTCGCCACCCGCATCCTCGGCGACGCGGACGACGCGGCGGATGTCGTGCAGCACACCTTCATCCAGTGCTACAACGCCCTGCCCCGCCTGCGCCCCGATGCTTCTCTGCGCCCGTGGTTCTATCGCGTCGCGCGTAACCGCTGCCTCGACTTGATCCGCCAGCGGCGGACGCCGCCCGCCGAGCGGCCGCGCGACGATGGGGAGGATCTGGACGCGCTCGCTGCCGTCGCGGACAGCGGCCCCTCGCTCGAATCGCTCGCGGAGCGGCGCGACCTCCAGCGGCTCCTGGCGGAGGCGATTGCCGGGCTGCCGCCGAAGTACCGCGAGGTCGTCGTCCTCCGGTACGAGGGGGAGTTGACGTTCGGCGAGATCGCGCAGACGCTCGGCATCCCGGAGAACAGCGCGAAAACGTTGTTCCAGCGGGCGAAAACGATGCTGCGCCTCGCGCTGCGGGAATGGGTGCGCGAGGAAGTGTAAAAGGGATGTGAAACTTTCCGGCGGCGTGCCGCGTGTAGAGCGTAGGGTACAGCGGGCAAAGGATGGGCAGGATGACCGACGAACGGACGACAGTGAACGGAGCGGACGACACGCCGCCCGACGACCTCGACCGCCTCTTCGCGCGGCTCGCGTCGCCGCGGCCGCCCGCCGATTTGATCCCAAATATCCTCGCGCAGACGGTCGGGACCGCCCCCGCCGCCGTCGCCGCGCGCGAGCGCGTGCGCGCCGCCCTCTGGGTCTCGTACAGCGCGACGCTCGCGCTCGTGCTGATCTGCGCGGTGCTGCTCGGCCAGGCGCTCCACGCGACGGGCACGCTCGATTATCTGGCGTTCGCGCTGCACGACGCCGACCTCGCGCGGCAATCCCCCGGCCTCTTCTGGAGCGCGTTCGTGGAGCATATGCCGTGGGTGCACCTGCTCCTGCTCCTCGCGGCGCTCGCGGCCTGGCTCGTGACAACCACCGCGCTCCTGCGCCGCCGCGCGCCGTCGCCGCCGCCGACCGGGCTTAACCGGCGGACGGCGACGGGGGCGGCCCAATGAAGCGGTGGTTGCGGCTGCTCCTCATCACGGCGCCCGTGATCGTGCTGCTGCTCGGCGTGCCGGCGGGCGTGGCGCTCGCGCGCCGCTCGCCGCCGAGCGAGCCGGTGGTGAGCGTGCCGCGCGCCGGGACGGCGACCGCCAACGGGACGGCCCGCCCCGGCGCACGCCCCCCGGTCATCGGGCCGCAGCGGTTCATCGGCCCACCCGTGCCAATTTCGCGGGCGCAAAACGGCGTGATCGGCGTGGTCACGCGCGCCGCCCCGAACCGGCTCGTCGTCTACACGCGGGCGAAAAAACTCGCGATCGTCGCGATTGACGCGAAGACGACGCTGCGGATGAACGGCAAGAACATCAAAGCGTCCGATGTGCGGCGCGGCGACCGCGTGACCGTCCTCGGCCATCGCGACAGCACCGGCGCATTCCACGCCGACCTGGTCCGCGTCGTCCGGCCCCCACCGCCCGATCCGCCGCCCGGTCAGGCGCGCTGATGAGTAGTGAGTAGCAAGTAACAAGTAGCAAGTAAAAAAAGTAGCAAGTGGCGGCGGGCTTCAGCCTGCCGGAGTGAAGCGGGCTGAAGTCCGCCACCACCGGGAAAACGCTGTTCTGTACGGATACCAGTCGCACTCTTTTTGACTTTCGACTCCTCGCTTGTTACGCTCGCCGCATGAAGGTCACGAAGATCGAGACGTTCGGGCTGGAAGCGCCGCTCGCGACGCCGTTCGGCTGGTCGCAGGCGTGGGTGACGCGACGGCGGGCGGTGCTCGTCCGCATCGAGACGGACGACGGCATCGAAGGGTGGGGCGAGATCTACTGCCAGGCGCCGCCCGTCGTGTACACGACGATCATCGCGGAACTGCTCGCGCCGCACTATCTCGGCGCGAACCCGTGGGACCGCGAAGTCCTCTGGCAGGCGGTATACAACGCGACGCTCGACGCCGGGCAGTGCGGCTTCGTCGTCGGGGCGCTCAGCGCGCTCGATATCGCGCTCTGGGACATCGTCGGCAAGGCGTGCGGCCAGCCGGTGCATCGCCTGCTCGGCGGCCTCGCGCGGACGCATGTGCGGGCCTATGCTACCGGCCTCTACCGCCAGCCCGGCGAGGACTGGATTGAGTCGCTCCCCGCCGAGGCAATCGGGTATGTGGAGCGGGGATTCCGCGTCGTCAAGATGAAGGTCGGCTTCGGCATCCCGCTCGATGTGGCGGCGGTGCGCGCCGTCCGTGAGGCGATTGGCCCGGAGATCGCGCTCGCCGTGGACGCGAACCACGCCTACAAGGCGGTGCAGGCCATCGAACTGGGGCGGCGCATCGCGCCGCACGACATCGCCTGGTTCGAGGAGCCGGTCTCGCCGGAGGACATTGCGGGGTACTGCGAGGTGCGAGAGCGGCAGCCGATCCCGGTGGCCGGGGGCGAGTTGGCTTACACGCGCTTCGGCTTCCGCGACCTGCTCGAACGGCGCGCGGCGGATATTTTGCAGCCCGATCTCTGCCTGTGCGGCGGCCTCTCCGAGGGGCGCGCCATCGCCGATCTCGCCCGCGCGTGGAATATCCGCTGCTGGGCGCATGTCTGGGGGACGGGGATCGCGCAGGCGGCGGCGATGCATTTCCTCGGCTGGATGCCGACGCAGTCCGCCTACGCCGACGTGGACCCGCCGCTCGTCGAATGGGACAACACGCCGAACCCGCTACGCGACGAGATCGTCGCCAACCCGCCCGTCTATGCGGCCGGCTCCGTCGCCGTCCCGACCGGCCCCGGCCTCGGCGTCACGATAGATCGCGCCGCCGTCGCCCGCTTCCGAACCGCCTACAGCCTCGCCGGGATGTGAACCGAAGGCGCGAAGAAGAAAGAAAGAGTGGGAAAGAAATGATCCTCTCTCCCACTTCGCGCCCTTCGCGCCTTCGCGGTTCAATCTCCCAGGTATTTCGCGAACCAGGCGAGATGGCGGGCGAGGCGGGAGACGCGGTGGTGCGGCTGGCCACCCCTCGACATGCCGTGGCTCTCGTGCGGGTAGCGGACGAACTCGACGGGCACGCCCCGCGCCTTGAGGGCCATGAACATCTGCTCGCCCTGCTCCATCGCGCAGCGGTAATCCTGCTCCTGCTGCTCGATGTGCAGGGGCGTCCGCATATTGCCGACGTAGGTGAGCGGCGAGAGGCGCAGGTACGTCTCCATCGCCTCCCACGGCGGCCCGCCGAACTCCTCGACCGCGCTAAGGACGCTCAGGTCGCTCGTGCCGTAGTCGCTCACCCAGTTGGAGACGCAGCGCTGGGTGATGCCCGCCGCGAAGCGGTCGGTCTGGCCGATCAGCCAGTTGACCATGAAGCCGCCGTACGAGCCGCCCGTCGCGCCGATCCGCGCTTCGTCCACGATGCCGCGCGCGATCACGGCATCGAGCGCGGCCATCAGGTCCGGCATATCCTTCTCGCCGTAGTGGCGGCGCAATTCCTCGGTGAATTGCTCGCCGTAGCCGATGCTGCCGTGCGGGTTCGTGAAGAGGACGAGATAGCCCGCCGATGCCCAGACCTGCATCTCGTGGAAGAAGGCGTTGCCGTACTGCGCCTGCGGCCCGCCGTGAATTTCCAGCACGAGCGGATAGCGCTCGCCCTCGGTGAAGCCCGGCGGCGTGAGGAGCCAGCAATCAACCATGTGCTCGTGGTCGCCGCGCACGCGGAACCGCTCCGGCGCGCGGGCGTCCTTCGATGCCAGCCAGTCCCGATTGATGTGCGTCCGTTGCCGCTCGGTCGTGCCGTCGGCGACGAAAATCTCGGCGGGCGCCGTCGCGTCGGTCGCGAGGAGGACGGTGCGCCCGTCGGCCAGCGACCGCGCGGCGAGGATGACGCGCTCGCCGCCGATGGCGAGCGCCGCCCCGCCGCCGGATGCGGAGGCGGCGTACACATGGCTGTTGCCGCCATCCGTGACGAGGAAGCGAATTGTCTCCCCATCGGCGGACCAGAGCGGGCGATGGGGCGTCTCGGCGATCGTCTGATCGTGCAGCGTGCCGTTGCCGACGTTCCGGTCCAGCGACATCGTCAGGCAGCGCGGCGGTGCGCTCCCGTCGGCGGGCACGGCCCAGAGGCGCGTCGTCGCCGCCCATTTGTCCCCCTCGTCGTGGCCGAAGAAGGCGACGGTTCCTCCATCGGGCGAGAAGGCGGGGGAACTCGCCTCACCCTTGCTCTCCGTCAATTTGCGCGCGTCGCCGCCCCCGGCGGGCACCGTCCAGAGGTCGGAACGGGCGACGCGGTCGCGGTCCTCCTCGCGATACGAGATGAAGGCGATCCGCGACCCGTCCGGCGACCAGGCGGGCTGGCCGTCGTCCCACGCGCCGTCCGTCAGTTGCGCCCGCTCGCCGCCCGCCGCCGGGATGGCGAAGAGGTGGTCGTAGCCGCCATCCCAGAAGCCGTCCCCGTCGTGCTTGTACTTGATCCGCGTGATCGTGCGGACGCGGTTCTCCCAGGCGCGCTTCGCCTTGTCGTCCGCGTCGGGTTCCGGGGGCTGTTCGCCGCCGATGTGCGCGACGTAGGCGATGCGCGACCCGTCCGGCGACCAGACGGGGGCGCTCGCCGCTTCCTTGCCCCGCGTCAGTTGGCGCGCCTCGCCGCCGTGCAGGTCGAGCAGCCAGAGATGCGGCGTCTCCTCCGCGCGGTTCGAGACGAAGACGAGTCGCGCGCCGTCCGGCGACCAGCGCGGCGACGAATCCTTCTTCGTCCCGGCGGTCAGCGGGACGGGCGCGGCATCGCCGTCCGTCGCGACGAGCCAGATGCGCGAGCGGTAGCCATCTTCTTCCGCGTCCGCCGTCGTGACGACGAAGGCGATGCGGCTCCCATCCGGCGACGGCTGCGGGTCGCCGACGAAACGGAGGGCGTAGAGATCATCGGGGACGACGCGGCGGGTTTCATCGGTCATCGGACGCTCCTTGCGCTGGCCGGTCGGAAATCATGCCGCCGCATGGTACGGGCGGACGGCGGAGACTTCAACGGCGTGTCGGCTGGGGGATCACGGCGAGCGATGCCGTGATAGAAGCTATGCGGTTCGCCAGAGAATTTGCGGTGGGGGGGGGGGG
>JAICIL010000318.1 GCA_025924435.1 Chloroflexia bacterium | reverse complement strand
GCTCCCGGTGCGCTCCTTGCTCGCGTCGTACGGCTTCGTCGTCTCCCCGCGCGCGGACGAGCGCGTGATGCTCCGGTCGCTGCCCTGGGTCTTCCCGCAGGCCGGTTCCTCGCCCGGCGATGCCGCGCTCCTGCCGACCCCGTCCGGCCATGTCTTGCTCTACGACCCGGACGGCGGGTTCCGCTACGTCTCCCTCCCCGATGTGACCCTGAACGACCTGCTCCACTTCGCGAAGGAGCACGGAGGGTAGGGAACCTAACCCCCCAGCCCCCTTCCCGCGAGGAAGGGGGTGACTCATCTCAATGTCCTACCCTATTGCCTAACGCCCCGATCTTCACGAGGCTCGCTCCCCCTTCCTTTTAGGGAAGGGGGCTGGGGGGTTAGGTCGTCATGCATCGCCCCAGAGGAAATTGACGACGGTGAGGAGCAGGCCGGCCCAATCGGCGACGAGGTTCTTCCCCTTGAAGACCATTTTCAGCCCCTCGGTGCCCATCCGGTCCTGCATCAGGTCGTTGACGTGCGCGACGATCCGCCGCAGCCGCTCGGAATCCGGCGTGCCGTCGCGCGCATACGCGCGCAGCAGCGGGAGCGCGGTGCGCAGGGTGAGCCGCGCGATCGCCCGACCATAGGGCGTGTAGGCGACGTACTGGCTCGTCGCGGCGGAAGTGAGGAGATCACCGAGCGCGACATTGCCCGCGCCCGGCGGCGCAACGAGGCCCATGAACTCGGCCATGTCGCGCCGCAGCGCCTCCTCGGCGGTCGCTTCGCTCTCCGGTACCATGCGGCCCTGCGCGTAGACGTGGAGATGGAACCAGTCGTTCTCGGTCTCCGGTGGGTACGGCGTGCGGGATCGCGTCGCCGCCGGTGCGGACGCGGGGCGGCTCGGCGGGCGCGGGCTGCCCGTGCCGAAGCGGCGACGATCGTACGTCTGGCGTCGGTTCGCGTTGCTGAGGACGGCGTAGGCGGCGTTGACGCGCTTCATGCGCTCCTCCGCCCACGCGCGCCGCTCCGGGTTGCGATCCGGGTGATAGAGGAGCGCCAGCCGCCGGTACGACGCCTGGATCATCTCCCCGTCGGCGTGCGGCTGCACCTGCAAGATGGCGTACAGATCGTCCAGGGAAACCTCACCCCCAGCCCCTCTCCATTGCGATGGAGAGGGGTGACTCGCGTGTAGTGCCGTGGTGTTCTACAATCATCCTGCTCTCCAGGAGGTCGCTCCCCTCTCCATCGCAATGGAGAGGGGCTGGGGGTGAGGTCCTACCCGTTCAGCCACTCTCGCAGCAGCGCCCCATCGTGCGGCAAGGCGATTTCGGGCGGCTCGATTTCGGGGTGCCACTTCTTTTCCCACTCGACGGCGACCCATTTGTCGTAGCCCGCGTTGCGGAGGTACGTCACCGTCTCGCCGACCGGCACTTCGCCCTCGCCGAGCAGGACGAGTTTCCAGCCGGTGCGCTCGCCCTCGTCTTTCCGCGCGTCCTTGACGTGGACATGCAGGAGGCGGGAGACGACGCGCTCGTACGTCTCGGCGACCGATTCGCCCATCCGGTAGGGGTGGTGCGTGTCCCACAGCACGCCGACGTGCCGGTTTTGCACCCGGTCGAGCACGCGCATCACGTCCGTGGACGCGGCGAAGGAATCGTGCGTCTCGAGCGCGACGCCGACGCCGAGTTGCTCGGCGCGCTGGCCGATCCTGCCCAGCAGGTCCGCCATCGGCGCGGCGATCTCCGCCTGGCTCTTCCCGCCCTCCGGCTCGCCGCCGAAGACGCGGATGAGCGGCGCGCCCCACGCGGCGGCGAGTTCGAGGTAGGCCGCCGCGTCCCGCTCCGCTTCGAGGCGCGCGTCGGCATCGGTCGCGCTCGTCGCGATGCGGAGGGAGGTATCGAGGCAGCAAATCGGCACGCCCGCCGCCTTGCACTCGGTCGCCACCCGCTCGCGGTCGTGCGGCGGCAGGTTCGGCGGCACGATCTCACCGTCGAGCAGACGCATCTCGATCCCGTCGAAGCCGTACCGCTTCGTCGCGTCAATCACCTCGCCGAGCGACCATTCCGGGCAGGCGAGGGTGCTGTAGGCCAGTTTGATGCTCATTTCGCTGCTGCTCCTGCTCCCGCGCGGGCGGCTGCGCGCCGGACGGGCGGCGCCTTCTTCGCCTCGGGCGCGACGACGGCCTTCTTTATGCCCGGCCGCCATTTCGGGTTCATCGGCATCTTCACTTCCCGCCCACTCTCGGCGGAGCGGTAGACGGCGAGGATCAGTTCGAGCGCGTTGCGCGCGCTCGATCCGGGAAGCACAACGTCGCGCCCTCCCCGGATGGCGTCAATCATGTCGCGCACCTCGACGGCATGCCCGCCCCACGAGATCGCCGCCGGGTCCGCCGCGCCCTGTCCGCTCGCCTTGCCATTCTGGGACGCCTCGGCGCGCTTCGCCTCCTTGCCCCGGCCGTACGCGCCGACCTCCCCGATCTCGGCTTTCAGATTCCACGCCTTGATCTCGCCATCCTCGAGGATCGCCGACCCCTCGGTGCCGACGATTTCCAGCCGGCAGGTATAGCCGGGGAAGGCATCGGTCGTGCCGATCAGCGAGCCGATTGCACCATTCTCAAATTGAATGACGGCGACCGCCGCATCCTCGACCTCGATCCGCTCGTGCGCCAGCGTGCCCATCTTCGCCGAGACGCTCGCCACCGGCCCCATCGCCCAACGGAGCAGGTCCACGTAATGGACGCCCTGATTCATCAGGCAGCCGCCGCCATCGAGCGCCCAGGTGCCGCGCCAGCCGCCGCTGTCGTAGTACGCCTGCGCGCGATACCAGAAGATCTCCGCGTTGCCCATCACGAGCGTGCCGAGCGCGCCGTCGTCAATCGCCTGTTTCAGCCGCCGCATGCCCGCGCCGAAGCGGTGCTGCGAGATCACCTGCAACTTGACGCCCGCCTCGTCGCACGCGGCGATCAGCCGGTCCGCCGCGTCGAGCGTGATGTCAATCGGTTTCTCGCAGATGACGTGCTTGCCCGCCCGCGCCGCTTTGACGCCGATCTCCGCGTGCAGCCCGCTCGGCACGCAGACATTGACGACCTGGATATCGTCGCGCGCGAGCATTGCATCGAGATCGGTCATCGCCTCCGCGTTGTAGTCGCCCGCCAGTTTCTCCGCCGCGCCGGGCACGATGTCGCAGACGGCGACGAGCCGCGCGTCCGGCTGCGCCGTGATCGCCTGCGCGTGGAGCGGCCCGATCACGCCGCCGCCGACGATCCCGAAGCCGATCTTCTCATTGTCCGGCATCGCGGGCGGCGACCGCTTCGCGGCCTTCTTCGCCTTTTTGCCCTTGTCGCGCTCTTTCTCTTTGCCTTTTTTCGCCACCGCTACCCCCTCATCGTTTCGCCAGACTGCCATTGTATGTACCCAATCGGTGGCGGCAGGCTGAAGCCCGCCGCCACCGATGTTATCCCGCCGCGTCCCACTGGCGGCGGACGAACACGAGCGCGCGATGATGCTCGGTCTCGCGATCCACCGCCTCGATGCCCCGCAGTTCATCGCGGACGGTCACGCGCCAGCGGGCCTCGACGCTGATCGTGCCCGCATAACCCATGCGCTTCAGCGTCCGGAAGAAGCCCGCGTAGTCGGTCGGCGCGCCCTCCCCCGGCGCGCTCCGGTCGGCGTCCGCGACGTGGACATGGCCGAGCCGGTCGCCCGCCGCGATCATCCCGTCGTACGTCTCGCCCTCGACGGAGATGTGGTACAGGTCGGCCAGCACGCCGATGCCCGACAACCCGCGCGATTGGTTGAACGCATCCGATTCCGCGACCGAATTGAAGACATTGGATTCGCCGCGATTGAGCGGCTCGATGACGACGCGGACGCCATGCCGCGCGCTCGCCTCCTGCACATGGTCGAGGAAGGCGGCCAGTTGGTCGAGCGCCGTCGCCCGGTCGAATCCGTCGGGGATCGAGCGCGCACCGCCGCTGCCGAAGACGCAGACGCGCGCGCCGATCTCGCCCATCCGCTGGAGCGCCGTCGCCGCGTAGTGCCACAACGGCTCGCGCTCCACGTCCGGCCCGGTGATCTTCAGCGTCGCGGGGATGAAGACATTGCACGCCTCGACGGGCAATCCCATCGCCAGGATTTCGTCCGTGATGCGCCGGTAGGCCGCCTCGTCCGTCGCGCTCATCAATGTGCCGACGGGCAATTCGATGTAGTCGAACCCGGCATCGCGGAGTAGCGGCGCGTCCGCGATGCCGCCGCAGCAGCCGAAACGCATCGGTGTGGCAGCCATCACGCCGCGCCCCCTTCCACCTCTTTCAATAGGCCCCGCAAGGCTTCGACGGCGGTATGGAAAAGGTCGGGCCCGGAGAAGCCCCCGAACGGCCCCGCCGCCTTCAGGTGCGGTTCGAGCGTCAGGTAGCCGCGATAGCCGCGCTTCACCAATGCCTGGAGCAACTCCTTCACCTGCCCATCGCCCTCGCCCGCCGGGACGACATGCCCGTCCGCCATCACCGCGTCCTTGATGTGAATGTGGGTCGAGACATCGGCGAGGAGCGGCCACGCCTCGTCCATCGGGCGGACGCCGCACTGGATGAAGTTCGCGGGGTCGAACGCGGCGCGCAGGTGCGGCGAGGGGATGGTCGTGTGGATGTCGGCGCAGCGGGTGGCGATGTCGCCGTAGATCTCCTTCTCGTTCTCGTGCCAGAGCGTGACGCCCGCCTCCTCCGCGAGATTCGTGAGCATCAGCAGGCGATCCATCACCGCCGTGCGGTAATGTGCGGCATCCTCGCCCGCCGGGATGAAGAAGGAGAAGACGCGGATATGCGGCGTATCGAGCATTGCCGCAACGGCGATTGCGCGGCGGAACCGTTCGAGGTGCGCGCCGAAATTGTCGGTGATCTTCACCTTGCCGATCGGCGAGCCGATGGCGGAGACGTGCATGCCGCGCGCATCGAGCAGCCCCTTCGCCGCGCGCACCTCGTCATCCGAGAGATCGAGGATATTCTTCCCCCATGCGCCCCGGAATTCGAGCGCGGGGATACCCTCCCGCCGCATCACGTCCAGTTGCTCGGCGAGGTCCGCCGCGATCTCATCCCCGAACGCGCTGAGCGTGAACTCATATGCCGCCATGCACACCGCCTTTCTCGAAGACTACGAACCGCCAAGACACCAAGG
>JAICIL010000317.1 GCA_025924435.1 Chloroflexia bacterium | reverse complement strand
GCGCATTGCCGACTCCGGCAATGCTCCTGGTGGCAGCGCAGGCGTTCCAGCCTGCGATGGGGACGCGGCTGGAACGCCTGCGCTTCAAACACAGAGAAGGGGAGCGCGGCACTCGCGCTCCCCTCTGAATTCGCGTCCGCTGCTACTCGGCGGTGGTCGGTGTCGCCTTGCCATTGACGACGATGCCATCCTTCTTGCCCGGCGTGGCCTGTAAGCCTGGCAGGGACTTAATCAAATCGGCGATATTGATGCCGCTCAATGCCTCCACGAGCGCGGGCACTTGCGCGACCATCGTCGCGACATCGTTCGTCATCTTGCTCGCGGCGGAGCCGTCCGCGCCCGTCGAGACGATGGTAACGGAATCAATCGCCTTCACCGATTCGCCCATCGCACGCGCCAGATCCGGCAGGCTGGTGAGGATTTTGTCGAGTACGGCGGCCTGGCTGTAGAGCGAGAAGGCGTCCGCGCGCTTCTGCATCGCGTCCGCTTCCGCCTGCCCCTTCTGCCGGATGATGTCCGCCTCCGCCTCGCCCGTGACGCGGATCGCGGCGGCGCGGCCCTCGGCTTCGAGCCGCAGGCGATTCTGCTCCGCGCCCGCGAGCGCCTCGATTTTCTGCTTGTCAATCTCGGCGGGCCGCAAGATGGTGGCGATCAGTTCGGACTCGCGCCGCTTGATCTCCGCCTGCTGCACCTCGGACTCGCGCTGCTTGCGGACGAGTTCGACGTTCACCTGCTCGGCGACGACCTTCTGCTGCGCGATGTTCGCCTGAATGTCATATGCCTTGTCCGTCTGCGCCTGCTGCGAGCGGACGGTCTGCTCGTACTCCGCCTTCTTCAGGTTCAGGTCGCGGATCGCCTCGGCCTGCTTCGTCTCCGAGGCGGCGCGGGCAATCGTCGTCTCCTGGTCGGCGAGCGCACGCGCGACCGCCGCTTCCCGCGCCGCCTGCGCCTTGCGGATCTCGGTGTCGCGCATCGCCTCCGCGCCCGCAATGTCCGCCTCGCGCTTGATGCGCGCGATGTCCGGGCGGCCCATGTTGGCGATGTACTCGTTGTCGTCGCGCAGGTCGCGGATCGTGAACGAGATCACCTCGAGGCCCATCTTGTAGAGATCGTCCGCGACGCCGGAGCGGACCTGCGCCGCGACCATCTCCGGTTCCTTGACGATGCTCTCCACGGTGAGCAGGCCCGTGATGCCGCGCAGGTGGCCCTCCATCACCAGCCGAATCAGGCTCTGGCGCTCCTGCGGCGGCTTGGAGAGGAACTGCTCGGCGGCGGTGAGGATGCTCTGCGGGTCGTTCTTGACCTTGATCTGCGAGACCGCCTCGACGTTGAGCGCGACGCCCTGTTTCGTGTAGAGCGCCTGCTGCGGCGCGACATCGAAGGACATCAGTTCGAGCGAGAGCCGCTTGGCATTCTGGACGAGCGGCCAGACAACGCGCCCGCCGCCGTGCACGACTTTCGTGCCGCCGAAGCCCGAGACGATCAGCGCCTCGTTCGGCCCGACCTTCTGGAACATGCTGGCGAGGATCGTCAGTGTGACGAACAATGCGGCAACGAGCAAGACCACAATAATGATGATGGGACTCATGACGATTTCCCTTTCCTACCCCGAACGCCGGCCTACCGCGCCGGCGTTTGTGTGCCTCATTGCGACAACGTGGACGCCTCGGAGGCGGTTCCACCCGCATCGAGCGCGGGTGCGGCATCACTTCCTTCGCCGAGCGCGCGCTGCCACGTATCCACGTAGGCAACGCCGCGCTCATACTTGAGGACGACGACCTCGGTGCCGCGCGGGATCTCCTCGCCCGCGACGCTCCGCGCGGCGGATGTCTGGGTCGAACCGGCGAGCGCGTAGGTGATTTCGCCCGCGTAGCCGGGATAAATCGTGCTCGTAACATGCGCCGCCGTGCCCGGCATGCGATAGTCCGCCTCGTACACCTCCGTCTGCCCCCGTTCCAGGACGCGGGTGATGAAGAGCGCGACAATGGAGCCGCCGCCGAGGCCGGAGACGGTCGCGACGATCAGGCTCGCCACCCCACCGAGGACGGTGTAATGCGAAATGAGATAGCCGACGCCACCGAACCATGTGACGAAGGTCATCACGGTGGTGAAATTGAGGAAGCCGCTCGAAACGGTCGGCGTGTCCGTCGTGGAGCCGCTGTGCGACGCGCCGTCATGCCCAATGGCGTGGGCGGCCCCGCCGTGGCCGAGATGGATGCCGCCGAGATGCCCCATGCCGAGGAGGAGCGAGAGGACGGTCATGCAGAGGCCGACAAGAAAGCAGACGAGAAACAAGGACTCCATGTCCGTCTACTCCTGACGAAATGCCGCGATGCAGCGTGCATCTCATCCTATTATACGCCTCGCTCTATCGGCGGGTTCCTGTCCTTTCGTCCCGTTCGCGGCGGCAATACGCGC
Source organism: Chloroflexia bacterium (assembly GCA_025924435.1). The sequence continues at coordinate 2,751 of JAICIL010000317.1, read as the reverse complement.
GGCCGGCGCGGGACGAGCCGCGGCGCCGGCGGTGCTATACTGCCATCGCAGCAGCGAGTGGCCGCGCAGCCCCGTCGCACGAGGCGAGAGGACCGGAAATGATGCCCACGCCGCAAGGACCTGCCCCGAATGGAACACCGCCAGCCGGCCTGACCGTCGGGCGCGTGATGCTCTTCACGGCGGCGGCGCTCTTCGTCATCTTCATCGCGAACGTGCTGCTGAAGGTGACCGACCTGCTCTTCCTGCTGCTCATCGGTATCCTCCTCGCGACGGCGATTGATCCGCTCGCGCGCCGACTGCGCAAGGTGGGCCTGAATCGCCCCGCCAGCATCCTCAGCGTCTATCTGCTGATCTTCGCCGTCATCGGCGGCTTGATCGCCTTTATCATCCCCCCCATCGTCGCGCAGGGGACGGACTTCGCCACAAATCTGCCCCGCGTCGCCGACCACCTCGAACGGCGGTACGCGAGCAGCGACGTGGCGTGGGTGCGGAACGCGGCGCACGACGGCGCGGCAAAGTTGCGCGACCTTTCGGATAACCCGCCGGATGTCACGGGTGTCGTGAAGGAGCAGGCGGTCAATGTCGTGTCGAGCGTCTTCGGCACGCTGCTTTCGGTCGTGACCGTGCTCCTCATCTCCTTCTACTGGCTCACCGAGCGGACGCTGATTCGCCGCGCGCTGCTCGGCTTCGTCCCGGTGCCCAGGCGGACGCGCGTGAACGACATCTGGACGCACATCGAGACGAAACTGGGGCTCTGGTTCCGCGCGCAATTAATCCTGTGTGGCATCATCGGCGCCGCCTGTGCGGTCGGCTACGGCGTGCTCGGCCTCGAGTACTGGCCGCTGCTCGCGCTGATCGCGGGGGTGACCGAGATCATCCCCATCCTCGGGCCGTGGATCGGCGGCATCCCGGCGGTGCTCGTCGCCTTGACCGATGGGCCGGTCAAGGCGATCATCGTCGCCGCCTTCATCATCATCTTGCAGCAGGTCGAGGGGAACGTCCTCGTCCCGCGCATCCAGGGCGACGCTGTCGGCCTCTCGCCGCTCACCGTCATCCTCGCCATCCTCGCGGGGACGACGCTCGCCGGGCCGGTCGGCGGCATCCTCGCCGTGCCGATCTCCGCGATCATCCAGGTGCTCGTGCAGGACCTCATCATCGCGCGCGAGACGACCGATCAGGACGACATTGATCGCATCCTCGCCGCCGCCGATGCCGCCCAGGAGCGCGGCGAAAACGCGGCGGAGGCGGCGTTCCGCCAGTTGCGCCGCCTGCGCGCCATCCGCCGCGCGCATCACGACGACGCCGATCGCGCCGATACCGCCATCCTGGAGGCGGAGTCCGACCCGTCGGCGCGCGAACCCGAAGACGAACTCGCGGGCCGACACGACGATTAGCGCCTTGAACGTACAGAACGGATGTGCGATACTCTCCCATGTCAAACGATCGCGATGAGGAGAGTAGACATGACCGTTCGGACAAGGAGCGCGACACCGGTCACGATCACCGCCGATCGCGCGCGCGCCTTTCTGCTCCGCCGGCCCGGCGGGCTGTACGCGTCCGGCGGATTGCCCGATCATCCGCTGCCGCTCGTGCAACGGATCGGCATCCTCCAGGTTGATCCGGTCAGCGTCGTCGCGGCGAATCACCACCTGATCGCGCGGGCGCGCGTCCCCGGCTATGCGCCGACCCATCTGGACGACGCGCTCTACCGCGACCGGACGCTCGTGGAGAATTTCCACGGCATCCACGCGATCCTGCCGATGGCGGATTGGCGCTTCTACGACCGCCGCCTCGGCCCGCCGACGCGCATGGAGCAGGCGCACCCGGACATCATGCGGCAGGCGACGGAGCGCGTGCTGGGCGCGATCCGGGAGCGCGGCCCGCTCGCCGCCCGCGACTTCATGGAGGAGGATGACCGCACGCCGATGGAGTACGGCTGGGGCACGACGCGCCGCTCGCAGGTCGCCCTCCAGACCTTGCTGCGCCGTGGTTTTTTGATGGTCCACCATCGGGAAGGGACGCAGCGATTCTACGAACTGACCGAGCGGATGCTGCCGCCCGGTGTGGACGCGACGCCCGTCACCGACGCGGAACGGGCACTCCACGTCGCGCAGCGCGACGTGATGTACGCCGGGCTGGCGATGGGTAGTGGTGGGATCAAGCCCGCGATCGCGGCGGGCGACGCCGTGCCCGTCGCCGTCGAAGGCGTCCGGGCGACATTTTACATCGCTCCAGCCGACCTCGAACCGCTCGCCTCGGTCGCGCCCATCGCGGAGACAGAGCGCCGGGCGGTCATCCTCCCGCCGCTCGACCCCTTCGTCTGGGACCGAAAGCGGCTCGCCGCGCTCTGGGGCTTCGCATACACATGGGAAGTCTATGTCCCGGCGGCGAAGCGAACGTATGGACCGTACACGCTGCCCGTACTCTGGGGCGACCGCTTCGTCGCTCGCCTCGATCCCTCGCTGGACCGCAAGAACCGCGTGCTGCGCGTCAAAGACCTCTGGGTCGAGGACGACGCGCCTCGCGACCCGCAATTGTTCAGCGATCTCGCCGCCGAAATTGCTCGGTTCGCCGCCTTCCATGGCGATGTCGCCGTCGCGCTCGGCGCGGTCTACCCCGCCGCCCGTGCCAAACGCCTCCGTACCGCTCTCGGTCGGACGACTCGACTCTGCGGTTAGGCGGATCGTCACTGGTTGACTTAATGTCGCGCCCTTGCCCATCAGCATTGATGGTTTTATCCCGTGGAACAGT
>JAICIL010000316.1 GCA_025924435.1 Chloroflexia bacterium | reverse complement strand
GCCGGCCAGGCCGCGGCGGTGGTGTTTTGGGGGGCCCTTGCGTCCGTCCCTGGTCCCCGCGCCCCCGCCCCACCCCCCCCCCCCACCAATCTATCTCTAGGAAAAAGCGGGCAAGCGCGGCATACTGTTTGGATAGGGCATAGGAACGAGAAAGGAAGCGCAGATGGAACTTGGGATGGTCGGGCTGGGGCGCATGGGCGGCAATATGGTGCGGCGGCTCATCAAGGACGGGCACACCTGCGTGGGCTTCGCCCGCAACCCGAAGACGCGGCAGGAGTTCGTCAAGGATGGCATGATCGAGGGCACGTCGCTCGAAGACCTCGTCGGCAAACTCTCGAAGCCGCGCGCCGTCTGGCTGATGGTGCCCGCCGCGACGGTGGATCAGACCGTCGAGCAGTTGCTGCCCCTCCTCGACAAGGACGACATCGTCATTGACGGCGGCAACTCGTACTACCACGACGACATCCGCCGCGCCGCCGAACTGAAGCCGAAGGGCATCCATTACGTGGACTGCGGCACCTCGGGCGGCGTCTGGGGCCTGGAGCGCGGCTACTGCCTGATGATCGGCGGCGAGGACGAGGCCGTCCGGCGGCTCGACCCGATCTTCAAGACGCTCGCCCCCGGCATGGACGCCGCGCCCGCCACGCCGGGCCGGAAGCGCGGCACCGGCACCGCCGAGGAAGGATACCTGCACTGCGGGCCGAACGGGGCGGGCCACTTCGTCAAGATGGTCCACAACGGCATCGAGTACGGCCTGATGGCGGCCTACGCCGAGGGGCTGAATATCCTCCACCACGCCAATGTCGGCAAGACCGAGCGCACCGTGGACGCCGAGACGACGCCGCTGCCGCACCCCGAGTACTATCAGTACGACATCAACATCGGCGAGGTCGCGGAACTCTGGCGGCGCGGGAGCGTCGTCGCCTCGTGGCTGCTCGATCTCACCGCCGGCGCGCTCCTCGAAAGCCCGCAACTGGAGAAGTTCGGCGGGCGCGTCTCCGATTCCGGCGAGGGGCGCTGGACGATCAGCGCCGCGATTGACGAGTCCGTGCCCGCGCCCGTCCTCAGCACCGCGCTCTTCGCGCGCTTCACCTCGCGCGGCGAGGCGGACTACGCGAACAAGGTGCAATCCGCGATGCGCTACGCCTTCGGCGGGCACCTGGAGAAGGAATCGGACCAGAGGGGAGGGTAGCCGTGGCCGCGCCGCGCACCGACGCGCTCGTCTTCTTCGGCGCCACGGGCGATCTCGCCTTCAAACAGATTTTCCCCGCCTTGCAGGCGATGGTCCGGCATGGGCACCTCGATGTGCCCGTCATCGGCGTGGCACACCGCACGCAGACCGCCGATCAACTGCGCACGCGCGTCCACGACAGCCTGTCGCAACACGGCGGCGTCAACAAGGAAGCGTTCGCGAAACTGCTGTCCCTGCTCACGTACGTCTCCGGCGATTACGGCGACCCGGCGACGTACACGAACCTGAAAAAGGCGCTCGGCGACGCACAGCACCCGCTGCACTATCTGGCGATCCCGCCGAGCCTGTTCGCGACGGTGATCGAGGGGCTGGCGAAGTCCGGCTGCGCGGCGGGCGGCCGGGTGGTGGTCGAGAAGCCGTTCGGGCACGATCTCGCCTCCGCCGAGGCGTTGAACAAAGTCCTGCTCTCCGCCTTCCCGGAATCGGGCATCTTCCGCATTGACCACTATCTCGGCAAGGAGCCGGTGCAGAACCTGCTCTACTTCCGCTTCGCGAACTCCTTCCTGGAGCCGATCTGGAACCGCCACTACATCGAGAGCGTGCAGATCACGATGGCGGAGCAGTTCGGCGTCGGCGACCGCGGCCAGTTCTACGAGGAGACGGGCGCGATCCGCGATGTCGTTCAGAACCACATGCTGCAAGTCACCGCGCTGCTGGCGATGGAGCCACCGATCGGCGGCGGCCACGAGGCGATCCGCGACGAGACGACGAAGGTCTTCAAGGCGATGATCCCGCTCCAACCCTCGGATGTCGTGCGCGGGCAGTACAAGGGATACCGGGAGACGGAGGGCGTCGCGCCCGCTTCACGGGTGGAGACCTTCGCCGCCGTCCGCGTCCATCTCGACATGTGGCGGTGGGCGGGCGTGCCCTTCTATATCCGGGCCGGGAAATGCCTGCCGGTGACGACGACCGAGGTGGTGGTCGAGCTGAAACGGCCGCCGCAGACCGTCTTCGCGGAGACGATCCCCGGCCACCCGAACCACCTCCGCTTCCGCCTCAGCCCCGATGTCGTGATGGCGCTCTCCGCGCGGGTCAAGGTGCCGGGCGAGGCGATGTTCGGCGAGGATGTGGAACTGATTGCGCGCCACCAGCCCGGCGGCGACGAGATGGCCCCCTACGAGCGGCTGCTCGGCGACGCGATGCGCGGCGACCCGACCCTCTTCGCGCGGGAGGACGCCATCGAGGCGGCGTGGCGCGTCGTGGACCCGATCCTCGGCAACGCGACGCCCGTCCACGAATACGATCCGGACACTTGGGGGCCGACGGAGGCGGAGCAGTTGATCGCGGCGGACGGCGGCTGGCACAACCCGACGACAGAGCCGACGTGATGGGAATTTGCCCACCCCCGGCCCCTCCCGACGCGGGAGGAGAGTCGAAGCGACGCCGCGTGCCGCGTATGGCGGCACGCGGTCGAGTCAGGTTCCCCCTCCCGACGCGGGAGGGGGTCAGGGGGTGGGCCAGATGACCGCGCCGCATCGCGTCGTCTTCCTCTTCGATGTGGACAACACCCTGCTCGACAACGACCGCGTGACCGCCGATCTGCGGCGGCATCTCGAACGGGCGGTCGGGGCGGAGCGGAACGCGCGGTACTGGGCGATCTTCGAGGAATTGCGCGCCGAACTGGGATACGCCGACTACCTCGGCGCGCTCCAGCGCTATCGCGGCGAATACCCGCGCGACCCGCACCTGCTCACCGTCTCCTCGTTTCTCATCAACTACCCGTTCGCCAACCGCCTCTTCCCGAATTCGCTCGACGTGATCGAGAAAGTGCGCGCCTGGGGGCCGGCGGTGATCCTCTCGGACGGCGATGTCGTCTTCCAGCCGCGCAAGATCGAGCGTTCCGCCCTCGGCGAGGCGGTCGGTGGGGACGTGCTCATCTACATCCACAAGGAGCAGGAATTGGAGGATGTCGAGAAGCGATACCCGGCGGAGCATTACGTGCTGGTGGACGATAAGGTGCGTATCCTCGCCGCAGTGAAGGAAATCTGGGGCGACCGCCTGACGACCGTCTTCCCGAAGCAGGGCCACTACGCGCACGATGCGAAGGAGATCGCGAAATATCCGGCGGCGGACATCACCGTCGAGCGCATCGGCGACCTGTTGGAGTATGATTTACCAGCATTCCTGAATGCACGGTCCGGCGCCTAATTGTCCCAAGAAGCAGACGGGCTGATGGTTGGAAGTTATATTCTTTCACAAGGGCGATGACATAACAGCGTAGGGGCGGTGCTTGAACGCCCTCTGCCGCTGCATCGGGTTCTTCGTGGATGGCAACGATGGTGCAATCCAGAGAGGGAGGTTCAAGCACCGCCCCTACAAAACAATTGCCGCATTAGCGGTCATGATGTGTTTACTATGAAAGCGTATGAAAGGGCATTTGTGAAGATTCAACCGCCGCCTACTCCGCCACGGTGCCCTGAGTGCGGGGGAGAATGTGAATGGCCGAGAGTTAGCGGATATGCAGGCAGAGGTCTTGTTGCAAGTGCACATTCTAAACGATTTATCAAGCCATCGTGCTCAGTAGCCGCATTTGTATGTACCGTATGCGGTTATATGCGCTTATATGCGAAAGAGCCATACAAATTTCGGCCCGAATTGCCCTCATAGAGATTTCGGGTACAAAAGGAGGAAGCGACGATGACCGCCACCGCGAACCCGACACCGCTCACCGCGCGCCCGGAGTGGCAGGCGCTGCAAGCACACTACGAGAAGATGCGCGACGTGGATCTCCGCACGCTCTTCGCCGACGACCCGCGGCGCGGCGAGCGGATGGCGGTGGAGGACGTCGGCATCTACTACGACTACTCCAAGAACCGCATCACGGACGAGACGATCCAACTGCTCCTGCAACTCGCGGAGAGCGCCGGGCTGCGTGGGCGGATTGATGCGATGTTTTCGGGCGAGAAAATCAACGTCACCGAGCGGCGTGCCGTGCTTCATACCGCCCTGCGCGCCCCGCGCGACGCGACGATCATGGTGGACGGCGAGAATGTCGTGCCCGAAGTCCACGCGGTGCTGGACAAGATGGCGGACTTCGCGGAGCGCGTGCGCGGCGGCGCGTGGACGGGTTACACCGGCAAGCGCATCAGGAACGTCATCAACATCGGCATCGGCGGCTCCGATCTCGGCCCGGTGATGGCGTACGAGGCGCTCAGGCACTACAGCGACCGCGCGATGACCTTCCGCTTCGTCCCGAACGTGGACGGCACGGACATGGTGGAGGCGACGCGCGACCTTGACCCGGCGGAAACGCTCTTCATCGTCTCCTCCAAGACCTTCACGACGCTCGAGACGCTGACAAACGCGCACAGCGCGCGCGACTGGTGCCTCGCCGCCCTCCACGACGACGCCGCGATTGCTAAACACTTCGTCGCCGTCTCCACGAACACCGAGGAGGTGGAGAAGTTCGGCATAGACCCCGCGAACATGTTCGGCTTCTGGGACTGGGTCGGCGGGCGGTACTCGATGGATGCGGCCATCGGCCTCTCGACGATGATCGCCATCGGCCCCGACAATTTCCGCGCCATGCTCGCCGGTTTCCACGCGATGGACGAGCATTTCCGCACCGCGCCCTTCGACCGGAATTTGCCCGTCCTGATGGGGCTGCTCGGCGTCTGGTACGCGGACTTCTTCGGCGCGCAGACCGTCGCGGTATTGCCCTACGACCAGTATTTGAAACGCTTCCCGGCGTATTTGCAGCAGCTGACGATGGAATCGAACGGCAAGTCGGTGGACCTCGAAGGCCGCCGCGTGCAGTACGAAACCGGCCCGATCTACTGGGGCGAGCCGGGCACGAACGGGCAGCATTCGTTCTACCAACTGATCCATCAGGGCACGCGGCTGATCCCCTGCGACTTCATCGGCTTCTACCAAACGCTCAACCCGCTCGGCGACCACCACGACCTGCTGATGGCGAACGTCTT
>JAICIL010000315.1 GCA_025924435.1 Chloroflexia bacterium | reverse complement strand
TGCCGAGGACGCCGACGGCGTCGGCGCGGTTGAGGGAGTTGCGGCCGATGACGGCGAAGGTCTGCTGGGCGGCGGGGCTGGCGGGGTTGATCGCCCCCTGCACCCCGGTGAGGTCGCCGCTGCCGCTGACCCCGATGCCGCTCCCGGCAGTCCCCATCACGCCGAGGGTGACCCCCTGTGCCAGAACACCTGTATCCCCTAGCGCCCAGACGCCATATGAGCCGAAGCTGCTCTTGCTGTCCGCCACCAGCGCGGCGTTCGCGCCGTAGTTACCCGGCGGGGGGAATGCGTTGTCCGGCCCGCGCATGCACGTCAATGTGGGGGTGACAAAGTTACCGCCGAGATTATTGCGCAGACCTGTGGCCGCGCTCACCACTGTTAACCCTGCGGCAACGACATCACCATCGACGCCTGCGGCGACGGGTTGCGCGGCCTGCTTGGCGACGATCCCCGCCACGACCGCCGCCGCTGCGGAGAGGATGCCCCGCCGCTTCAGCCTCTTACCCACGCCGCCCTGCTCGTCGGTACCACCGTCCGTGTGCTCGCATTCCGTCATCGCCGCACCTCCCCGATTCGATTGTTGATCGCGCGGGCGAGTATATCACAGCGGAAAATACTCGGGCCCGAGAGATCGTCCGCCTGTCTCGGCCCCGGCGGGGCCGCCCCGCGTTGCCCGCGCTGTCTGCATGGCGCGAAACGTCGCACACCGCCACAGGCGGTACAGTACATTCGTGGCACGGAATGTGCGAATATTCCAAACTGTGATCGTTGGAGCGCTGATAAGCGTGGGCATGTACCTCACCCCGTGGCGGCGCTCCGCTCCCTTTGACTCTTCCTTCCCCCTCCCCTGCGGCGGTTCCCCACCCGCCGCTTTTTTGCGCGTGTCCGCCACGTTGCCCCGCCATTGCCCCGGTGATACGCTCTCGCATAGCAGCGATTACTGATGGCCGTCTACCGGAGAGGAATCTATGAGCGACACCGCCTGCGACGCCTACCTTGCGGAACACGACGCGCGCCAACTGGAAGAATTGAAGACGCTCTTGCGGATACCGAGCGTGAGCAGCCTGCCGGAGCACCGGGAGGACATGCGCCAGGCGGCGGAGTGGGTCGCCGACCAGCTGCGGACGCTCGGCGCGCAGGATGTCGCGCTCCTGCCGACGAACGGCAATCCGGTCGTCTACGGCGTCTGGCCCGCCCCGGACGGCGCGCCGACGGCGATCCTCTATGGCCATTACGATGTGCAGCCGCCGGATCCGCTCGACCGCTGGGAGACGCCGCCGTTCGAGCCGACGGTGCGGGATGGCCGCCTCTACGCGCGCGGCGCGGCGGACGACAAGGGGAACATGTTCGCGGCGATCAAGGGGATCGAGGCGTATCTCGCCGTCCACGGCAGTTTGCCCATCGGCCTGAAATGCATGTTCGAGGGCGAGGAGGAGATCGGCTCGCCAAACCTGCACCAGTTCGTCCGCGACAACGCCGCCCGCCTGGCCGCCGACTTCACCCTCTCGGCGGATGGCGGCATGTGGGGGCCGGACGATCCCTCGCTGACGGTCAGTTCCAAGGGGATCGCCGCCTGCCAGATTGACCTGCGCACCGCCAATACGGACCTCCACTCCGGCCAGCACGGCGCGGCGGTCCCGAATGCCGTCGAGGCGCTCGCCCGCCTCGTCACGACGATGCACGACGACGCGGGCCGCGTCACCGTCGCGGGCTTTTACGAACCCGTCCGCGACCTGACAGCGGCGGAGCGGACGCAAATCGCCGCCGTCCCCTTCGAGGAGGGGGACTACCAGCAAGAACTCGCCCTCCCCGCCCTCTGGGGCGAGCCGGGCTACACGGTGAACGAGCGGCGCGGCGCGCGCCCGACGCTCGACCTGAACGGCATCTGGGGCGGCTTCACCGGCGAGGGATTGAAGACCGTCACGCCCGCCGAGGCGCACGCGAAGATCACCTGCCGCCTCGTCCCGAACCAGGAGCCGGGCGCGGTGCTGGATGCCATCGAGGCGCATGTCGCGGCGCATTGCCCGCCCGGCGCGACGGCGACCGTGCGCCGTTTCCCCGGCGCGGCCCGCCCGTTCAGCATCGCCCTGGACCACCCGGCGTTGCGGGCGGCGCGCGGCGTCCTCGCGGACCTCTACGGCAAGGAACCGCTCGTCGTCCGCCTCGGCGGCACGCTCCCCATCGCGGAGACGCTGCAAACGACGCTCGGCGCGGACATGGTCTTCTTCTCCTGGGGCATGCCGGGCGATCAGGTCCACGCGCCGAACGAGTCCTATCTGCTCGACGCCTTCATGATGGCCCGCCGCGCCTACTGCGCCCTCTTCCCCGCCCTCGCCGCCGCGTACCGGGATCGCTAACCACAGAGACACAGAGAGCACAGAGGAGGAACGGAGGGGGAAAGAACGATAATAGATGAAGGCGCTCCATATCTCCTCTTCATCGTCTCTCTTCGTTCTCTGTGTTCTCTGTGCCTCTGTGGTTCAATCGTCTACCATTGAGGGAGTTGGAAATGGCTGAGCGGCAGGTGGCGGTGCTGGGTGGGGGGAATACGGGGTTCGCGCTGGCGGCGAACCTCCAATTACGCGGCTTCGCGGTGACGCTCTGGGAGACTCCCGAACATGCCGGAACGCTCGCGCCGCTGAAGGAAGGCGCGATCCGCCTCACCGGCGTCGCCGAGCAGGGGGTGGCCCGCCTCCACCATGTCACGACGGACATCGCCGAAACGCTGGCCACGAACGATCTCGTGCTCGTGCCGGTGCCGTCGTACGCGCACCGGGCGTTCGCCGCCGCATGCGCGCCGCATCTGCGGCCGGGGCACGTCATCGTGCTGACGCCGGGGAACATGGGCGCGCTCGCCTTCGCCGAAGCGGCCCGTGCGGCGGGGAAACTGGACGGCGTCGTGGTTGCGGAGGCCGACACCGCGCCGTACGTCTGCCGCAAACTCGCGCCGGACCACGCGCACATCTGGGGCGTCGTCTCCGGCCTCGGCGTCGCGGCCTTCCCCGCGCGGGAGAACGACCGCCTGCTGGCACTGCTGGCCGATGTCTTCCCCGGCGTACGCGCCTATCCGCATGTCGTCGCCTGCGGCCTCTCGGCGGGCAACCCGATCCTCCACCCCGCCGGGGTGCTCCTGAACGCGGGGCGCGTCGAGTACGCGCGGGGCGATTTCTACTTCTACGAGGAGGGCGTGACGCCCGGCGTCGTGCGGGCGATCACGGCGGTGGACGGCGAGCGGCGCGCAATCGGCGCGCGGCTCGGCCTGAGTTTGGAACCCGTCGCGGAGGCGTACTGGCGGGCGGGGTTCGGCCCGCGCGGCGACCTCTGGGCGACGATCAACGGCAGCCGGATGCTCACGCAACTGCGCGCCCCCGGCTCGCTCGACACCCGCTGGCTCCTCGAAGATATCCCGTACGGCATCGCGACGTGGGCCGCCCTCGGCACGCAATTCGATGTCCCGACGCCCGTCATGTCGGCGCTCACCGATCTCGGCACGGCGGTCACGGGCCAGGATCTCCGCGCCGCCACCCGCACCCCCGCCGCCCTCGGCATCGCGCACCTCGACCGCGACACCCTGACACACTATCTGACAACGGGCGAGAAGAATTGAACCACAGAGACACAGAGGACACAGAGAAGGGAAGAAGAGGTGGTGCGAAGAAAGGAATTGCTTTTTCCACTTTCTTCTTCCTTCTTAACCTCTTTCCCTCTCTGTGCTCTCTGTGTCTCTGTGGTTCCAACGGTTTCAGTTTTCAGGAGGTGATGGCATGCAGTACCGGACATTGGGCAAGACGGGCGAGCGGGTGAGCGCGATCGGGCTGGGCGGGGCGCATGTGGCGCGGCCGCAGGACCCAGCGGAGACGACGCGGCTGATCCACGCCGCGATTGACGGCGGCCTCACCTTCATGGACAACTGCTGGGATTACCACGGCGGGCAGGCGGAGGTGAAGATGGGCCACGCCCTGCGCGGCGGCTACCGCGAGCGCGTCTTCCTGATGACGAAGATTGACGGCCAATCGCGCGAGGCCGCCGCCGCCCAGATTGACCAGTGCCTCGCACGGTTGCAGACCGACCGCATTGACCTGATGCAACTGCACGAGATGATCCGCATGGACGACCCGGAGCGCGTCTTCGCCCCGAACGGCGCGATCGAGGCGCTCGTCGCGGCGCGGGAGGCGGGCAAAATTCGCTACATCGGCTTCACCGGCCACAAGGACCCGGCCATCCACCTGAAGATGCTCGACCAGGGGTTCGACTTCGACACCGTCCAGATGCCCCTCAATGTGATGGACTATCACTTCAACAGTTTCCAGGCGCGCGTCCTGCCCGTGCTCGTCGCGCGCGGCATCGGCGTGCTCGGCATGAAGCCGCTCGCCTCCGGTCGCCTCCCGAAGGAGGGCACGATCACCGCCGAGCAATGCCTGCGCTACGCCCTCACGCTGCCGACCTCCGTCGTCATCACCGGCTGCGAGAACGCGCGCGATCTGGAGCAGGCCCTCCGCGTCGGCGACACCTTCAGCCCGCTGAGCGCGGCGGAGATGCACGACCTCCAGCGGCGCGCCACGGCGGTGGACGGCGCCGAAGGCGGCATGATCGAGGGCTGGAAGACGACCGGCGACTTCGACGGCACCGTCAAGAACCCGCACTGGATGACGACCGCGAGCGTCACGGCGTGACGAGTAACGAGTAACAAGTCGCGAGTACCGAGGGTTGGCACATCAGCCGTCGCTCGTCACGGCCATATGTGCGCCCACTGTCCAGGCAGCACGTCGCGAGTACCGAGGGATGACGGGAAAGGGTGATACGGTGGGCCGGGCGGAGAAGTTCGAGGACGTTATTGCGTGGCAAAAGGCGCGGGTGCTGACGCGGGCGGTCTACGAGGCGACGCAACGTGGTACATTCGCCCGCGATTGGGGACTGACGAGTCAGATGCAGCGTGCGGCAGTTTCGGTCATGTCGAACATCGCTGAAGGCTTCGAACGTGGGACACCCAAGGAGTATTTGTACTTCCTTTCCGTCGCGAAAGCATCCTGCGCCGAAGTCCGCTCGCATCTCTATGTCGCCCTCGACATTGGGTACATTGACCAACCAACATTCGTTGCCCTGCTCGAACGATCGGACGAAATCGCGCGCATGTTGAGCGGGCTCCGCACGGCTATCCAACGCGCGCAAGCGGGATGATCCCTCGGTACTCGCGACTCG
>JAICIL010000314.1 GCA_025924435.1 Chloroflexia bacterium | reverse complement strand
GCGGCGGCTCGTGTTCACGTAGGCGCGCAGCGTGCGGGCGAGATCGGTCGCCCCATCCTCCGGCGGGAGGGCGGTGAGGAATTGGAAGAGCGCCGTCGCGCGCGAACGGCCCTGCAAGGGGCCGAGCGTCCGCCCCGGCTCGCCGACGAAGGGCGCGACGGTCACGCGGTCGAATCCGGCGAGGGCGAGGTAGCCAAGCGCCGCCGCCGCCCGTTTGGCGTAGAGGAATTTGTTCGGCTCGCCCCAATCCATCGAGCGGGAGCGATCCACGAGCAGATGCACGGCGAGATCAATATTCACCTCGCTCAGCCGCACGAACATCTCGCCCATGCGGGCGTAGATGTTCCAGTCCACGCGGCGGAAATCATCGCCCGGCGTGTAGGGCTTGTAATCCGCGAACTCCGGCGACGTGCCCCGGCGGATGCTCCGGTGCTCCCCCGCGATCCCATGCGTGAACGACCGGCGCGACCGGAGTTGCAACTTCTCCAGGCGGCGCAGAAATGCCTCATCCAGGAGGGGAGGACTGAGGACTAAGGACTCAGGACTACGTTTTCGATCGCCGCGTGTTGCCACCATACTTCTACCGTATCCCCTATACACTGTCACGATAGGCGAGCGCCGTTCCCCACTCAGTCCTCAGTCCTTCGTTATGGCCCCGACTGCGTGAAATAGCCCTGCACGACATCGCGGCGGTCCCGCGGGACGCGGTTGGCGTCCGGGCTGGCCTGATCCACGCTTCCTTGCTTGCCGGACTGCGGGGCGCTGTTGCCGCCGCCAGGGGAGGCGCCGAGGTTCTGCGGGTTGCCCGTGCCGCCGGGCAGAGGCTGGGACTGGCCAGTCGGCTGGCCCGTGAGCGGCAGCGGATTGCCCGCGTTGCCGAGGTTTTGCGCCTGCGTCGGATCGCCCGGCTGATAGGGGACGGGCTGGCCGAGGCCCGCGCCGGGGCCGTTCTGGTCGCTCGAACTCTGGCCGTCGCCGTTCTGCGGCTTGCCGTTCGCGTCCTGCTGCCCCTGCTGGCCGCCATTCGCGCGCTGCTGCGCGTCCTGGATGGCGGCGGAGAGGTCCTGCTGCGAGCGGACCTGCCCGCCCGTCTGCTGCACCTGATTGGCGAGGTCGCGGACGGATTGCGTCGCGTCGTTGCCGTTGCCCTGCTGCAAGGCCTGGGAGGCATTCTTTTCCGCGTTGGTGAGGGGTTGGTTGCCGGATGTATTCTGGTTCGCCGCCTGCTGGAGATCGTTGGCGATATTCTGCCGCGCGTCCGGCGAGGTCTGATCGAGGTTGCTCGCCACCTGCTGCAAATCCTGCGCGGCGGCGTTGTAATCGCCGTTCTGGATGTCCTGCGCCGCCTGCTTGGTCGCGGAGTTGTCGCTCAGGGAATCGGCGAGCCGCTGGAGGTCCTGCTGCGCCTGCGCGGATTGCACCGCGAGTTGCTGCAACTGCTCCGGCGTCAACTGCTGATCGCTGAGCGGCGTCGGGTTGCCATTCGGGTCCACGCCGTTCTGCTGTTGCTGCTGCTTGACATCCGGCAACTTCGGGACGGGCGCGAAGGCATGGTGATTGAGGTCGTTGGAGAGGAAAAGGAGCAGGATGACGCCCAGAGTGATGATCGCCAGCCCGAGCGCCATCACCTGTTCCTGCGCGGTGCGGTGCAGGCGCAGGCGCTTCGCCCGGCCGATGCGGTAGGCGGTGCGGGCGGCGTGGTTGAGCAGGTGGGGCGCGAGGAGGCTGTCCATCTCGCCCTGCGCCAGTTCGAGGCTGGTGGCGAGCGTCGCATCCAGCGCGTACCCCTGATCGAGGAAGCGCGCGAGGCCCATCCGGGTCGGGCGCTGCAACCAGGCATAGACGAGCGCGAGCGCGGCGATGATCCCGACGGGCACGGCAATCGCCGCCGTCGCCGGTTGCGTCCCCTTCGCGACCGCGCCGAGGCAGACGAGGATCGCCACGAGCGCGCTGAGCCAGAAGGCCCGCAGCGCGATCAGGAACAGCCGCTGCCGCCAGATGCGGTCCTGAATTTCGAGCATCCACTGGACGAAGCGCGTCGCCTCCAACCCGCGCCGTAGGACGGTCAGGCGGTTATCGCCCATCCCGCGCCGCGGCAGCGCCGGGGGCCGCAGATCGGTGCCGAACCAGAAAGGGAACCAGAGCGCGCGCCACAGAAGAGTGCTGAGTGTCGAGTGCTGAGTACCGGTTGCGGGCGTGCGCGCACCGAGCAGCGTTTGTCGGGCAGGCGCGGGCTTCCGCATTTTGGGGACCGGCATTCCGAGAGGTAATCTGCGCTGTTCAGTCGCCACATATTTCTCGCTTCCGATTACTCAGCACCCAGCACGACCGACAGATGGTCCTCAATACTCGTTACTCCAACGGTGGGAGGGCGGGCAACTGCTGCCGCCGGCCGCGCCGTACCGCGATGATCGCGAAGCCGACGAGCAGGATGGCCAGGCCCGCCCCGATCACCGTGATGCCCGCCATGCGGATGCGCTGGTTCGCGCGCTCCATCACCGTCTGCGCGCGGCCGGCGAGCGGCGCATTGCCGAACTCCGTGAAGGTGCCGAAGGCGCGATTCGCGTTCTGGCGGGCCTGGATGACACTCCAGCCATTGATTTCGGACTCCGCCTTCGTCAGATCATTGGTCGCCTGCACCCCGCGCGCGGCGCGCTGCTGGTACTGGATGAGGAGGAGCGGCGGCTTGGCATCCGGCACCGCTTTGTAGAGGTCGGACGCCTGCTTGAGGAGGTCGTTGGTGCGGGCGTAGTCGTTCTCCTCCAATGCCTGCTGGGCGTCGCGCACGCGGGCCTCCGCCTCCGAACCGGCGCGCGCCTTCGAGAGGAGCGTCTGGGCCTCGGAGGCGCGCTTCGGCGTGCCCGTCTGCTGGAGGAAGCCGATCGCGGGGGTCAGCAGCGTGACCGCTTGCGCGTACTGGCCGACGCCGACGAGCTGCGTCGCCTCGTCAATGTCGTAGTAGGTGAACTGGTTGCGCTGCCAGAGGCCGCCGAGGAACTGCGGCAGGTACGCCTTCCACTTCGCTTCGAGCGTTGTCGCGGCGGCGCTCCCCTCATTCTTGTAGACGATCTGCATCGCCTGCCGCCAGTCTTTCCGCGCCTCCGGCTTGCTGAGAGTGGTGAGGAAGTCCCGGTACGAGCGGAAGCCGTACGTATCAATGAGGAAGGCGACGACGCTGTATTGCTGCCCGGCGAGGGCGGCGTCGGGGGTGGTGAAGAGCGTCGCCCAATCCGCGAGGCGGTCGGCATTCGCCTGCTGGCCGAGCGCCATGACGAGCGCGGGCAGTTCCGCCGGGGGCGCTTCGCCGTAGAGCGCGGTGCCGCGCACGAGGCCGGGGGGCAGGTTGCCGCCGCCCATCATCGCGGCGATCTGCTGCGTGAGGAGCATGCGGAGATTGAGCGTCAGTTCCGGTGCCTTCAGGCCGTTCATGCGCGGCACGCAGATGTAGATGCCGCCGCCGTCAATGCCGCTGTAGAGGTTCTGATCCGCCTGGGCGGCGGGCACGGCGGCGGTGAACTGCGACACATCCGTGTAGAGATAGATCGGCACGGGCCGGGGGACGAGTTGCGCGCCGTCGAAGATATTCGTTTCCATCTCGTAGACGGGGTCGGCGATCTTCTTGTAGAGATCCGCCTGCGCCGCGACCGGATCCCGCTTGATGTAACTGATCGAGAAATAGGTCGTGTCGTCGTGCTGCCACTGCCCGCCCGGCGCGGTGAGGAAGGGCGAATCGTCCGCCGCGACGCCCGATAGGGTCAGCAGCAACCCGAGCAGCGCGAGCAGGAGCGCGCGCGCCGCGGCCGCCCCCCCGCGCCGAGGCCGGAGAAGGGTGTTCCTAAGGATCGCGGTGTGCGCCGCCGGTGGCCGGGTGTTGTTGCTCATGGCAAATACCGTATCGCATATCGGCGGGAGGGCGCGTGCGTGGCAGCCACCAAACGCCGTCTGCTACCGCCAAACGTGGACATCGCCGGTGCCATTGGGTGCTGGGACACTATACCATACATCGTGTCCGCCTGTATTGATGATGCGCCGCACCCGTGCTGCATGGATACGCTACCGCGATCGCCCGGCGGTTGCAAGGACCGAGACGTAAAAGAAGTGTTGCGCGGCGCGACCGGGATCGCGGCGCGCTCGACCGCCAACATCGCTTTTACTTGCTTAACGTCCAAAGACGCGCAAATGGTTGATGCGGTTTCCCCATGCCGACGCGAGAAACAGCCGGGTTCGACAAACCCGCTCGCGCCGCGAAGCCGACGCCGGCATCGAATTGTCGCAACAGGAGTGCCAGCGGACAGCGGGCAGGGGACACTCAGCACTCAGCGCTATCTACTGCTCGGTGCCCGGTCGCTCACACGGCAATCAGGCTGGTTTCGTACATCCGGCCCCAGAGTTGCTCCCATGCCCCGCCCTCGGCGTCCACCGCATCCATCGCCGTCTTCAGGCGATCCGGCATGTGCGGCGTCGTCAGCACGATGGGGAGATGCAGGCGATAGCGGCTGGCGAGGATGCCTTCCAGGAAGGTGATTTCGTGCGCGTGCGCGGGTGCGAGATCGAGCAGCACAAGCACGTCCACATTGAGCGCGCGCCAATATGCCTCGCGCGAGACGCGGCGGGCGATGCGCTGCTCGTGGTCGCGGCGGCTCTCCGGCGCGGGCGGCTCTTCCTGATCCTCGCGCGGCAGGGCGACCTCGGTGACGTAGGCATTGAGGGCGAAATCGCGCCACGTCATCAGGAAGTGCGAGACGAGCGGCGCGTGCGACCGCAGCCCGGCGAGGACGTACTGCGCGATCCGCGCCGCGCGCGCCCGGTCGGCATTGAAGATGAACCACCCCTGCCCCTGCCGAACGCGCGCCTCGATCGTGTCGAGGTACGCGGACATCCGGATGAGCAGATCGCGGTCCTGAATTGAGACATCGTCGGGTGCGGGGGAAAGCGCAAAGCGGTCATACATCGCCATATGGTTCTCACCCTCGGCTCGTGTACGAACTGGCCTCTTGCCACGGTAGTGTACGCGCGAAATCGCTGGTCGCCAAGAGGCGGGGCAGTAGTAACGAGTCGCGAGTCGCGAGTACCGAGGGATCATCCCGCTTGCGCGCGTTGGATAGCCGTGCGGAGCCCGCTCAACATGCGCGCGATTTCGTCCGATCGTTCGAGCAGGGCAACGAATGTTGGTTGGTCAATGTACCCAATGTCGAGGGC
>JAICIL010000313.1 GCA_025924435.1 Chloroflexia bacterium | reverse complement strand
TTCCTTCGCCACTCTCGCAGGCTGGAAAGCCCGCGCTACCGATGGGGTCTTTCTTCTCGCAATGCGTCCGCGAGGGCGGCGACGACACCATCGAGGCCGCGATTACGATCGCGCGATTCCGGCGATTCCTTGCCGATCGGCGTCTCGGCGATGAACTGGTAGAGGTCCGCCGCGCCCCGGAAGATGTCCGGGGTCAGGCCAAGGTCGGCAAATGTCGCGGCGATCTCCTCCATCTCACCGACCCAGCGGTATGCTTTCGGCGGCATCGTCGGCACGGAACGCTGGAGCCAGCCGAGCACATCGGGCGTGCTCTGCTCCTGCTCGGCGCGCAGGGTCTCCTCCAATCCCATCCGTTTGGCGGCGACGAGCAGTTCCGTGCCGAGCGCCTGCAATCCCTTCGTCAGCGCGCCGTAGCACATCTTCAGGCCGGACGCCTTGCCGATCTCGCCGTCGAGGACGCGCACATCGAGGCCGTAGTCACCCAGCGCCGCGAAGTCCGCCGCGCCGGGGCCGGAGGCGTAGAAGCGCGTGCCGGGCTGCTTCGGCGGGCCGCCGATGATGCCGACATCGGCGAACCGCCCGCCCGCGCCGGTGATCGCCTCGCCGATCGCCCGCACCGTCCGGGGGGCGATCGCGTTGCAGTCCGCATACAGCACATCCGCGCCCGTCGCGCGGATGGCGGTCGCGACGCGTTGCGCGACGCCGGTCGCCTCGGCGGGCACGAGGATGCAGAGCACGATGTCCGCCGCGACGACGAGGTCTTCCGCAGTCGGCACATCCTCGATGCCCGCCTCGGCGGCGAGGGCGCGGGTGCGCTCGCTCCGCCCGTCGAGGCAGGTCAGCAGCCGCAGGCCGTGCTCCCGCAGCACCGCGCCGACGGTGTGCCCCATATCGCCGGGGCTGAGTATCCCCACACTTCGCAACGCCATCGCTCGCCTCCTCAGTTTCGCGCGTCGCGCGGGCGCGCTACGACGCGGCCTCCACCTCGCGCAAGAAATCGAGCACGATGCGATTGAACTCATCGGGCCGCTCCATGTTCGGCGCGTGCGCGACGCCGTGCATCACGGCCTTCCGCGCCCCCGGAATCTCGCGCGCCAGAATGTCACCGTCCACGAGCACCCCCGGCACGTCGGCATCGCCCAGAACGACGAGCGTCGGCGCCGCGATCGCGCCGAGCCTCCCCCGTGCGGGCGGATCGAGCCGCACCGGCCGCTCCTCCTCCCCGCTCTCCGCCGCGCGATTGTCGCGCAGCATCTGGAGCACGCGCCGCCGCACGGCGGGGTTGACCTGCTCCGGCGTCCGCGTCGGGCCGTCCACCCAGAGGCGCGCGGTGATTTCGTCCACCAGATCGAGATTTCCGGCCTCCCGCGCGGCGTTCATTGCCCTTTCGATCTCCTGGAATTGCCGCATCTCCTCCTCGGTCGGCGGCGGGCCACCGCTGAGGCCGGGCACGACGGGGATGAGCGCGTCCACCATGTCGGGATGTTCGAGGGCGAAATCCACCACGATGCCGCCGCCGATTGACGCCCCCATGAGGTACGCACGCGCGATACCGAGATGCGCCATCAGTCCGTGCAGATCATCCCGCACATTGAACGGCCCCGGCGGCATGATGGACTTCCCGTACCCCCGGATGTCGCAGCGGACGACGCGATACGCGCGGGCGAACGGTTCCCACTGATCGTCCCAGTAGTGCAGATTGGCGATCCCCGCGTGGAGCATGATGAGCGGGTGCCCCGCGCCCGCGACCTCGTAGTGGAGCCGCGCTCCATGCACATCCGCATAGCCGGTGGTCGGCGTCGGTTGCGCTGTCATCGGTCCCCCTCTTTCTCGATTATGAACACCGTCCCGACGCATCATACCGCCCACGGCCCGCTGCTTGCTGCCTGCCGCCTGCTGCCCTACGGCAACTTCTTCGGCGACCAGCGCGGTGAGCGGTCGTTCGCGGCGTGGTTGGTGATATTGTGCGTCAGGCCCGATCCGTCCGCGACGATCACATTGCTGATCGTGAAATCGCCGCCGATGAAGGCGATGCTCGCGCCGTCGGCGGACCAGGCCGGCTCGCGCCCGACCCCCGGCGGCGCCTGGATGACGCGCCGCGCATTCGCGCCGAGCGTGAAGATGACGATATCCGCCTGCTGCGGCGTCCGGTACGACCAGTAGGCGAGCGTCTTGCCGTCCGGGGCGAAGGCCGGCGCGCCGCTGTCCATCTTCGGGTCGCTGATCGCCGCGAGCGCGCCGCCGCCCGCCGGGACGGCATAGACGACGTGCTGGAGCGGGTCGGGGTTCCCCTGCCCGTCCGCGCCGACGCAGCCGACGACGGCAATCGTCTTGCCGTCCGGCGACCAGGCGGGGCTGGCCAGGTCGCAGGGCGGGGCGGCGAGTTTCGCGGGGGTCTTCGGCGCGTCGAGGCTGAGCGCGTAGAGGGCGCGGGGGCGCTTGCCGCGCTCGGAGACGAAGGCGATCTGCGCGCCGTCCGGCGACCAGGCGGGCTGCAGGTCGTCGCCGTCCGCTCTCGTGAGATTGGTCTGCTCCGCGCCGTCGGCGGTCATCGCGTAGATTTCGGCGTCGCCGTCCCGGAAGGTCGTGAAGGCGATCCGCTTGCCGTCGGGCGACCAGCGGGGGTTGAGGTCGTCGCCCGGCGTGTGCGTCAGATTCCGCGCGCCCGTGCCGTCCGCATTCATCACCCAGATGTCGGCGCCCCCGTCGCGGTCGGAGACGAAGGCGATCCGCCCGCCATCGGGCGACCACTGCGGGTCGCTGTCGTTCCCCTTCGTCTTCTGCGCCTTGGTCAGGTCGGTCAGGCGGCGACCGTCCGGGTCCACCATCCAGATATCGTCGCCGCTCGCGCCGTTGGAGACGAACGCGATGCGATACGCCGATTGGAGCGGCCCGGTGCTCGGCGGGATCGCGGCAATCGTCGGTTGCGGGCTTGCGACGCGCGACGCGGCGGGGCTGGCGGCCGCGCGGGTGGCGGCGGGTGCGGTGGGGATCGGCGCGGTGCTGGCGGGTGAGGGGGCGGGGACCGTCGCCGTCGGCGGCGCGCTAATGACGGGAGTGGGGAAGGCCGCTGCGCCGCGCGCGACCGGCGTTGTCGTCGGCGCGATGGTCGGGCGGGGGACGGTATTTGTCGCCGCCAGCGGGGGGCCGGGCGACGGCAGATCACTCCCCGGCCCCGAACAGGCGACGAGCAGAAGGGCGAGGAGAACGACCGGAGAGAGGCGATACGGGCGGGATACCGGGCGGCGGGAAACACTCAGCACCAAGTCAGTCCTCACCCCCGGCCCCTCTCCATCGCCCATTGATCGAGGCAAACACGGCTCCCGTACGGCGATGGAGAGGGGAGCGATCAGATCGGAGCGGGTTCATACTCTCCAGTCCTCGGTCCTTCGTCACGGCGCGGCGGGCATCGGCTGCTCTTGCAGGCTCTCCAGCACGCGGCGGACATTGCGCTGATTGGTGACGACGGCGTGATCGAGCGCTTCGAGCACGCCATCCACGCTGATGATCGCATCGAGCGCGAAGCGGCGCGCATCGGTGAGCACCATCTCTTTCTGATCGTTCGCCTCGCGCAGGAGCATTTCCGAGCGCATCTTCGCTTCCTGCAACAGCCCATGCTCGCTCGTCAGATACTCGGCCTGCTGCTTGGCGAACGTGACGATCTGCTCGGCCTCGTCCTGCGCGCTCTTGATGATGTTCTCGCGTTCCTGCAAGACGCGCCGCGCCTGCTTGACCTCGTTCGGGACGGAGGCGCGCATCTGATCAATGATCTGCTGCATCTCGCCCTCGTCCACCTGCACCTTGCCGCCGATGAAACTGCGGCGGCTCTGCTGCATCATGCCGTCCAGCCGGTCAATGAGGAATTGAATATCTACCGTCGCCACTCCGCCCCTCCAACCTGTTGTACCGCGCCGAATCCTCAGCCGCACGCAAGCCGCGTGCCCTTCTCACCGGAGGGTCGCCACTTTCTCCCGAAGCGCGCGACCGACATGCGGCGGCACCAGCCCGCTCACGTCGCCGCCGAGGAGCGCCACTTCGCGAATCAGATTCGCATGGATGAATGAATACGCCGAACTCGTCATCAGGAAAACGGTCTCCACGGCGTCGTTTAACGTGTGGTTCACGTGCGCCATACCCAGTTCGTACTCGAAGTCGGAGACCGCGCGCAGGCCGCGAATGATGGCCTGCGCTCCCACGCGGTGCGCGTACTCTACGAGCAGCCCGTCCCATCTGTCAACGACGATATTCGACGCGTGCGCCAGCGCCTCCGAGGCGAGCAGGACGCGTTCATCGGCGGTGAAGAGCGGCCGCTTGCTCGACCGGTCGCCGGCGTCGTTGATGCCGAGGATCACTTTATCGAACAGCCGCGCCGCGCGGAGGGCGACATCCACATGCCCGTTGGTGATCGGATCGAAGGTCCCCGGGAAGATCGCGACCGTCACGCTGCACCATCCTTCTCTGCTAGAGAAACGCTCGGCACGCCTTCCGGTTGTGTGATATGTCCCTCCTGATAGATGGAGAAGCAGGAATCGCCGTGGCATCGCTTCCGCACGAGGCCGAAGCTCCGCACCTGCGCGGGCAATGCGACCCGTGGCGAGTGGCCGACGACGAGCGCCGCGCCGGGGAGGATGCCGCGATCCGGCGCGCGCGACGCGACGAGGTCCATCGTCGCCGCGATCTGCGGGTCGGCATACGGCGGGTCCATCATCACGGTGTCGTACGGCCCGATCGTCGGCCGGGCGAGGAACGCCTGCACCGTCGTCCTGTGGACTTGCGCCCGATCGCTGAATTTCGTGTGCGCGAGGTTGTCGGCGATGACGGCGGCGGCGTCCGGGCGCTGCTCGACCGCATCGAGCCACGTCGCGCCGCGCGAGAGGAACTCGATCCCCACGCCACCGCTCCCGGCGTAGAGGTCCAGCACCCGCTCCGACTCGATCCCCAGCGACGCGAGCATCGAAAAGACCGCCCCCTTGATCTTGTCCGCCATCGGGCGCGTCAGCGTCCCCTTCGGCACCTTCAGCCGGTGCCCCTTCGCCTCCCCCGCGATCACGCGCATCGCACGACGAGGACTGAGGGCTGAGGACTGAGGACTGAACCTCCGTCTGCGGCCATGTGGCTATTTCCTTCTTCAACCCGCTCCACGAAATGACCCCTTACCACGAAGGCGAATTTGCCGCACCCCCACAGTCCTCAGTCCTCAGTCCTCAGTCCTAACTTTTGTCCCCCG
>JAICIL010000312.1 GCA_025924435.1 Chloroflexia bacterium | reverse complement strand
GGGGTTTTTGCGGGGGCCCGCCCGCGCCTGGGGCGGGGGGGTCCCCCCCCCCTGAATAACTCTGTGTTTCGTTTGGGGGGGGGGTGGGGGCGCCGTCTACCCCCCCCCCCGCTACCGGACTATCCGGCGGCCTGCGAACGGCGCGGGGGCGCGAAGAAGACGAGGATCGTCAAGTCCTCCGCGATCGTGTGGAAGCGGTGCTCGACGCCCGCCGCGACGAAGACGACGCTGCCTGCCCGCACCGCGCGATCCTCCCCCGCGACCATGATCTGCCCGCTCCCGCCGATCACGTAGTAGACCTCGTCCTCGGTATGCGGCTGCTGCGGGTCGCGCGTCCCGGCGGGCAGGAGATACAGCCCCGTGCTGAGGGACGGCTCGCGCAGGAACTCGTGGTAGAGCGCGCCCGCCTCCGCGTGCGCGGCGAGCAGTTCGTCAAGATCGTATGCCTGCATGTAAATCCCCCGTTATGTCTTGGCCTCGCCGTGTCCCTGGATCGGGCAGTAGAGGCTGTTCGGCTCGATCTGGAAGACGCGATTGAAGCGGGCGCGGAAGTTCTCCAGCGCGGCGGTCGCCGCCAGTTCGACCAGTTGGGGCTCGTCATAATGGCCGCGCAGCCGCGCGAAGAGCGCGTCCGGAACGTCCACCGAGGCGGCGGTCATCGCCTCCGCCAGTTCGAGCGCGGCGCGCTCGGCGTCGGTGAAGAGGGCGCTGGTGCGGAAGTCGGGCAGGGCGGCGATCTTCTCGTCGGCGACGCCCGCGTTGCTGCCACCGGCAGCGTTGATGTCCACTCAGAAGGGGCAGCCGACGAGCATCGCCACCCGCACGCAGACGAGCGCCCGCAGCCCTTCGGGCAGCGTCGCCTCCGTCGCGACCGACCGACTCAGCCCCTTCGACGCCGCGAGGATCGGCGGGCGGTAGGCGAAGACGCGCGTCGTGTTCAGCACAATGCCGAACGCCCGCTCATCCCGGTCGAAAAAAGGCTGCGCGTCGGCGTGCGCCTCATCGCGCGCAAGCGGTCGAATCCGACTCATGAATCGTGCTCCTTTCACGGAAAGAAAACGAATGAACCACAGAGAACACAGAGAACACAGAGAAACGCGGAGGAGAACGAAAGTCGGGGAAAGCAACGGGTATGAGGGATTGATGGCACACGATTCCTTCTTCGTTTCTCTTTCCCTCTTTGCGTCCTCTGCGCCTCTGCGTCTCTGCGGTTCAATCGGTCTGTCGCGTTAGAGGGACAGGCTGCTGAAGGCGGTGAGGTAGTGCGGGTCGTCGCGGCGGAAGGTGTCGGGGTTCGTGCCCTTCGCCACCGCCAGATAATAGGCGAGCAGTTGCACCGGCACGACGGCGAGCAGGGGCGAGAGCGGTTCCGGCAGGTCGGGCAGCGGGAAGCGCGGCGCGTCCGGTACGCCCTCGACGGCGTGGCCGACCACCCAGATCGGCGTGCCGATCAGCCGCAGGGCGTTGCAGACCTGCCCGAGGCGGTCCATCCCCAGCCCCGCCGCCGCGATCGCGACGATCCGATCGTCCGGGTTGACCGTCACCATCGGGCCGTGCAGGAACTGCTCGAGGCTCATGCCGTCAATCGTCACGTAGGCCGCCTCGCGCGCCTTGAGCGACGCCTCGGTCGCGGTCGGCGCGTTCGGCCCCGCGCCGATGCAGAAGATGCGGGGGTTTGCCGCGACCATCGCGCGGGCGACGGGTTCGATCTCCCCTTCGCGCCGCAACACATCTTCGATCTGCCCCGGCAACGCGGCGAGCGCGTCCCGCCAGCCCTGCACCGCCGCCGTGCCGCGCCGCTCGCCGAGCGCGGTCGCGACCTGAGCCAGCACGGTGAGCGCGCCGAGATGGCTCGCCGTGTATGCCGCCGACGTTTCCCTGGCAACCGTCCGCAGCACCAAGGCGAGACCGTCCCCGCGCATCTCCGAGTCGCGCCCGCTGATGCCGATGCACGGCACGCCGGCCGCCTTCGCCAGCTCGATCGCCCGCCCCGAATACTGCTTCCTGCCCGTATGGGCCATGACGATCACCGCGTCATTCCCGCGAAGGCTGTAGGGATAGGTGGCGAACTCGTGCGAGTCCACGGCGCGGGCGTCCGCCCCGGCGTTCCGCAGCAGGTACGCGCCGATCTGTGCGGCGTGGAAACTCGTGCCGATCCCGACGACGAAGACGCGCGCCGCATCCGCGAGCAGGGCGGCAGCCTCGCCCGCGCCCTCCCATCCCTCGGCAAGCAGCATGCGGACATCCGCCGGTTGCCGGTGCATCGTCGTGTACATCGCGTACGGTTCCGTTCTCGCTTCGGCCATATCCTCCATCCTTTCACGCTAAAGAAAGAGATCAATACGGATGGTAGCGGGTGAGATGGTCTATCGGAAAGAGCCAATTGATGCTGAAACCGTAGTGCCAATCCCGCAGGAACCTAACCCCCGGCCCCTTCCGTCCCTCGGCGTGGGTAAGCGGTCTCAAATTCCTTGATTGCCTGATCCACAATCGGGTTTCGCCGCGCCGCTCGTTCGTTTTCTTCTTGGGAGGATTTTTCTGTAAGCGCCTTCATCCGTTCGTCTCTTTCTCCTTGAACCGGTGTGGCGTCAAGCGATTTCATCCGCCGCCTTCGCATCTCAGAAGTTTCATCCGAGAGTGCTCGCCAACGCCGTACGCGCCGATATACATCCTCCGGTGTACTCTTGGCGGCAGGAATGGTCGTGAGTAGCACGCAGCCATATTTCGACTCGATTTCCTTCGTCGCCGAATTGATCTCCTTCGCGGGGATTCGGACAGGAGTGGGGAGCGCGCCTACAACGAGCCAGTAATAATTGACCCGTCGCGCGGCTCTGCGCGGATACTCAAGATGGCACCCATGCAGATAAAAGGAGCCGTATCGTCGCTCGACACCATCAATGACCCATTCCGCACCGCCGCGCGTATGCCATAGGGCGAACGCCATGCCGCTGAACATTCTGATGAGGCTGAGCGGGGAATTATTCATGGACTACCTTTGCCACAAACAACCCGACACGACGAGAATGATGAGGACATATCAGACGCCCCTTCCCCGGTGGGGAAGGGGTCGGAGGTTAGGCCCGCCTCAGCACTCCACGTCCTTGCCCTCGGAGCCGAAGATGGCGAGGCGGGCCTCCTGCGAGGTCCAGATGGCATTGCGGCCCGTGTAGTGGAACTGGACGGCGCGGCGACGCCAGTTCGTGCGGTTCGCCGGGGTGCCGTGATGAATCAGGCCATCGAAGAGCAGCACGCCGCCCGGTTCGAGCGGCGCCATCACATCGCGGTCGGTTTGCACGTCGTTGTCGCAGATTTGCCAGTCCCGCCGGGCGAAATGGACGACCGGCCCTTCCCTGTGCGAGCCGGGGATGACGTGCATGCAGCCGTTCTCCGGCGTCGCGGGGTCGAGCGCGATCCAGACGCCGACGACCGGGTTGGCGATGTCCATGTCGAAGAACGCCTTGTCCTGATGCCACGGCTTCTCGCGCCCGCCGCCCGGCGGCTTGAGGAGTGCCATATCCTGGAACTTCATCGGCTCGTCGGCGACGATTCTGCGGATGATCGCCAGCAGCGCGGGATGGTTCGCGATGGCGTCGAGGCGCGCGTCGTACGGCGTGAAGGCCATCAGTTTGCGGACGTAATCCTGCTTCTGCTCGCGGGGGATCGTGCCGAGGCGGTCCCGCGCCCACGCCTCGAACTGGATGCCGTCGAACCCCGGCGCCTTGCCGTCAATCAGGTCGAGCAACCCTTCCAGCGCGGCGGCGGTCTCTTCCGGCGTGAAGGCGTGGTGGATGACGAGGTAGCCCTGCTCGCGGAAGCGGCCGAGGGCTTCGTCCGTCACCGCCGCGAACCCCTCGACGCCCGTAGCGACGGTGTCGAAGCGGTAGAGATCGGCGGGATACTCCTCCGCCCTGCCGTCATCGAACTTCGCGACGTTGTGAATGTGATCCACGACCATCGGCGCGCACCCCGCTTCCTTTGTCTCCCGCGTACACATGACCAGCGATGCGGGTGTTATCGCAAACTTCGCGGAGCGCCGCCAATTGCCACCGGCCCCGCGTCGCGGTACGGTACGCTCGTGCGACACTCCCCGTAGCGACCGGGAAGGAGCAGCGCGATGGATGAAGGCATCCCGATCCAGTTCATCCCGCCGGAGGCGCTCGAAGGGACGCGGGGCGTCGTCTGGCTGGCGCGGGATGGGCGGCGCACGACGACGCAGATCGCGACCAATGTCCGCTATACCCTGCGGATGACGCCGAACCGGAAGAACATGCTCGGCCACAGCGTCATCCTGCCCCCGGCGTGGGAGGGCACGCTGGAAGTGGCGCGCAAGGATTCGTTTTTGCAGCCGCATACCGAGATCGTCCTGGCGATGGACGACGGGCGGCACGTCTCCGGCTACATCCGCCGCCTCAAGGGCATCCGCACCCAGCGCGCCGACGTGACGATCAACGGCTGGCTGGAGGAGTGGGCATAGACTTCCCCTCATCACTGCCACGACGCGATAATCTCGGCGATCTGTTGCCGGTGATGATCCATGTGCCAGCGCAGGAATTCCAGCCGCTGGCACGCGTCGAGCGGGCCGGAGATGACATGCGGCGCGATGACCGCGCTCAGGTCGAGACCGTCGAGCGTCCGCCCCAGGGCGTCAAGCACCGGTTGGCAGGCGGCGAACGATGCGATCCAATACGCGAGCGGGCCGTTGGTCTGCGGCATTGCGTTGGCGGGCGCATCTTCTCGCTCGCGCCAGGTCGTCGCGATGATCGCCTCGATCGGGCGTCCGCGATGCACCGCCTCCCCCTGCCAGATCGGCGCACCGCGACGGAGCGCGTCCGCCGCCTGCCAGATGCGGATGATCCCGCCGTGCTCTGCCAGGACGAGATGCTCCACGACCTGCGCCACCGACCACGCATCCGCCGCAGGCTTCCATGTCGCTTGCTCCTCGGTGAAGTCACTGATTGCGGCAATGACACGCTGCCGCGCTGCGGCAACCTCGGCGATGAGATCGTCGGTCTCCTCCATCATCCTTCCCTCCCTGGGTGCCCATTGATCGAATCGTCCGCGTATGCCGGTCATGCCGTGACGCCCGTCACTCGCAGCGCCGTCCGAACGATTGCCGCGTCAATGCCGAAGCGCGCGGCGACGGCCGCCGCGTAGTCGCCCGCGAACGGTTGATCGGCGCGCCCGCCGTAGACGAACGATTCCATCAGCGGCGGGACGATGCCGTTGAAGCGC
>JAICIL010000311.1 GCA_025924435.1 Chloroflexia bacterium | reverse complement strand
CCTTCTTGCCCGTCAGCGTCTTCTCCAGCAGCGCCCGCTCGCGCTCGTCGAGCACCCACTTCTCCTCCCGGCCCCACGAGAGTTTGAAGAGCGGCGGCTGGGCGATGTAGATATTGCCGCTCGTGATCATCTCCGGCATGTGGCGGAAGAAGAAGGTGAGGAGCAAGGTGCGGATATGCAAACCGTCCACGTCCGCGTCCGTCATCAGGATGATGCGGTGGTAGCGCAGTTTCGCGATGTCGTACTGCTCGCCGATGCCGACGCCGAGCGCCGTGATCAGCGTGCGGATCGCGTCGGACGAGAGCATGCGGTCCAGCCGCGCCCGCTCGACATTGAGAATTTTGCCGCGCAGGGGCAGAATCGCCTGGAAGCGCCGGTCGCGCCCCTGCTTGGCGGAGCCGCCCGCCGAGTCCCCCTCGACGATGTAGAGTTCGCTCTTCGCGGGGTCGGTCTCCTGGCAGTCGGCCAGTTTGCCGGGGAGGGCGAGGCCGTCCATCATCCCCTTGCGCGTCACGTCGCGCGCCTTGCGCGCCGCCTCCCGCGCGCGGGCGGACATGATGCACTTCTCGACAATGCGCTTGGCGGCGGAGGGGTTCTCCTCCAGCCACATGCTGAACGACTCGTTCATCGCCGATTGCACCGCGCCCGCCATGTCCGGCGTCGTCAGTTTCACCTTCGTCTGGCTCTCGAACGAGGGGTCGGGCAACTTGACGGAGACAATTGCCGTCAGGCCCTCGCGCACGTCGTCGCCGGTCAGCGCGTCCGCCTTCTCGCCGAGGATGCCCTGCTTGCGGGCGAAGTCGTTGATCGTGCGGGTCAGGGCGGCGCGGAAGCCGCTCATGTGCGTGCCGCCGTCCACCGTGTTGATGTTGTTCGCGAACGAGAAGGCCGCCTCGCCGAAGGTGTCGTTGTATTGGAGTGCCACCTCGATCAGGTAGTCGCCCACTTGCTTGCGCACGAAGAAGGGCGGCTGATGGACGGGTGTGCGGTGCTTGTTCAGATGGCGCACGTACGAGACGATACCGCCCTCGAAGTAGAAGGTGCATTCCTGGTCGGTGCGCTCGTCCACCATCGTGATGCGCAGGCCCTGCGTCAGGTACGCCTGCTCGCGGAAACGGTTGAGCAGCGTGTCGTACGAGTACGACAACTCCTTGAAAATCGTGTCGTCGAACCGGAACGACGTGACAGAGCCGCGGTCGTTCGGGTCCGGGTTCGCCTTGGACTTCACCTTGTCGAGGGGCTTGCCGCGCTCGTACTCCTGCCAGTAGATCTTGCCGTTCTGGTGCGACTCGACGCGCATCCAGTTCGAGAGCGCATTGACCGCCGACGCGCCGACGCCGTGCAGGCCGCCGGAGACCTTGTACCCGCCGCCGCCGAACTTGCCGCCCGCATGAAGGACGGTATGGATCACTTCGAGCGTGTCCTTCTCCTTCATCTGGTGGTGGCGGCCGACCGGGAAGCCGCGCCCGTTATCGCGCACGGTGATCGTCTCGTCCTTGCTGATCGTCAGGGTGATCTCCGTCGCGTGCCCGGCGAGCGCCTCGTCCACACTGTTGTCCACGATCTCGAAGACGAGATGGTGCAGCCCCTTCGTGTCCGTGTCGCCGATGTACATGCCGGGGCGGCGGCGGACGGCCTCCAGCCCTTCGAGCACCTGAATCTGCTCGGAGCCGTACTTGTTCGTCACCTTCTCGCGCGGGATGCGCGCGCGGCCATTGCCGTTGCCGTTCGTGTCATGGGCGCCGTCGGCTCCGTTCGCCCCATTTGCGCCATTACTTTTGATTTCGTCTGCCATGTATGCGTTACTCCTCACACTCGCTCACGACGCATGCCGCCCCGTCGCCGCATCCTCAGTCTCGATTACCTGCTCGGGCCGCACATCCACGACGCGCGCCCGGCGCTCTCGATAAAAAATCAGACTCCCCGTCGCCAGCCCCGCCGCGACGTACGCATGCGCGATCATCGCCAAAAGCACCCCGACCGGCTGCTGCACCACCCGCGTCAGCGCGAGCGGCACCCCGCGCGAGATCAGGAAGGTCAGGGCGATGAACCCCGCCGTTGGCCAGGCATTGCGCCGCACGACGCGGTACGACAGGTAGATCGCCCGCATCGGCCCGACCCGCTCAAGGAAGATCGCGTCCATCGCGAACGCGCCGTAGAAGAGCGCGCCCGCCACCGGCACGAGCGTCGCGAGGATAATCAGGCCGAAGCCGTTGATCCCCGCGAGGACGAATGTCGCCGCGACGATCGCCACCGGGATGAGCGTCAGCACGAACATGCCGAGCGCGGCGAGGAGCAGGAGCGCGGCCCGCGTCGCCGCCTCCCAACTGATCCGCAGCGCCGTCCCCACCGCGAACGGCTCGTGTCGCACCATCTGCGCGATCGGCGCGACGAAGAGCGACTTCAGCCATAGCCCGATCACGAGGAGCGCGAGCAGGACGGCCACCGCGACATACCACGGCCCGATCGCCGCCGTCGGCCGCTCGATGAGATTGGCGACATGCCCCCGGCCCAGCGTGCCGACGAGGCTGGAGACGCCGTAGCCGTTCCACATCTGCGCGATCCCCGACGTCACTTCCGCCGACGCGCCGCGCTCTCGCAGCGTCCGGGCGAGATCGGCGCCGTCCGCCGTTTGCCCCGGCCAGCGCGCCAGCCACGCGAAGAGCGCGGGCGAGGTCAGGCGCGGGCCGAGCCAGAGCATGAGGTCGAGCGCGAGCGGCACGGCGATCAGATAGGGGCGCGCATTGAGCGTGTCGTACCCGCGCTGAATCGTCTCGATGACGCCCGGCGCGCGGTCGTCCGCCTCCGAGCCTTGCCGGCGAGTGTTCTCCCCGCTCTGCTCGCCCCACGGCCGCCACGGCCCCCGGTTCATTCGTCGCCCCCGTCCACGCCGTACGGGTCGTCCTCGTAGCCGATCTCGATCAGCCGCGCGTCGGAGATGCCGAGATGGTGCGCCAGTTCATGCACGACGGTATGGCGCACCTCTGCCACGAGTTCGGCCTCGCTGTCGCATTGCGCCTCGATCGCGCGCTGGAAGATCGTCACCTTATCCGGCAAGACCGCTCCGTATCCGGACGTCCGCTCCGTGAGCGGAATCCCCTCGTACAGGCCGAGCAGCACCTCGTCGTCCGCGAGCCGCACGCGCCGCCGCTGGTGCGCCGTCGGCTCATCCGCGACGACCACCGCGACATTGTCCAGCATCCGCAGGATCGTATCGGGCAAGCCGTCCAGCGCATCCGCCACGAGGCGCTCGAATGCCCGCTGGCCCACTCGCATCCCGCACCGCTCCACGCCGCCCAACCCTTCCGTATGCGGTTTCCCGCACGAATATTCTACCATACTTTGCGGATAATTACCGCACCAATGCGCGTACGTACTGGGGTTAGTAGCCAGTAGCCAGTAGTCAGTTGGAAGCGGAAGCGCTTCGCGCGTTGTCAGTTCGTTCTGGCTACTGCCCACTGCCCACCGCCCACTTCAATGCTACAATCCCGCCACGAAGCGTCCGGCACTATCCGAGGGAGGGCAAAACGTGGCGACGGCGACGAGCAGCGACCTGTTGGCGACCGACCGGCAGATCATCGGGGACATTTTCACGAGCGATGCATCCTATCAATTGCTGCTGCAACTCTGCGATGTCTGCGGCAACCGCTTCGCGGGCAGCGCGAGCGAGCGGAAGGCGGCGGACGCCATCGCGGCGGCGATGCGCGCCAACGGCCTCGAAAACGTCCATCTGGAGCCGCTCGAGATCACCGCGTGGACGCGCGGCGCGACGACGCTGCGGATGACCGCGCCCGTGGAGCGCGAGTTCTCCACGCTCGCCCTCCCCTACAGCCCGGCGTGCGACCTGACCGCCGAGATGATTGATTGCGGCGGCGGCGAGCAGGAGGACTTCACCCGCCTCGGCGGCGCGGTCGCGGGGAAGATCGCCGTCTGCGCGGCGGAGACCGGCAACTGGCTGACGGCGAAGAAGGTCAGCCATCGCACGGACAAGTACCGCTGGGCGATCGCGGCGGGGGCGGTCGGCTTCATCTTCATCAACCAGAACCCCGGCCAGTTGCGGATCACCGGCAGCCTCTTCCCGAACGCGCCGATCCCCGGCATCGGCGTCTCGTGGGAGACGGGCAACGCCATCCTCCGCCTCGCGAAGCACGGCGAGCACCCGACGCTGCACATCACGGACACCGGCACCAGCCAGCGCGTCACGACGAACAATGTCGTCGGCGAACTGCCCGGCGACGGCTCGACGGACGAGTTCATCATCACCGGCGCGCACTACGACGCGCACGACATCGCGGACGGCGCGGGCGACGACGGCGCGGGCGCCTGCACGCTTGTCGAGTCGGGCCGCGCGCTCGCCAATGTGCGCGACCAACTCGTGCGCGGCATCCGCTTCATCGCCTTCGCCGCCGAGGAAGTGGGGCTGTACGGCGCGTGGGCGCACCGCGACCAGCACGCGGACGAATTGGCGCGCGTCCGCTACATGCTCAATCTCGACGGTGCGGGGCAGGGCGGCGGGGGTGCGGAGGTCGTCTCGCTGACCGGCACGCCCGAACTCGTCCCCTTCTTCGGCGGCCTCGCGGACGAATTCGCGTACAAGTTCGATGTCGCGGATCGCTTCGCCGGGCACTCCGACCACTTCCCGTTCACCCTCGCGGGCGTCCCGGCGGGCACGCTCTCCAGCCGCGACGCGCGGCAGGGGATGATCGGGCGCGGCTGGGGCCACACCGAGGCGGACACCGTGGACAAGGTCTCGCTGCGCGGGTTGCAGATGGCGGCAATCCTCACGGCGCGCATCCTGCTCCGGCTCAGCGCGACGCCCGATGCGGCGTGGCCGGGCCGCCACCGGACGCCGGAGGAGCTGCGCGAGCAAGTCGAGGAGAACGGCTACACGGAATCGCTCACGCGCTCGCGCCGCCTTCCGTAGGTGGCGAGCGCCCCGCTACCACAGGGAACGATGGGGTGATTTGGCGAATGTTGGCATGTTGGCGGGACACTTGACGCCGTGCGGACTCTCCCGTACACTCCCGTGCCAATACCGCACGACATGGGACCGGCGACGTGCAACAACCCGTGCGGGCATTCCGGTGGAAAGAGGCGCGTGACGTTATGGGCAAGTACATCATCCGGCGGCTGGTGACGGCGGTGCCGACTTTGATCGCCATCTCGATCGTCCTCTTCGCGATCATCTCGCTCGCCCCCGGCGACCCGCTCGCCCAGTTCGCCGCCGACCCGCGCGT
>JAICIL010000310.1 GCA_025924435.1 Chloroflexia bacterium | reverse complement strand
GTCTGAGATAGCATCAGCATTCTCTCATTTCCCTCTTTCCCCTCTTTTTCTCTTTGCGTCCTCTTCCCTCTCTGCGTCTCTGCGGTTCTCCCCGGTTTCCCGCTGGCAGCGGGCGTGCGATAGACTGTTGGGGAAGCGGCAATACGAGCGAGTGGAGGGGAAAAGGCGATGGCGATGAATCCGGCGCTCTTCAAGGCATACGACGTGCGCGGCCTCGTGCCCGAAGAATGGGGACCGGCAGAGGCGGAGCAGATCGGGCGCGCGATCCCGCCCGTGCTCGGCGTCGGGCAGGTCTGCGTCGGGCGGGATATGCGCGTCTCCTCGCCGGAGATCGCCGCCGCGCTCATCCGGGGCATCACCGCCGCCGGCGCCGATGTGGTGGACATCGGCGCGGTCTCGTCGGACGCGCTCTATTTCTCCGTGGGCAAATACGGCTACGAGAGCGGCGTGATGGTCACCGCCTCGCACAACCCCGCCGGGTACAACGGCGTGAAGATGTGCCGCGCGAACGCCATCCCCGTCTCGGACGAAACGGGCCTCTTCGCCATCCGCGACATGGTGATGTCCGGCGCCTTCCCGCCCGCCGCGCGCACCGGCAGCGTCACCGAGCGCAAGGTGCTGGACGATTTCGCCGCCCACTGCCTCGCCTTCATTGATCCGGCGACCATCCGGCCCCTCAAACTGGTGGTGGATGCGGGCAACGGCATGGCGGGCAAGGTCCTGCCGCGCGTCTTCGCCAAGTTGCCGCAGGTGACGCTCGTGCCGATGTACTTCGAACTGGACGGCACCTTCCCGCACCACGACGCGAACCCCTTAGAGCAGGAGAATATCGCCGACCTCAAGGCGCGCGTCGTCGCGGAGAAGGCGGACCTCGGCGCGGCCTTCGACGGCGACGCGGACCGGATGTTCCTCGTCACCGAGCGGGGCGAGTTCGTCGGCGGGGATATGACGACCGCGCTCGTCGCCACCGCGCTGCTGCGCCATCACCCCGGCGCGGCGGTTGTCTACAACCTGATCTGCTCGCGCGGCGTGCCGGAGGCAATCGAGAAGGCGGGCGGCAGGCCGATCCGCTCCCGCGTTGGCCACTCCTTCATCAAGCAGGTGATGCGCGAGCAGGACGCGATCTTCGGCGGCGAGCACTCCGGCCACTTCTACTTCCGCGACAACTGGTACGCGGACAGCGGCCTGATCGCCCTCCTCTCCGCGCTCGATGCCCTCTCCGTGGCGAATGTGCCGCTCTCCGCGGCGCTCGCGCCGCTCGACCGCCGCGTCCGTTCCGGCGAGATCAACTCCGAGGTGCGCGACGTGCAGGCGACGGAGCGGAAGGTGGAGGCGCACTACCGCGACCGGCCCGGCGTGCGCCTCGATCACCTGGACGGCCTGACCATCGCCTTCCCGGACTGGTGGTTCAACCTGCGCCCCTCGAACACGCAGCCTCTCCTGCGCCTGAACATCGAGGCGGACAGCCCCGCGCTGCTGGAGACGAAAACCCGCGATGTCCTGAAACTCGTCCGCTCCGACGAGCCGATGTACGAGTAGCAAGCAATGCGCAACGAGCAATGAGTAGGGGCCTACAGCCGTGCACCCTCTGGGTAGGATGCGCCCGCTGCCCGCCGCCTGCTGCATGCTGCATCCTGCCCGCTCACTATGCGATGATTGCTCCCATTGCGGCGATGGATTGATCGGGAGGGGAGCGAGCATGACGCGGATGACGGGCGCACGGGCGGCGGTCGAGCAGTTGAAACGCGAGGGCGTGCGCCACGCCTTCACCGTGCCGGGCGAGAGTTTCCTCTCCGTGCTGGACGCGCTCTACGACGAACCCGCGATCAACCTCGTCGCGACGCGGCACGAGGGCGGCGCGGCGTTCATGGCGGAGGCGGTCGGCAAACTGACCGGCACGCCCGCGCTCTGCATGGGCACGCGCGGCGTCGGCTCCGCGAACATGGCGATCGCCCTGCACACCGCGTATCAGGATTCCACGCCGCTGATCGCGCTGATCGGGCAGGTGGAGACGCCGCACCGGCATAAGGAGGCCTTTCAGGAGGTCGAACTCGCCCCCTTCTTCGCGCACATCGTCAAGTGGGCGGTCGAGGTCGAGCGGACGGACCGCCTCCCCGCCCTGATCCACGAGGCGATCCGCCGCGCGATCGGCGGGCGGCCCGGCCCGGTGCTGCTCGCCGTGCCGACCGATGTGCTGAACGCGGAATGCGACTTCGCGCCGGACCATTTCCGCGCGCCCGCTATCGCCCCGCGCCCCGCGCCGACCGCCGACGATGCCGCCCGCACGGTTGATCTGCTGCTCGCTGCCGAGCGTCCCGTCATCCTCGCCGGTGGCGGCGTGATTCGCGCCGGTGCGACGGATGATCTCGTGCGGTTCGCGGAAGCGACCGGCATCCCGGTGGTTGTCGGGGCGCGTCGCTATCACGCCTTTCCGAACAATCATCCGCTCTTTCTCGGCGCCATCGGCCTCGGCGCGCCGCCCTGCATCGCGGAACGGTTGCGAGAAGCGGACGTGTTGCTCGCCCTCGGCACGCGGCTGTCGGAGTTCACGACAGCCGCCTATACGGTTCCCGCGCCGCACACGCGGGTCGTCCATGTTGATATTGATGCGAGCGTCGTCGGCGTGAACAACTCCATCGTCCTCGGCATCGTCGCGGACGCCAAGGAGGACCTGACCGCGATGCACGCCGCCCTCGCCGCCCATCCCGACCCCAAACGCGCCGCCCGCCGCGCCGCCTCCGCCCGCGACCGCGCCGTCTTTGAGGCCGCAACCGCAATCCCGAATCCTACTCAGTCCTCAGTCCTTAGCCCTCAGTCCTCGATTGATCCGACGGCGATCATGGCGGATCTCGCGCGCCTCCTGCCGCCGGAGACGGTGATGACGGGCGACGCGGGCAACTTCTGGACCTGGTTCGGGCGGTATCATCGCTTTACGCTCCCCGGCGCCTTCCTCGGCCCGACGAGCGGCGCGATGGGCTACGCGATGCCCGCCGCCGTCGGGGCGGCGCTCGCCCGGCCCGGCGTGCCCGTCCTCGCGGTCGCGGGGGATGGCGGCTTCCTGATGACCGGCAACGAGTTGGAGACCGCCGTGCGCTGCGACCTGCCGGTGATCGCGCTCGTCTTCAACAACCACACGTACGGCACGATCCGCATGCACCAGGAGCGCGAGTTCCCCGGCCGGGTGAGCGCGACCGCCCTCGGCCCGGTGGATTTCGCCGCGTTCGCCGCGTCGCTCGGCGCGCACGGCACGCGCGTCACGGAGAGCCGCGCTTTCGCCCCCGCGCTCGAACACGCGCTCGCCTTGAAGCGTCCCGCCCTGATCGAAGTCCTCACCGACCCGAATCAAATCGCCGTCGGCACAACGATAGCAGGACCGAGGATTGAGCATTAAGGGTGCCACAGCCGCAACATTTCGCCCGTTCGTTCGTTAGACAGATTGGATGCGGACAGATCACGCGTTGCATCTTGCCGATTGCTTGAAAGGCACCCCTCCGTGACCGAGCGACAACAACGCACCCGCCGGGCTGTGACGATCTTTATTCTTCTGTTCTTCTGTATCAACCTGATGCTCCCATCAGCAACAGTCCTCGCTGATGACCCCCTCCCCGCCCCTCAGTCCTCAGTTCCTGTAGGGATACCCAGTCCTCAGTCCTTTATCTGGCACGAACCGGACGCGAACCGCCTGAAATTCGGCATCGCCGGGCACATGTGGTGGCTCGATGCGCGCCTCGACGAGTTCATGGCGTACTATCACCTACTGGGCATCACCAATGTCCGCCTCTCGCTCGATTGGAAGACCTTCGAGCCGCAGCCGGGGCAATACGATTTCGCGCAGTTCGACCGCGTCCTGAACCGCCTCGCCGCCGAGCATATCGAGGTGATCGCCTCGTTCGTCTCCGCGCCCGCCTGGGCCAGCCCGGACAGCGCGGCGTGCGCGAAGGCGCAGCAGGAGTTCGACAAGGAGCGGCTCACCTGCGGCATCCGGCCCGACGCCGAGCCGCAATTCCGCGAGGCGGTGCGCACCGTCGCCGCGCGCTATCCCTCCATCCGGCTCTGGGAGTTCTGGAACGAGCCGGAATTGTGGTCCTACATGGGGCATGAGGTGGCGGATTACCTGCGCTGGCTGCGCCCGTTTTACGACGAGATCCACGCCGTCAACCCCGGCGAGGTCGTCGCGGCGAACACGCTCGCGGGCTTCTTCTACGTGGATTGGCTCTACGGCGTCAGCGACAACACGAACGGCCCGAGCAAGCGCCCGTGGGATGCGATCTCCTTCCACCCGTACGGCTCGATCATGAAGCCGGGCGCGAGCGGCCAGACCGTCGCCCTCCTGCCGGGGCCGATCCAGGATGTCCGCAAGCGGATGGTGGACGCGGGCGACGCGAACAAGAAACTCTGGATCACCGAGTACGGCTGGGAGACGACGCCGGACCAGCAGGCGGCCTTCCTCCAGCAGGGGTTGCCGTGGCTGCTCGCGCAGGACTACATCGAGGTCGCGAACCTGCATATGCTCCACGACTGGACGGGCGAGCACTACGGCCTGCTGACGACCGAGCCGCCCATCTACAACACCGGGCGCGACATTGACGCGAGCACCCGCTTCGTGCCGAAGGAGCCGTATTACAGCGCCTACAAGAATTTCCCGAAGCCCGTCGCCAGCGCGGCCCCAACCGGCCCCGGCATGCTCGTCTTCGCGCAGACGGGCCATGTCATCCAGGGCGAGTTGCGCGCCGCGTGGGAGCGGCTCGGCGGCATGACGACGCTCGGCCTGCCGCGCACCGCCGAGTATGCCCGGCGCGACCCGGCGGACGGCCTCTGGTATCGCACGCAGGATTTCGAGCGGGGCCGCCTGATTGTCCGCCCCGCCGCGAACGGCCAACCCGCGCTCGTGGACGCCGATCTGATCGTCAATGCCGTCTTGCAGGCGAAGGGCTGGCTGGACGCGAAAACGGGCACGGCGAGCGGCCCCGCCGCCCCCGAACCCGCCCCCGCCGCGCCGGACGGATTCTGGTTCCCGACCGTCGGGCATGGGGTGGCGGCCCCCTTCCGCGCCGCGTGGCAGCAGGCGGGCGGGCTGACTTTCCTCGGCATGCCGCGCACCGGCGCCACGGCGGAGAACGGCGTCACCGTCCAGTACTTCGAGCGCGGCCGCCTCGAATTGCACGGCGACGCCGTCTGGTTCGGCCTCGTCGGCAACGACGCCCTCACCGCCCAGGGCTGGCTCGACGCCGGCGGCGGCCCGATCCC
>JAICIL010000309.1 GCA_025924435.1 Chloroflexia bacterium | reverse complement strand
GCCCGCCCCCGCTTTTTTGGGCCCGCATTTCGCGCTTCCACCGTCGCACTCGGGGGGCGCCGGCGCTCTCTGTTGGTACGGGCGGTTCGCCACCCGCCCTCCCCGCCTTCATCTCGATACCCCGCATTGCGAGAGTCGTAGCAAGCCAAAGAGGGCGGTTCATGAACCGCCCGTACGCACAGTGCAATCTATTGCGATTATGGAAGGATATGCGCAAGCGCCGCTACGCGAGGAAACCCGATGCGCCGCGCGGGTCCGGCACCAGCATCCGGGGCTGCTGCGTATGCTGCTCCATCTCGCCCGTCTGGTAGATGAACGTCGCACCGGGCCGGTTCGTCGCGGCGGCGGGGCGGCCGTCGCGGTCGAGGGCGATGATGTTCATCCCCGCCGCGTACGGGTCATCGAGCGACTGGAGATCCACCATCGCCTCGGCCAGCGCCGCCTCGATGCGCATGCCCATCTTCATGTAGAGCACGACGCTGCGCGCGGTGGCACAGCGAATCGCCATCTCGCCCCGCCCGGTGCAGGCGGCGGCGCCGTACCGGTTGTCCGCGTAATTGCCCGCCGCGATGATCGGGCTGTCGCCGAGCCGGCCGGGATATTTCCACTGCCAGCCGCTCGTGCTGACGCCGGTGGCGATGTTGCCGTCGCGGTCGCGCGCGATGAAGTTCACCGTGCCGGTGTTCTTCTCGGGGTTGGCCATCCGGCGCACCCACTCGCGCACGTCCCTCTGATAGCGGACGCTGCCGACCTGCTCGGGCGGGAAGACTTCCTCCAGCCACGCGCGCCATTGCCGATGCGTCTCCTCCGTCATCAGGTCGCGCCGCTCCATGCCCATCTCCGCCGCGAACCGCTCCGCGCCGGGGCCGACGATCATCACATGCGGCAGTTCCTCCATCACCTTCCGCGCGAGGGTGATGACGTGCTCGTAGTTGTGCACCGCGCCCACCGCGCCCGCCGCGAGCGATTTGCCGTCCATGATCGAGGCGTCGAGTTCGACCTCGCCGAGCAGGTTCGGCAGGCCCGCGTAGCCGACGCTGTGGTCGTCGGGGTTCGATTCGACCGGCAGAATCCCCGCCTCGACCGCGTCCACCGCCGATCCGCCCCGGCGCAAGACCGCCATCGCGTCGCCGATGCCGACGCGACCGTTGCTGCTCGCCACCACGATGATCTCGCTCACGATTCCCTTCCTTCGCTGTTAGATCGTACACGCCGCAGGCACGGCGGACATTGTACTACGTCGGCGGCGCATGCCCGGTTGCGATCTCCCCGGATTCGCGGTACAACCCGCCCGGCGCGCCGCGCATGGCGAGCCGGGAGATGGAAGCAATGGGACACGGTCGCCTGACAAGATTCCGGAGATGTGACCTGATGGATGCGTTCTCATGTCGACGATATGTTGGGCATGATCCATCGCGGCCATGAACATCGGCGTTGTGCTCGTCGCGGCCGGCCGGGGCGCGCGCATGGGTGGGGCCGACAAGGGCGCGCTGGCGATCAATGGGCGGTCCGCGCTCAACTACGCGATCGTCGCCGTCGCACCCGTCGCGCAATCGGTCGTCGTCGTCGTCGCGGCGGACCGTGTCGCCGCGTGGGAGCGGATCCGCGCGGGCGAAGCATGGCCGGGGCACGCCGCGATCGTCGCCGGTGGCGCGGTGCGGCAGGAGTCCGTGCGGATCGGCGTGGCCGCGCTCGGCGAACGGGGGGGCTGCGAGATTGTCGTCGTCCACGACGGGGCGCGGCCGCTGGTGACAACGGCGATGGTCCGGGCGTGCAGCGAGGCCGCGCGGCGCGACGGCGCGGCGATTCTCGCCGTCCCGGTCACCGACACGATCAAGCGCGTGATCGAGGGGCGGATCGTCGAGACGCCGGATCGCGCCGCGTTGTGGGCTGCGCAGACGCCGCAAGCATTCCGGTGGCAACTGCTCCGGGATGCGTTCGACTGGTCCGACCGGTGTGGCGCCGCGCCGATGACCGACGAAGCGGCGCTCGTCGAGGCGTACGGCCATCCGGTCTCGGTGGTGCGCGGCGACCGGACGAACATCAAAATCACGGAATCGGAGGACCTCGTGATCGCGCACGCGCTCCTCGCGGCACGAATGGGACAGACCGATGCATGACCCCGCATTCCGGGTCGGGATTGGCTACGACGTGCATCGGCTCGTCGCCGGTCGCCCGCTCATCCTCGGCGGCGTCGCAATCCCCTTCCCGACAGGGTTGCTGGGCCATTCGGATGCCGATGTGTTGCTCCACGCGATCACGGACGCCCTGCTCGGCGCGGCGGCATTGGGGGACATCGGCGCGTACTTCCCGCCGACCGATGCGGCGTGGAAGGACGCGGACAGCCGCGACCTCCTGCGCGCCGCCGTCGGCCATCTCCGCGCGGCGGGATGGTCGCCGATCAATATTGACGCGACCGTTATCTGCGAAGCGCCCAAACTGCTGCCGCACATCGCGGCGATCCGCGCGAGCATCGCGGAGACGGTCGGTATCGCCGTGGCGTGCGTGAGCGTGAAGGGTAAGACGAGCGAGGGGCTGGGTTTCACCGGCCGGGGCGAGGGCATCGCGGCCCACGTCGTCGCGCTGATCCGGCGGCGCGCCGAGGAGGAGACGGCGGCATGCGCGCCCTGATCCAGCGGGTGGAAAGCAGCGATGTGCGCATCGGTGGGGAGATCATCGGCGCAATCGGCCTCGGCATGACGGTGCTGATCGGCGTCGGCGACGCCGACACGGCCGATGATGCGCTGCTCATCGCGCGGAAGATCGCCACCCTTCGCATCTTCGAGGACGACGCGGGCAAGATCAATCGCTCGATCCACGATGCCGGCGGCGCGATCCTCCTCATCTCCCAGTTCACGCTCTACGCCGACTGCCGCAAAGGGCGCCGACCGAGTTTCGTCCATGCGGCGCTGCCCGACATCGCCGAACCGCTCGTCATGCGGGTCGTTACCGCGTTGCGGGAAGAGGGTATCCGCGTCGAGACGGGGCGTTTCGGCGCGGAGATGCGCGTGACGATTGTCAATGCCGGGCCGCTGACGATCTGGCTCGATTCGGCCGATCTGCGATCCGGGGCGTCGTAAACCCTGACGGGCCGCGTCGGCCATGATAGACTGGGCCGGACAGACCGACATGTGAGGGATACCTGGTACAGGACCATGCCGACGGTCGCGACGAAACGAACCCACCGAGCGCCGGGCAACCGGGCTGTCGTGGAGGCCATGCCGTGCACAACGCCGCCGATGCCGTCTCCGCCG
Organism: Chloroflexia bacterium; assembly: GCA_025924435.1. The sequence goes on along the minus strand of JAICIL010000309.1, from coordinate 2,022 downwards.
CACCGACGATGCAGCAGGGCGGCATGACGCCCCAACTGCTGATTATCGCGGCGGACTCTCTCCAGGCGAACATCTCGCTGGTCGCGCTGACCGAAGGCGAGGCACGGTTCATCGCGGGCAGCCCCGCGATCACCGCCGAGCCGCACCGTGGCATGCTGGGCGCGCTCGACCGGCTCGCGTCCCGATGCGGATTTGCGCTCGCGGAGGAGATGATCGGTGCGGTTGTCGTCGCGGGGCCACCCGTCGCGCTGCACATCGTCGGCGAACTGGGCGCGGAGGACGCGGCCGCCATCGGCATCGCGGAGCGGTTCGGCGTCGCCCGGCGCGTCGCCGAGCCGGTGATTCCGCCGCGCCATCTCGCGCGCCGCCCGTGGCATCACGCCCTGATGGAGGAGTGGCGCGATGGGCGGATCGAGGCGCTGCTCGTCATCGTCCCGCCCGGCGCGCTGCCGCCCTGGGCCGCGCAACTCCTCACCGCGCTGGACGAAACGGCGTCGCCGGGGGAGGCGTGCTGCCTCGTGCTGACGTCCGATGCCGATCTCACCGCCATATTGCCGCCCGATGCCGTCTGCATCCCGCGCGACGACCACCGCGCGCAGCGCCTCACCGGCGCGCTGAACCGTCTCCGCGCGGCGCGGTTGCTGCACCGCATGCCGGACGATATGCCGCTCCTATCGCGGCCGGAAGCGCTCGCGGCGGCGATGCGCGCCGTGAGCGCCGCGCGCGGGCGACCGTGCGTGTATCTCGATGTCGCAGATGGGACGACGGCGATCGTCGCGGACGACACCGGGGCGGCGGTGTACCACGACCCGGCGATTGATGGCGCGCGCGGCGCGGTTCGGCTGCTGCATCGGTGCGAGCCGGAGCAGATCATCCGCTGGATCCCCTTCGCGCTCGGCGCGGACTCCCTGCGCACATGGGCGATGCGCCGGGTATCGTGGCCGATGGCGCTCCTCACGGATGAGGAGGATCGGGCAATCGCCGCCGCATTCGCGCGCGCCGCGCTCCGCCTCGTGCTCAGCACGGCCGCCGAGCGAATCCCGGATGGGGCATTTTGGGTGCTTGGCCCCGCGATCGCGCGGTTGGGTTCGCCGCCGATGGCTGTGCGGGTGGTCGCCGACCTCATGCCGTCGGTCCGCGCGGCCATCGTGGCCTGCGATAACGATGATCTCGTGTCCATAATCGGCGCGTGCGCGGTAGTCTCCCCCGCCGACGCGTCGAGCCTCCTCGCGCACGACGCACCGGCGCCGGTTGGATCGGTCGTGCAGGCGTCGCTGCCCGGCGAGCGAGCGCGCGGGGTGATGGCCGCGACGCTCGCGCACGATGGCCGCACGACCACCACAGACATAGCGGCGGATACATTGACACCGATGCCCTGCCACGAAACGGCGACGCTGACGCTGACGGGCCGCGGAGCGACCGACACACCGATCGCCGTCCATGGCGGCGCGGGCGGCATACTGGTGGATACACGCCGTCGCCCGCTCGCCGCCGCCACGCCGAACGCGCCGCGCCCGAATGTGAGCGGGCGGCTCCGGCCCGCCGCGACCAACGGCACACCGAGTGAGTAGCAGCATCGGAGGCTGCGCAATGATTCGCGACACGATGGATACATGGTATGCGCTCGAAGAAAACGATGCGCCGCGCGTCGCACGCGGGGAGACCGTTGCCGCCGGTGACGTGATCGCCACCGGCCCAAGCCCCTCGACGATCCTCGCGTACGCGGCGACGCTCAGGCTCTCCGTGGAAGCGTCCGCCGACGCGATCGCGCGGTACGACGGCGCCGCCTGCACGGCGGGCATGTCGCTCGGCGCACGCCGCGTCGGCCTGAAAACGCGGTCCGTGTCCGCGCCGGTCGGCGGCATCGCACGCGGCCTGCCGCACAGCGGCGCGCTCGTCATCCGCGATCAGGCCGCCGCACGGCAGCGGCGGGCGCGCTATGGCGGCACGGTCCGCGCCCTCAACGAACGCGCGATTGTCGTCGCGTCCGAGGTCGCGCGGTGCGGGTACGCGTTCGCGGAT
>JAICIL010000308.1 GCA_025924435.1 Chloroflexia bacterium | reverse complement strand
GTAGAAGGCCGGCCAATCAATCCCCAGGCGCAGATCCGATTCCTGTTGCGCGGTGAAGCCACGGATCGAAGAGCCGTCGAAGGTCAGGTTGTCCGCCGATTTGAGCAGGAACTTCTTGTCGTAGTCGAGCATATGCAACCGGCCTTCGAGGTCGGTGAAGCAGACTGTGACCGCCTTGATCCGCTTCTCGTCGGTGAGGTAGCGCATGCGCGACTCGCGGATCGTCTCCGGATCGGTACGTGCAGAACGCTCGGCCTTCGCCTGGAGATTGAGTTCCTCCAATTCGTCGTACGAGATCTCCAGAAATTCGCGCAAGTTCCCGCCCATCGTGTCTCCTTCCCTGGCTGCCTTACCAGATATCGCCGGGAGCGCTTTGGTAGACGCGCTCGTCGTCACATCATTGGGCATCTGCACCGATCTATGCAAGGGCCGCGGACGCCGTACACCCCTGCCGTGCTAGACTTGCGCGACCGGCGCGCGGCGAAATCGCGCCTGGGACGAGCATACCGAGCGGGTCGCGCCCGCTTCTACGTACGATCGGCTGAACAATCTGATGCCAATCTGTGCAACCGCACAGAGAGACGAGCGAGCAAACGAATGTCCCGCGAATTGGTCCGTGAAGGTGAGAAACAACCGCTCGTCGCCCTGCTTGGCCCGACGGCTTCAGGTAAATCGCGGCTTGCCCTCGGCTTGGCGGCGGCGTTCTCCGGCGAGATTGTTTCGGCGGATTCGCGGCTCGTGTATCGCGGCATGGACATCGGCACCGCGAAACCGACACCTGCGGAACGCGGAGAGGTTCGCCATCATCTCATTGATGTGACGACCCCGGATCTGCCGTATGACCTCGCCCGGTGGCAGGCGCAGGCGGCGAGCGCGATAGCCGAAATACGCGGGCGCGGCCATCTGCCCCTCCTCGTCGGCGGCACGGCGCAGTGGACGACGGCGCTGCTCGACGGCTGGGAGCCGCCGACTGTCCCGCCCGACCCGGCATTCCGGGCGGCGATGGAGGAGCGGGCACGCAACGAGGGTATCGCGTCGCTGCTGTCCGAACTCGCCGCGCGGGACCCGGAAGCCGCCGCGCGCACTGGCCCCAACCTCCGTCGCATCATCCGCGCGCTGGAGGTAATCCGCGCGACGGGCCAGCCGTTCAGCGCGCAACGCGGGCGTTCCGCGCCGCCGTACCGCGATCTCCGCATCGGCCTCGATCTCCCGCGCGATCTACTCTACGCGCGCATTGACGCGCGGGTGGACGCGATGCTCGCCGCCGGTCTCGTGGGCGAAGTGCGCGGGCTGCTCGACGCCGGGTACGACCCCTCACTGCCCGCCCTGTCGGGCATCGGCTACCGGCAGGTCGTGGAATACCTGCACGGGGGGACGACGTTAAAGAGTATGTGCGAGCGGATCAAACAGGCGACCCATCGCTATGCGCGCCATCAGATGACCTGGCTGCGCCGCGACGAGGCGATTGTCTGGCTCGATGCACGGAATGATCGAGACTTGCTGCACGAGGCGACCGAGGCGATCCGGCGCTTTCTGATACACTGATTGATCGCCGAACGCGCACGCTATCTGGCGCCGCGCCATCTTATCAGGAGGGTACCCCGATTCCCACGACACTGTATCCGACGACCCCGCCGACCGAACGGGCGATGCTCGCCGCCGTGCGGTGGAATGAAAACGGCTGGACGACCGACGATTCGCTCGAAGAACTGGCCCGACTCGCCGAATCCGCCGACCTCGAAGTCGTCGGCGCGGTCGCCCAAAATCTCTCGCGGCCAAACCCGACCTCCTATCTCGGCAAGGGCAAGGTGCAGGAGGTCAAGGCGGCGCGCGAGGAACTCCAGTATGATGTGCTCGTCGTTGATGAGGAACTCTCGCCGAGCCAGTTGCGCAATCTCGAAGAGACGCTGGATGTCAAGGTGATTGATCGCACCGCGCTCATCCTGGACATTTTCGCCCGTCGCGCACAGACGCACGAGGGGCGCTTGCAGGTCGAGTTGGCGCAACTCGAATACCGCATGAACCGCTTCACGCGGATGTGGACGCACCTTTCGCGGCAGACGATGGGTGGTGTCGGCCTGCGCGGCCCCGGCGAGACGCAGTTGGAGGTGGACCGCCGCCGCGCCCAGGAGCGCGTGACGCTGCTGAAAGAGGAACTCGCGGAGGTTCATGGGCATCGCGAGCAGTACCGGCAGAAGCGGCGCCAGTCCGGCGTGCCGATCGTCGCGCTCGTCGGCTACACGAACGCGGGCAAGTCCACGCTCCTGAACCGCCTCACCGACGCGGACGTGCTGGCGGAAAATAAACTTTTCGCGACGCTCGACCCGACGACGCGCAAAATCACCTTGCCGAGCGGCCGCGACGCGCTGATGACCGATACCGTCGGTTTCATCAACCAACTGCCGACGCAACTCGTCGCCGCGTTCCGCGCGACATTGGAGGAGATCAGCGAGGCGGACGTGCTCGTCCATGTCGTGGACCTCACGCATCCGAACGCGGAGGAGCAGGCGGCGACCGTCCGCAAAGTGCTCGGCGAGTTGAACGTCGCCGACAAGCCGACCGTCGTCGCGCTGAACAAGGTGGACGTCCTCGGCGGCGACGTGCCGGCGGAGATGCGCGAAGCATTGGAACTGCCGGAAGCCTACGTGCCGGTCTCCGCGATCACGGGGCAGGGGATAGGCGAACTGCTCGCGCGGGTCGAATCCGCCCTGACCGACACAATGGCGGAGATGCGCGTCTGCATCCCGTACGACCACTCGGCGCTCGTCGAGCGGTTCCACCGCAGCGGGCGGGTCGCATCCGTCGAATACGGCGAGCGGGGGATCACGATGCAGGGTCTTATTCCGCAGCGCGACGCCGCCAAACTCGCACCCTACCGCATCGCCGAACCGGCGTAAGCGAAGGGGAATGGACCACCAAGACACCAAGAACACCAAGGGCACCAAGAAAAGAAAATGAGAAGCCCGCTTCTTTTCTTTTTCCTCTTGGTGTTCTCCGTGTTCTTGGTGTCTTGGTGGTCCAGAGTCCCTATCGTGATGGTTTCTGGCATTGGCCGCATCGGCTATACTCGCTCCCGCGATGGTGTGCGACCACCGGAAAGGGTGTGGCGGGATGGCAAGCAACGATGTGGCGGGCACGCGGCTCAACGAACTGATCCAGCAACTGCGGGATATCGGCGGCATTGACCTCGCGGCGGTCGTCGGCAACGACGGGTTGCTGCTCGCGAGCAGCGCCGCCGACGGCATTGACGGCGAGGCGGTCGGCGCGGTCTCCGCGAGCGGGTTGCTCGTCGCGGAGGCGATGGGGCGCGAGTTAGAGCGCGGCGGCATCACGCAGACGACGCTCGAATACGAGAATGGCCTCGTGCTGCTCACGCCGCTCGACAGCGATGTCGCGCTGCTCGTCCTCGCCCGACCGGACGCGAACCTCGGTCGGTTGCGCCTCCTGACCCGCCGGGCGCGCGGCGAACTGCTCGATGCGGTCAGCGCGTATGTGCGCTGGCCGGGCACCGGCGACGATGGCGCGCAGGCGGACCCATCACCGGGCGAGGCGCAGGCCCCATCGAATGAATCGTCCCGGTAGCGGTATGGAGAGTGGCAACCGGAGCGCATATGCGAGCGCGGGCGTGGATATAGACGCGAAAGCGACCGCGCTCGCCTCGCTGGGCGCCCGCATCCGCGCGACCTACGGCCCGGACGTGCTGGGGGAGATCGGCCATTTCGGCGGCATCTACGCGCTGTCGGAGGCCGGGGAGACGGCGCTCGTCGCCTCGATTGACGGCGTCGGGACGAAACTGAAACTGGCCATCGCCGTCGGTACGCCCCAAGCGCACGCGGGCATCGGGCGGGACATCGTCCATCACTGCGTCAACGACATCCTCTGCTGCGGCGCGCACCCGCTCTTCTTCCTCGATTACCTCGCCGTCGGGGCGAGCGACCCGGCGACGATCGCGGCGGTTGTCGGTGGCGTCGCGGACGCCTGCCGCGCGCACGGGATGGCGCTCCTTGGCGGCGAGACCGCCGAGCTGCCCGGCATCTACGCGGCGGGGGATTACGACCTCGCGGGCTGCATCGTCGGCGGCGTGGCGCGCGGGCGAATCCTCGACGGGCGCGCGGTGCGGGAGGGCGATCTGCTGCTCGGCCTGCCATCAGCGGGCCTGCACACGAATGGCTACTCGCTCGCCCGCCGCGCTTTCGGCCTCGATGGGCCGACCGACGCGGTGCGCGCGCGGCTGGCGACAATCCCGCCGGGCTGCGCCGAACCGTTGGGCGCGTTGCTGCTGGCGGAGCATCGCTCCTACGCCGCCGCGCTCTTGCCCGCCATCGAAGCGGGGCTGATCCATGCTCTCGCGCACATCACGGGCGGCGGCCTCGTAGACAATGTGCCGCGTGTGCTACCCGCGCATCTCGCCGCGCATTTCGCGTCGTCGCGGTGGACGATCCCGCCGGTCTTCACGGCAATTCAGGATGCCGCGCGCGTCGCGGAGGCCGAGATGTACCGCGTCTTCAACATGGGCATCGGCATGGTCGCGGTGGTCGCGCCGGATCATCTGGGCGATGTGCAGGGGATGATTCCCGACGCAATCGTCGTCGGTGCAATTGTGTCGCGCGGGGACGGCGACGCGGTGCGGATCGGCAATTAGCCGGTGGGGAACACAAAACAGCGTTTTCCCGGTGGCGGCGGGCTGAAGGCCGCCGCCATGATCCTCGCTTGTTGCGCCGGGGCGGATTGTGTATAGTCGCTCCCGGTCGAATGTTGACCACGCGCGGCGGCGACTGGCGAAGGAACGTGGGCGACCACGGGGGAGCCGCCGCGCGGGAGTGGAGGCCGTTCGCCTGGGCCGCGTCATCCCCTGACGTGCGGCGCGGCGGCATCTTTGCATCACCCGCGCAGTATATCTCGGAGAGATGACGTCCATCTGCGCGAAAGCGGGAGGCGACGATGCGGGCGATACTCAGTGTCTGGGACAAAACGGGGTTGGTGGACTTCGCGCGGGGCCTGGTGGATCTCGGCTGGGAACTGGTTTCGACGGGCAACACCGAGCGCGCACTCGCGGAGGCGGGCATCCCGGTAACGGGCATCGCCGCCGTCACGGGCTTCCCGGAAATTCTCGGCGGGCGCGTCAAGACGCTCCATCCCGCCGTGCATGGCGGCATCCTCGCGCGCCGGGAGAACGCGGACGACATGGCGACGCTCGCGGCACACGAGATCGCCGCCGTGGATATGGTCGTCTCGAACCTCTACCCCTTCGCCGCGACGGTCGCCGATCCGTCCGTCGCGGTCGCG
>JAICIL010000307.1 GCA_025924435.1 Chloroflexia bacterium | reverse complement strand
CAGCGGTTGCAGGCGCTGGTGTTGGGGATTGCATACGATGTCTATCGCCTCTAGCGCGCCCGCGTGCCTCCTCCTCACAAGGATGTCAACAAAGCCAGACAGACTGTAGGCGCTCCGCGTCGCGATCTTGATTGGCCACTCGCGTGGGGAGGCGCGGGGCAATTCGGACGCCGCTCACACGGATGGGCGGCATCCTCCATCCTGCTCGCGTCGCCGCGAGCGTCGAGCGTTTCGATTGGCGTACGGCGGTCTCTCCGGGGGCGAGGAAAGTCCCCGCCCCCGGAAAGGAATTACTCGTTGACCGCCATGGTCTTCGCCATCTCCTTCGCGTCCCCGGCCATCGCCATGCCGGGAAGCACGAGCGGGGGCGCGGGCGCCGGGGCGACTTCCATGATGCGAATGTTGCGGAATGCCACCCGATCGGTATGCGTTTGCAGCCCGATGAAACCGGAGTGCACATCCTGATCCGGCGACAGGCCGCGATTCGGGTCGGTGTTCGTGAAGACCGTCGTCTGCTGCCCGTTCAGATGCACCGTGTAGGTGTCCCCGGCGACCTCGATCTGATAATCGTTCCAGTCGCCCGCGCGCAGGGCCGGGCCGCGCTGGTAATCCTGCTCGCCGATGTTCGGGCCGATCGGGATTTTGTAGATCGCCCCCGTCCGGTTCATGTCCAGGCCATCCGCCTCGGGCGGCACGAGCGTCCGGTTGCCGTGCGCCAACTCGTCAATCTGCACCTCGAACCCCGTCTCCACGCCGACGAACGCCTGGTTGTTGTTCGGCAGCGGCGCGCCGTTCGGGAGCGGCATCCGCGGGCTGCGGAAGCGGACGAAGACGCCGGAATTGTCGTTGTTCGGGTCCACGAGGCGGAACTGCAACCGGAGCGTGAAGTCCCCGAAGGGGCGCAGGGCGTAGAAGAGCAGCCCGATATCGCCGCCCGGTTGCGCCACTAGCGCGCCGTCAATGAGCGCGAAGGCGCCCTGCCCCGCGAACTGCCAGCCGCTGAACGAGGCCTGCGTGCCGTCGAACAGCGAGACGAAGCCGGGTTCCACCGGCACGGCGGGCGGGCCGGCGAGCGCGTGGTCCGCCATCCGCCGGGCGAGCGCGACGCCGGAGAGCATCGGGTTCGGGGAACCCATCGTCGGCAGGAGGGCCGGGCCGATCGCGGAGAGGTTGTCCGCCTCGTGGAAGCGCCCCCACTCGTCGGTCACGGAAGTGGCGGGGTCGTCGCCCATCCAGAGCGTGCCGCCCTCGTGGTGTGTCGAACTGAGCGTGTCGCGGCGCGCGTCCGGGCCGGGCGGCGTGTTCTGCCACACGCCGCCGCTCTGGCTCGACAGGTACTGGATCGGGCCGCCGTTGGCGAACACGGTCGCCAGTTCGTCGCACGCGGCGTCCATCGCGTCCCACAGCACCAATTCCTTCGAGCCGGCCGGCCCCGCCTCCAGGCGCACGAGGGCGCGCGGCTGGCCGTAGTCGTACGGCCCCTGCCCCGCGTCGAGCGTGATGCGGTTCTGCGGGTCGGCGGAGGTCTTGTCCCCGACGATCTCGCCGATGCCGCGCAGCGTGCAGATGACCCACTTCACGTTGAGGTCCCGGAAGTTGTCCAGCAGGTCAATGTCCGGGATCTTCTTGAACAGGTCCGCCTCCGAGTCCATGCCGAGTTCGCCCACCCCGGCGGCGGTGATCTGGACGTGGAAGTGCCCCAATGTCCCGTCCGCGTGCGTGTGGACGCCCTTGACGAAGAGCGCGGACGCCTCCTGGTTCCGCGCCTCCGGGTGGATCGCCGGGTCGAGCGCGTCGCCGAACGAGGCGCGCGGCACGCGGAAGGTGACGTTGGAGCGCAGGTGCGCCATCAGGTTGCGCCCGATCAGCCCGTTCGCGTTCGGCAGCGAGTTGAGCGCGAGCCGCGTGCTTTCGATGGTGCCGAGGGCGATGAAGACCTGCCCGTTCGGCGGCACGTCCACGCTGCCCTTGTTCGTCACGACGCGCGTGATCTGACGACCATTCCGCTCCAGGCGGATGACGTGCGTGTTGTCCACGAGCATGAAGCGCTTCTTGACATCCCGCTGCGCGGCGGTCGCGTTGCCGGGCACGCTCTGCTCCGCCTCGCTCTGCGCCGTCCGCGCCGCGCTGATCAGCAGCGGCACCGTGCTGAACTTGTTGATCGGGAAGAAACCGGGGCGCGGGCTGGCGGACTGCACCGCGAGCGGCGCCTCGAGGTCGTCCGCCGTGCCGAGCGCGCCGCGCTTGCCCGTGAGGATCGTCGCGGGGTCGGCGGGCGGCGCTTGCAGGCCGGCGAAGAGCCGGTCGCGCAGCGCGCCGTGCAGCGCCCCCTGGATGAAATCGTTCGTCGTGTCCGTGCCGATCTGGCGGGCGGAATCGTCCAGGTAGCTGTGGTCGGGCGCGCTCGGCGGCAGCACGGGCGTGGTGAGGTCGCGCTTCGTCCCCACCGGCCACGGCGGCGAGGGCATCTCCGAATCGAGGAAATACGGGGACCAGCCGCCCCAGAAGAGCGAGCGCCCGCCGACATTGAAGGCGAGGCCGGGGAAGCGCTGATTCCAGACCTTGGGGCTGTCCGAGTCCCACGGCACGCCCCACGTCTCGTTCGTGCTGAGCATCGGCAGGTTCTGCACATGCTCCGGCAATGCCATCGGCCCCGCCTCGAGCACCAGGATACGGTGCGCGTGCGTGCGGTCGCGGTTGAAGAGATGGCACGCGAACGCGGAGCCGAAGGTGCCGCCGCCGATGACGATGATGTCGAACGGCCGCGCGTCGGCGTCCGCCGTGCGGTCCGTGCTGGCGAGGGCCTCGCCCAGCGTGTTGCAGACATAGCGGCCCGTTACATCCAGGGTGAATGGTGTGCTGGGTGTGGTGACCATGGTCCTTCCCCTTCTCTGCCGTGCGCGATGCATGGCGGCCACGCTGCCCGCGCGACGCGCCCCGATGCGTGGATCGCCGCTCGCCACAGGTCGGTCAGCCGAAGAACTGCGGTGCTGTTTCCTTGACAGGCCTCCTTTCCGGGGCGCGCCGAATACCGGGCAGCGCTCGCACGCACATGTGCGATAGTCACGGCGTTCCGCGTTCGCCAGCGGGCGCTCGATGGTAGCGGGGTTCCCACCTTCCCCTCGCGACGGGGGCGGGGGAGGAACCCGCCCAAGCGGGCGCCGGTACCACCAAAAGTTTCCTACTGCGTCCGTCCTCACCTACTGTACATGGATACGAGAAAAAAAGCATCCGTAAGTTCACCTATTTCGCGGCGCGTCGCCCGTCGCGGATGCGTGGCAGGAGCGCCCCGCCCTCTCCATTTCCAGATTCGGCGTCCCGTGCGACACTGCACGGCATGAAGGCGATAGAATAGGAGCACGCGAGGGGAGAGCGGACGTGGGGGAGCGCACGCGCATTGACAGTCGGCTGATCGTGGCGTACCAGGAAGGCGCGCATCGCATCCTGGAGCGCGGGTGCATCGTCATTGACGGCAACGAAATCATCCACGTCGGCCGGACGTTCGGGGGGCATGTGGACCGGGTCGTTGACGCGCGCGATCAGATCGTCACGCCGGGGTTCATCAACACCCACACCCACCTCAGCGAGTCGCCGCTCGATAAATCGTTCGTCGAGGATCGCGGCCGGCGCCAGTTCGCGATGTCCGGCCTCGCCGAGATGTTGCCGGTCCGCGGGGCGGCGATTGACGAGGCGGCGCGCCACGCGGCGATTGATTACTCGATGGCCGAACTGATCCGCACGGGGACGACCACGGTGATGGAGATCGGCGGCCAGGGCGACTATACCGCCGACGCCGTCGGGCGCAGCGGCCTGCGCGCCTATATCGCGAACGGCTATCGCTCCGGGCGCTGGCTGACGCGCGACGGCAAGAAGATGGAGTACGAGTGGGACGAGGAGGCGGGCAGGGCCGGTTTCGCGCGGGCCGTCGAGTTCATCGAGCGCGTTGACGGGCGGGCGAACGGCCGGGTGAAGGGCTTCCTCTCGCCCGCGCAGGTGGACACCTGCACGGAGGAACTCCTGCGCCTGAGCCGGGAGGCGTCCGACCGGATGCGCGTGCCGCTCGCGCTGCACGTCAGCCAGTCCGTCTTCGAGTTCGACGCGATGGTGCAGCGGCACGGCATGACGCCCGTCGAGTGGCTGGAGTCCATCGGGTTCCTCGGCGAGTGGAACATCCTCGGCCATGTGATCTTCATCGCCGGGTACAGTTGGGTGCAGTACGGGGGCGACGATCTCGCGATCCTCGCGCGGCACGGCGCGTCGGTGGCGCACAATGTCTGGGTCTTCGCGCGGCGCGGCATCGCCATGGAATCCTTCCCGCGCTATGTGGACGCCGGCGTGAACATGTGCCTCGGCACCGACACCGCCCCGCAATCCATGATCGAGGGCCTGCGCTGGACCGCCGTGATCGGCAAGATCATGGCGCGCGACACGCAGAAGGCGACCGCTGGCGATGTCTTCAACGCGGCGACCCTCAACGCCGCGAAGATGCTGCACCGGGACGATCTCGGCCGCATCGCGCCCGGCGCGAAGGCGGACCTGCTCTTCTGGCGGGCGGACTCGCTCTTCATGGCCCCGGTGCGCGACCCGATCAAGAATATCGTCTACAGCGCCGAGGCGGAGGATTTGCGCTCGGTGATGATTGACGGCGCGTGGGCGATGCGCGACGGCACGGTGACGAACGTGGATGAGCGCGCGGTGACGGCACAATTGCAGGGCGCCGGCGAGCGGATGTGGGATCGCATCGGCCCCGGCGACTGGGCACGGCGGACGGCCGAGGAACTGGCGCCGCAGACATTCGGGCCCTTCGAGGGATAGCGCCGCGGATGGAACCGCCATACGCTCGGGCACGTCTCTTCAACAGACGCGGCGAACCTCTCATCTGTCTCAGTGGTCGCGGGGGTCGCGACTCTGCTCCGCGAGGTTGTGGCGATTCACAGGAGGTGTTTGGCATGGACACGCACGCGGTCTTCCATCCCCCGGCGCGGCGGCGCGCCCCTTCATTCGCGCGGCTCCGCAGGCGCGGGCCGCTCGTCGCGCTCATCGTCGGCGCGGCGCTGCTCATCACACCGATGCTCGCGCTCCTCAACGTCAGCGCCGCCGGGAGTTTCGCCAGCCCCGCCTTCCAGGCGCAGTGGCAGGCGGGCGAGGCGATCACCCCCAACTTCTGGGGCCGCTCTCTCTGGCACGGGAGGGGCAGCAGGAGCCGTACGTCGAGGCGCCGGGCGGCCAGCGCCTCGTGCAGTACTTCGACAAGGCGCGCATGGAGCTGACGAACCCCGCGACGGGCGTGGTCACCAACGGCCTGCT
>JAICIL010000306.1 GCA_025924435.1 Chloroflexia bacterium | reverse complement strand
TCCTCTCCCGCATCAAGGAGGCGATTGACCGGGGCGAGACGAACGACGCGGCGGTCTCGGAGGGCATCAAGGCGACGGCGGGCACCGTCACCAACGCGGCGACGATCATGGTCGGCGTCTTCGCGATCTTCGCCATGCTGCGGGTGCTCGAACTGAAGGAAGTCGGCGTCGGCCTCGGCGTGGCGGTGCTGCTCGACGCGACGCTGATCCGCTCGGTGCTGCTGCCGGCGAGCATGAAACTGCTCGGCAACGCGAACTGGTACCTGCCGTCGTGGCTCGGCTGGCTGCCGCACATCACCATCGAGTCCCCGGCGGTGATTGATGAGCAATCCGCCCCGGCCACCGAACGCGCGTATGCCTACGCGGACTGAGTAACGGCCCCCTCCCTTGGCCCCTCCCCCACTGCGGTGGGAGAGGGGAACTCGCTGCGGACGCTTTTGGCAATGCCGAGAACAGGGTCCCCTCTCCCGCGCACGGGGGAGGGGCCGGGGGAGGGGGCCATCTCGCTTATCCCCGATCCAGAATCTCCACGACGCGCGCGAAGCGCTCGATGGCGGCGGGCGTGGTGGACGGGCGGAGGATGACGATCAGGTGCGTGACGCCGATGTCCGCGAACGCCCGCAACTTCTCGGCGACCTGCTCCGGCGTGCCGGTGATGGACTTGCCGTCGTCTTTCGCTTCCTCGCCCGGTTCGGGCAGGCTGACGAACGTGCCCGCCGTCAGTTCCAGCGTCGAGAGATCGCGACCGACGGCGGCGCACGCCTCCTTGAGCGGCGCGTACCGCTCCAGCACGACCGCCGGGTCAATGTGCCAGACGGTGTTCCAGGCATCGGCGTACTTCGCGGTCAGTTCGAGCATCCGGGGCGCTTTCGCGCCGATCCAGAGTTTCGGGCCGGTCGGCGACGGACTGCGCGGCCGGAGGACGGTGTCCGTCGCGTCGTAGTATGTGCCGTGGAAGTCCACACGCCCCTCGCGCAGGAGCGGCGCGATGATCGCCATCGCCTCCTCGAATCGCCCGACGCGGTGATCGAAGGGGTAGCCGAAGGCGTCGTACTCCGGCTCGTGCCAGCCGCAGCCGAGGCCGAGGATGAACCGCCCGCCGCTGATCTCGTCGAGGCTGTCCGCCATCTTCGCGAGCAAGGCCGGGTTGCGGAACGAGGTGCAGGCGACGAGCGGGCCAATCGCGATGCGCGACGTGGCCGCCGCGACGGCGCTCATGAAGGTGAAGACCTCCCAGCAGCCGTTCTCGTCACGCTCCGGATAGCGATAGATCAAGTGGTCCGCGAGCCAGAAGGAGTCGAGGCCGATCCGCTCCGCCGTCTGCGCCATCGCCTGAATATCGGCGTAGCGCGGTGTCCGGCCATCGAAGGAGCCTTCACCGAGCGAGGGCATCACGCCCAGTTTCATCCGCCGCCCCGTCGCGCCATCCGCCATTGCCCACCTCCGTTCGTGATCGCCGCTCTCAACGCGGCGGTCATCGTACCAGACGGCGCGACGGACGCAACTCAGGCGACATCCCGCCCGGACGGCCAGCGCCCGGAGACGAGCACCAACCCGAGGACGAGGAGGATGCACGCGAGCGGCAGCATGAGGATGAGGAAGCGCGGCGCCGCGACGATGAAGACCGTCGGCAGCATCATGCCGACGACCACGAGCAGCCACCCGCCGAGTTGGAGCAATTGTGCCTGACGACTTCCGCGCATGCGCGTTTCAATCCTTCCGGTACACCGCACGACATCACCCCGGAATGATAGGCGCGGCGCGCGGCACTTTCAAGCGCCGAGGCGCGGGGAACCTCACCCCCGGCCCCTCTCCTTTGCTTGGCAGCAAAGGAGAGGGGTGACTCGCGCGGAGTGCCGTGGCTTTCCCCCAATATCTCGGTCACGCAGAGATTCGCTCCCCCTCTCCTTTGCCCGAAGGCAAAGGAGAGGGGGCCGGGGGGTGAGGTTTGTCACGCCGGTGGCGGGAACAAGGGGCGCGGATCGAAGTAGACGTTGACCTGCGCGATCCGGCCATCGCGCACCCTGAGCCATTGCGCGATCGGCAGGGTGACGGGCGGCTCCGCGAGGGTGAGGTCGTAGACCTGGCACACATCCTCGCCCTCGGCGAATATCACCCGGCGCTCGATGCGCGTCATGGCCGCCATCATGCCCTGCAACCCGCTCACGTACTCCTCGACGCCAGCGGTGGTCCCCAAGGCCCCCTTGAAGGTCACGTCGTCGTGCAGCATGGGGCGCATGGCGGTGAAATCCTTCGCTCGCAAGGCGGTGAAGTAGTGATCCACGACATCTCGAGCATTCTGCATCGTCACAGCGTTTCCTTTCTCATCGGTAGCCGTGCGGGTGGGGAATTCTTCCCCTACGCGGGACGCATCATCGTCAGCGGCGGCTCGCCATGGGGGAGGGGACATCGAAGATGTCGCCGAAGGGCGGGTGCTGGATCGGTCCGGCGTCCACGCCGCGAGCGCGCTGGGCCTCGCGCGGGGCCTCCAAGCCCTCGGTGTAGAAGTAGAGCTGGACCGTGCCCGCCTTCGGCGTGTCCTCGCCTGCCGGGATGAGGCCGAACTCAATGCCGCCCGGCCCCGCCGCGAACCAGCGGAAGTCCGGCCCGCCCCGATCCGCGAAGGAGGGGAGGCCGAGTTGCTCCGCAAGGTAGCGGCACGAGGCGTCCACGTCGTCCACATAGAGCACGGCGAACGAGAGCGTCGGGGCGGTGGCCGTCGTTGTCATCGTGGTACCTCCTGTCGGGATGGCAATCCCGCGATTGCCTGTCTGGAACCACCTTAAACCTTCGACGTGACACCATTATGTCAGTAGCGAAAGGGAAGCGAAAAAGCGGTTGCGGGATTTGGTGATAGCAGGCAGAGGCATGGTTGTATCGCAGGCTACTGCCTGCTCCTACCCCTGTTCCTCGCCTTCGGTGGTGCATCCGGCGTGATTGCGCGCCATCGCCGCCGCTTCGTCCGCGATCAGCCGCCGTAGCGATTCCGGTTCGAGCACGCGCACATGGCTCCCCCAGCCGAGCAACCATTGCAGCACATCCCGCGCGTCGCGCACGGCGAGCGTGACGAGTAGCCCGTCCGGCGCCTCCTCCTCCGCGACCGTGAAGTACGAGCGCGCCTCGCGCACCCAGCGGGCGGTATCGGCATCGAAGAGCGCACGGATGGTGGTCGTGCGGTCGTCCGTGCGCGGGCCGAAGGCGAGCCGCTCCGGGCGGCGGAAGGCGCGGTCGGTGATCGCGATGGCATCCATCCGGTCGAGGCGGAAGTTGCGCATCGCCCGACGCAGGTGATCGTGCCCGGTCAGGTGCCACGATCCGGCGATATGCGCGAGGGCGTACGGGTCCACCTCCCGCGTGGCGGGTGGGTGGGCTTCGCTCGGATTGCGGGCGGTGTAGCGGAAACGGACGGTGCGGCGGTCGAGGATCGCGCGGCGCAATATCTGCAACCGCTCCTGCTCCGCCGGGTCGCCGGGCGCGAAGAAGCGGATGCTCTCCTGCAACGAGCGCACCTCGCCCCGCAACGCCTCCGGCAGCACGCCCTCGATCTTCGCCGCCGCCGACCGCGCCGCCGCGCGGTACTGCGCGTCGAACTGCTGCGCCATCACGTCGCTGCCGAGGAGGAGCATCGTCGCCTCGTCCGTGCGGAAGGAGAGCGGCGGCAGGAAATACCCCGCTATCAGCGCGTACCCCCGCCCCGGCACCGCAACAACCGGCACGCCCGCCTCGCTCAATGCTTCCATGTCCCGGTAGATCGTCCGCACGCTCGTCTCGAATGTCGCGGCCAGGTCCGCCGCGCGCCGCTTCCCCGCCCGCTGCAACTCCAGCACAATCGCCAGCAGCCGATCCGTCCTATTCATCGCGGGCAAACCGGGGAGAACCGCGGAGACGCAGAGGACGCAGAGGGGGAAGAGAGGGAGACAAGAATTTCTTTCTCTTCTCCGTGTTCCTCTGCGTCCTCTGCGTCTCTGCGGTTCATTTGCTTTCGACCTACCTGTTCAGGACTTTGCGGATGAGGAAATCGTCGGTGCGGTGGGCATCGTCAATGATCGTGGAGACTTTGCGCCAGCCGTGGCCCTCGCCGGGGTAGGTGGTGTACTCCACGTCTTTGCCCGCCTTGCGGAGGGCTTCGACCATCATGTTCATCTGGCTCGGATGGCAGACGATGTCCTCCTCGCCTTGCAGGATGAGGATCGGTTCCTTGACATTCGCGACGTGGTGGATCGCGCTGCGGTCCACATAGAGGGCGCTGTTGCGGCTCGGCGCGCCCATCAGTTTGGCGATGTAGTGCCGCTCGAAGATCCACGTCTTGTCCGTGAAGGTGGCGAGGTCCGCGACGCCGAAGCGGCAAACCCCGGCGCGGAAGAAATCGGGCGCTTTCGTCATGCAGATCAGCGTGCTGTAGCCGCCCGCCGAGCCGCCCATCGCGACGACCTTGCGCGGGTTCGCCAGCCCTTGCCCGATCACCATCTCCGCGCCGGTGATGTAGTCGTCGAGGTCGCCGCCGCCCCAGTCGCCGTATAGTTTCTCCATGAAGGCGCGGCCATACCCCTTGCTGCCCCGGTAGTTCGGCTGCACCACGATCCAGCCCCGCTGCGCCATGTACTGCACCTGCGGCATCCAGTTGTACATCGTCTGCCCGACCGGGCCGCCGTGGATCGAGACGACGAGCGGGTGGTCGCCGGGGACGGTCTCGCGCGGCGTGATCAGTTGGCCGTGAATTTCCAATCCGTCGCGGCTCGTCCACCGGACATGCTCCGGCATGATGAGGTCGCCGCCGAGGATGCCGCCCGTCGCGCTCTGCGTCAGCGGCTGCCGCGTGGAGCCGTCCGCCGCGTGGACGTAGATGTCGGCGGGCAGGACCGGGCTGCTGAAGGTGTAGACGAGGTGGTCCGCGTCCAGCCACGCGACGCTGTCGTGGACGCCGGGCGACGACGTGAGTTGGCGCGTGTTACCGTTCTCCCAGAGATAGACCTGGACTTCGCCGTCGTCGTTGCGCGTGTAGGCGATGCGCCGCCCGTCCGGCGACCAAGCGGGCGAGGCGTGCTGATTGGATTCGTGGACGAGCCGTTCCGCGCCGCCGCCGTCCGCGTCCATCACCCAGAGATTGCCGAAGTCGCCGTCCCGGTCGGAGATGAAGGCGATGCGCCGCCCGTCCGGCGACCAGGCCGGGTAGTTGTTCGTCACCCGGTTGCCGCCCGCGACGACCCGTGGATTGTTTCCCTCCGCGTCCGCGACGACGACCGCCAGTTCGTCCCACGGCATGTCGTAGTGCGGCCACTGGCACCAGAGGCGGCGCGCCCCGCCCGGCGACCAATTCGGCACGAGG
>JAICIL010000305.1 GCA_025924435.1 Chloroflexia bacterium | reverse complement strand
CGCCGGGATCGGGCGGACGTCCGGCGAGAGGCCCGCCATCCGGAAGATTGCGCAGGCCCATTCGTACCACGACGCCTGGCCCGCATTCGTGAGATGGTAGACGCCGGGGAGTGGTTGACGGGCAAGGGCGAGGAGGCCGCGCGCGAGGTCGGTCGCGTAGGTCGGCTGCCCGCACTGGTCCGCGACGACTCGGAGCGGCGCATTCCGTTCGGCGAGGGCGAGCATCGTGCGGACGAAGTTCCGCCCTTCCTCGGCGTAGATCATCGCCGTCCGCACGACGAGCAGGGGTGCCCCCACCCGCGCGGCCGCCACCTCCCCCGCCCACTTGCTGCGGGCGTAGACCGACTGCGGATTCGGCGGATCGAACTCGTCGTACGGCTCGTTACGCTCGCCGTCGAAGACGTAATTCGTGCTGATCGCGATGAGCGGGCAGCCGACCGCCACCGCCGCCGCCGCGACGTAGCCCGTGCCGAGCGCGTTGACGGCGTAGGCGCGCTCCCGCTGCACCTCGCACGCATCCGTATCCGTGTAGGCCGCCGCGTGGATGATGCAATCCGGCGCGAGCGGCACGAGCGCATCGCGCACCGCGCCCGCGTCCGACACATCGAGCGCCGCCGACGTAAGCGGGAGCACCACATCATCACCGGACTCTGCCGCCACCCGTTGCAGCGCCCGCCCGACCTGCCCATTCGCCCCCGTCACCGCGATCCGCATGCCACATTCCCCCCGTTTTTCCATTCTCACATCTGGAACAGTTTACCGACGAGGCGCTGGAGCGGGTTGCGATCCCGCACGCGCCGGGCATCCCGTTCGAGCGCGCGCACCCAATCCGCCTGCCGCGCGGATTCCTCGGCGAGTTGATCGTACGCCGTGCGCAGCCGCTCGAACTCCGCGCGGTACGCCGACGCGTCGGCGACCACCCGCTCCAATTCGCGGCGCACATCCGCGCCCGTGGCATAACTCCGCTTCAGGCGCACGGGCATCTCCGCCGCGGTGGCGGCCTCGCGCACGAGGGGGTCGGCCCTGAGCCAATCCGCCCAGCGTGACCGAAATCGCTCGGCATTCGCGACATCCGAGCGATACCGGCCATCCGAGGCCGATTCGAAATGGTAGACGACGCTCGCCGCCTCGTACCAGACAGTGCCGCCCTCCGCGCGCATCCGGCAGCAGAAATCGAGGTCCTCGAAGCCGTTGCGGTACCCCTCATCGAACCCGCCCACATCGAGGAACCGCCGCCGCTCGACCATCAGGCACGCCCCGGTCACCGCCGGGACGGCGCGGGATGCGCGGGCCGCGCCGTCCGCCGGTTCGCCGTAGGAGAGATGGACAGGCTCGTACCGCTCGTTGAAACCGAGGCCCGCGTGCTGGACGGTGTCGTCCGGGAAGAGCAGCCGCGCGCCGACGACCGCCGGGGCGATCGGGCCCGCCATCGCCCCGGCGAGGGCGGTGAGCCAGCCGGGTTGCGGCACGGTGTCGTTGTTGAGGAAGAGGCAATACGCGCCCCGCGCGGCGGCGGCCCCCCGATTGCAGGCGGGCGCGAAGCCCATGTTCCGCTCGTTGCTGATGGTGCGGAACGGCGCGCCGAGCGTCGCCAGGAACGCCGCCGTTCCGTCCGTGCTGCCATTGTCAACGAGCAGCACTTCGGTCTCGTCCCAACAGTCGGCGACCGCCATCAGGGCGCGGACGCAGATCGTCGTGAAGAGGACGCGGTTGAAAAGCGGGATGATGACGCTGAACCGGGGCACACGCGATGCGGGCATGCGAACGCTTCTCTCTCTCCTGGCTGCGGTGATCGGCGCGAACCCTGCGTGTAGTATCGTCTGGCCCGGCCCCTGTCAAGTACATGGGGCGCGCAATCGGACATCGAAAACGGATTGCGCAAAGAGCCTTTTACAAGGCTCCAACATTTTCGTCCATACAGCGTCGGTGCGCGGTATCCTACCGCTCATGCGCGTTCGTCTGTCCCAGGAGTGGGGCACAGACTGGCGAGACCGACGATCGAAGCGGGCGCCGAGGCGAGCGATTGCTGACACGGGCGGAAGGCCGCCACTAGCACGATAAAGGGGTCACCTTGGTCGAACTGATTGCGCCATACGGCGGAAAACTGGTTGATCTGCGCGTCGCGGACGCGCGCGAGCGGGAGGAATGGATCGCGCGGGCGCCGAGCCTCCCCGCGATCCAACTGTCGCCGCGCTCGCTCTGCGATCTCGAACTCCTGGCGACGGGCGCATTCTCGCCCCTCGAACGCTTCATGGGCGAAGCGGACTATCGGCGCGTCCTCGCGGAGATGCGCCTGGCGGACGGCACGCTCTTCCCCATGCCGATCACCCTCCCCGTCGGCGACGACCGGAACATCGCGATCGGCGATTGGGTCGCCCTGCGCACGGCGCAAAATGACCTCGTCGCGGTCATGGCGGTGGAAGAAAAATACCGCTGGGACGCGACGACCGAGGCGCAACAGGTTTTCCGGACGACCGACGCCCGGCATCCGCTCGTCGCGGAGATGGCGACCTGGGGGCCGTGGTACCTGAGCGGCGCGCTGAAGGTCGTGAACCTGCCGACGCAGTACAGTTTCCGCAGCCTGCGCCGGACGCCCGCCGAAGTGCGCGCGCGGCTGGCGGCGATGGGCCGCCCGAACATTGTCGCCTTCCAGACGCGCAACCCGATCCACCGCGCGCATGAGGAACTGACGAAGCGCGCGTCGGCGGCAATTGACGGCTCACTACTCATCCATCCGGTCGTCGGGATGACGAAGCCGGGCGATGTGGATTACTACACGCGCGTCCGGTGCTACGCGACGCTGGTGGAGCGCTATTACGAGCCGGACCGGACGCTGCTCAGCCTGCTGCCGCTCGCGATGCGGATGGGCGGTCCGCGCGAGGCGCTCTGGCACGCGATCATAAGGCGCAACCACGGCGCGAACCATTTCATCGTCGGGCGGGACCACGCGGGGCCGGGCAAGGATTCGACCGGCAACCCCTTCTACGGGCCGTACGACGCGCAGCAACTGGTGATGGAATACGCCGACGAGATCGGCGTGCGGGCGATGCCGTTCCACGAGATGGTCTACCTGCCCGACGAAGATCGCTACGAAGAGGCGGAACGCGCCGGGGGGGCGCGCACGCTCGCCATCTCCGGCACGCAGGTGCGCAACGACTACCTCGCGCAAGGGAAGGCTCTCCCGGCGTGGTTCACGCGGCCGGAGGTCGCCGCCATCCTCGCCGACGTTTCCCTGCCGCGGCACCGGCAGGGCTTCTGCGTCTGGCTGACGGGGCTGAGCGGCGCGGGCAAATCCACGATCGCCGAAATCCTCACCGTCCTCCTGATGGAGCGCGGGCGGCAGGTGACGCTCCTCGATGGCGACGTGGTGCGCACGAATCTCTCGAAGGGGCTTGGCTTCAGCAAAGAGGATCGGGACGCGAACATCCTGCGCATCGGCTTCGTCGCCGCCGAAATCGCCCGGCATAACGGCGCGGTGATCTGCGCCGCGATCAGCCCGTACAGCACGACGCGCAATCAGGTGCGCGCGCTGTTCGGCGGCGATCAGTTCGTCCTCGCGCATGTGGATGCGCCGGTGGAGATCTGCGAGGAGCGGGATACCAAAGGGTTGTACGCGAAAGCGCGCCGGGGAGAGATCGTCGGGTTTACCGGCGTGAACGACCCGTACGAGCCGCCGGAGAATGCCGAGGTCGTCTGCCATACCGGCGGCCCGGAAACGCCGACGGAGAGCGCGGCCAGGATTCTCGATCTGCTCGCCGCGCGCGGCTTTGTCCGCGAAGCCATCGGCGGGTAAGAATCGTTATCCACGCCCGACATTCGTGCATTTCCGCGGATAAACGTGTAAGAATACCGTCGCGATGGGCCGCAGCCCGCCGCCGGAAATCGCGCTGTGCTGGGATGCTCATCCGCGCAGCATGGCGGCGCGGCACGAAACGTGGAGTGTTGCGCGTGTGGAGATACGGTGAATCGGGCGCGCGCCATCCGGCGTTGCCGCGATAAACGGACTGGGATATTGCCATGACCGCGTCCATCCCGCGACTACTGATGGTCACCGACGAGCCGGTCGGCCCGCTGATGAGCGAAACGGCGATCCGCGCGTGGGAACTCGCCGCCGTGCTCGCGCGCGAGTTCCGCACGACACTCGCCGCGCCCGCGCCGGTGCCCCCGGACGGCCCCGGTTTCTTCATCGCCGCCCTGCCCCCCGCGAGTGAGGGGTACGCCGCGCTGACCGAACTGATCCGCGCGCACGACGTGATCATCGCGCAGGCGCTGCCGCTCCCCGCCCTGCCCGCCGAGGAGATGGCGGCGAAATACCTCGTCGTGGACCTCTGCCGCCCGTGGATCGTCGAGCATCTGGAGGCGCGCCACGCGCGGGAAGCGGCGGGCGAGCAGGATTGGCTGGCGCGCGACCTTGTCGCCATCAACGGTCTGCTCGCGGCGGGCGACTTCTTCATCTGCCCGGCGGAGACGCAGCGCGCCTTCTGGCTCGGCGCGCTCGCCCACACCGGGCGGCTGACCGAAGGGATCTACGGCCGCGCGCCCGACGGCCGGGCGCTGATTGATGTCGTGCCGTACGGCATCCCCGCGCAGCCGCCGCCGAAGCGGGCGAAGGCGCTCAAGGGCGCGATGCCGGGCATTGGCCTCAATGATTTCGTCGCGCTCTGGGGCGGCGGCCTCCGCCACGGCCTCGACCCGCTCGCGCTCGTCCACGCGACGGCCCGGCTGCGCGACCTGGATTATCCGATCCGCGCCGTCATGCTCGACGCGCCGCTCCCCGCCGCCTTGGACGGCGCACCGGCGCCCCCCTCGCTGCGCGACGCCGTCCGCCAGCGCAGCGACGAACTGGGATTGACGGGCACGCACGTCTTCTTCCCCGATGGCCCGATCCCCCACGCCGAACGGGCGGAATATCTGCTGGAAGCGGACGCGGGCATCAGCCTCCAGCGACCGTCGCTCGAAGCGCGCTTCGCCTTCCGCACGCCGGTCCTCGACGCGCTCTGGGCGGGCATCGTGCCGGTCGCCAGCGACGGCGACACGATGGCGGAACTCCTGCGCGCCTACGACGCGGGGCGTATCGTGCCGCCGGGGGACGACGCCGCGCTCGCCGTGACGCTGGCGAATCTGATTGACAATCCGTACGAGCGGCGGCTCCTCGCCGCGCGGGGCCACGCGCTGGGGCAAACGTTCACATGGGAGGCGGTCGCGCAGCCGCTCGTCGCCTTCTGCCGCCAGCCGGCGAAGGGGGCGCGCGTGCCCGGTTTCATCGCCGCCGATTTGCAGGAGCGCGTCAACGAACTGGAGCGGACCCTCTTCCAGACGAGCACCTACGCCGAGCGGCTGGAACGCCAACTCGCCGAGCGCGG
>JAICIL010000304.1 GCA_025924435.1 Chloroflexia bacterium | reverse complement strand
GAGAGTCTTCAGGAAGGTCGGTACGTCGGTGACGATCTTGGGGTCGGGCACGGTGAAGGTGGTCGTGAGCGGCTTCGCGCCTGCGCCGGTCAGGTAGGCGTAGTGCGCCTGCTCCTCCGCCCGCGCCGCCCGGAGCGTCTGCTGCTGCTCGGCGTTGAGCGCCAGCATGCCCTTGGCGGCGTTATCGAGCGCCCCGCCGAGGGCGGTCACCGCGAATGCTTCGGCGGTCGCCGCGATGTTGATGATGTCCTGGACGCTTTCGCACGCTCCCGCCGCGGCCTGTAAGAGGCGGACGTCGGACGACATGGCTGCTGTCATACCCGCGTATTCCTTTCCTTTGCCTGAACGCTCGCCGCGCGGGATCGCACCCGCCGGGTTCGCCGGCCGTTCGGCGGCATCGTGCCGCCGCGATGGCCGGGGCCGTCGCACACCTTCGCCAGCGCATCCTCCTTCTCTTCGGTTATTCCCCGAGTCGCACCCTGGTATTCCTCGGTAGTATGGATGCCGAGTGAAACACGATTCGCACGATGCGTGCCAAACATTGCCCTCGATGCACGTAATCACGCGCGCTGAGCGCGCATCGGCCGCTGGCATGCCGGAGGATACGGCGGCGACCGCCTGCTATCGCTTCCCGTGGCGACCCGTGGGGAAAGGTTGTAGAGTAGCGACCGGCACGGACTTGGCCCGTGCGGACGGGCGGTTCGCCGGCTGGAAGACGATACAAGGGGACGGATTCGTGACTACGCATAACCCGGTTGCCACGCCGTCGGTGTCCGACCGCGACACCCTCGCGCGCCGCTTCAGCGCGCGGGTGGGCAAACTCGGCGTGGCGGTGGACCGCGTCGCCGCGCTGGACGCGGTCGCCGCGGTCGCCGCCGATCTTGCCGCCGCCGTCGCGCCCGATGCGCGGCGCGTCGTGCTCGCGCCCGCGCTGGAGCGGGCATATCCCGCCCTGCGGCGGCATCTGGAAGCGCGCGGCATCGCGCCCACGCCGGTTGATGTAGCCGATCCGGCGGCGACGTTCGGCCCGCTGGCCGTCGGCATCTCCGCCGCGTCGCTCGGCGTGGCGGAGACCGGATCGTACGCGATCGCGGATTCCCTTGCGGATCGGCTGGTGCGGATGCTCGCGTACCGGCATATCGTCGTCCTCGCCGTCGCCGATCTCGTCCCCGGCCTCGATGAGGCGGGGGCGTGGCTGCGCGACCGCTTCACGGGTGCGGACGGCGGCCCGGCGGGGCGGTACGCCTCCTTCATCACCGGCCCGAGCCGGACGGCGGACATCGAGATGAGCCTGAGCGTCGGCGCGCACGGCCCGGCGGAACTGCGGATCGTCCTGCTCGACGGCGGGGCGGCATCCGATGGCGGAAATGAGGAGCGCGCGCATGCGGGTGAATGAGGAGCACGGGCGGCGTCATCTCGGCTGGCTGGCGCTCGGCGCGGGCCTCGCGGCGACGCTCGGCGTCGCGGGTGCGAAGCGGGCGCTGACGCCGCCGGACGAGCGCGGCAAACCGCGCGGCGCGGCCGCCGATCACCACGCGCCCGCGCCCTTCGCGCGGCGGTACCGCGAGGCGCTCGCGAACGACCGGATGCGCGCCGGGTTGCTCCGCTTCCAGCGCAACTGGCGCAACGGGCGGGACACGAGTTTCGCGGAGTATGCCGACAGCGAGGAGGCGGGCGAGACCTACGGCCAGGGGCCCGCGCCCACCGGGACGTTCGAGAGCACCGGCGAGGAAGAGGCGACTGCCGGCATCGAATTGGAGCAATCCGGCCACACCTTCGAGGAACTGCGCGACCGGCTCGCGGCGGTCAAGGACGCGGTGATCGCCGATCAGGAGACCTATTTCGCGCAATTCCGGGCGATGGCGGAGCGCAACGGCGCGATTGTCTACGAGAGCGCGAGCGCCGACGACGCGTGCCGGTACATCGCCGATCTCTGCGCGCGCAAGGGCATCACGCGGCTGACGAAGTCGAAGTCCATGGTGACGGAGGAGATCGGCCTGGGGCCGTACCTCGAAGAGCGCGGCGTCGGCATCGTCGAGACGGATTTGGGCGAATGGCTGGTGCAACTGGCCGAGGACCGACCCTCGCACATCATCGCGCCCGCCATCCACATGGACCGCCACGACACCGCCCGCCTCCTTTCTCCCGCGACTGGCGAGCAACTCGAACCGGACGACATTGCCGGGCAAGTGGCGGCGGCGCGGCGCACGCTCCGGCAGGATTTCCTCGCCGCGCGGCTGGGGATCAGCGGCGCGAATGCGCTCGTCGCCGAGACGGGCGCGATGCTGCTCGTCACGAACGAGGGCAACGCGGAACTCGTCACCTCGATCCCCGATGTGCACGTCGTCGTCGTCGGCTACGAGAAATTGCTGCCGACGATGGCGGACGCGATGCTCCAACTGCGCCTGCTCGCGCGCTCCGCCACCGGGCAGGCGATCTCCGTCTACTCGACCTTCGTCAGCGGCCCTGACCGCCCCGGTAAGGAGATGCACTACGTCTTCGTGGATAACGGGCGGAGCGCGATGCGCGCGGATACCATCTTCGACGACGCGCTCCGCTGCATCCGCTGCGGCGCGTGCGCCGATGTCTGCCCGCCCTATCAGGTCGTCGGCGGCCACGCCTTCGGCTACATCTACTCGGGCGCGATCGGGCTGGTGAACACCGGGTTCCACAACGGCTGGGAGAACGCGGCCGGCCCGCAGTCGCTCTGCGTCTCGTGCAACGCCTGCGCGACCGTCTGCCCGGTCGGCATCCCGCTGCCGCAACAGATCCTCGAAGTGCGCCACCGGACGGTCGAGGAATTCGGCCTGCCGTGGTACAAGCGGCCCGCGCTCGAACTCTGGGCCAGCCCCGCGCTCTTCGACAAGGCCGCGCGTGTCGCCGCGCGCCTCGGCCGGCCGCTTGCGGACCCGGACGGTTTCCTGCCCCACCTGCCGGGGATGGACCGCTTCCAGCGGTGGCGCAGCCTGCCCGTCCCGGCGGCGGAACCCGCGCGCGACCGGCTCTTCGGCGGCGAAACCGCGGGCGTGCCGGACGCGCCGCTCCTCGCACCGCCGCTCTTGGAGACGGGCGCAACGGGCGCGCGGGTGGCCTACTTCATCCAGTGCTTCACCGACCGCCTCTTCCCGGAGATGGCGGAGGCGACGGTGCGTGTCCTCCAGGCGTGCGGCGCGCGCGTCGTCGTGCCGACGAGCCAGCATTGCTGCGGCCTGCCCGCCTTCGACTCCGGCGACTGGCCCCGCGCCAAGACGATGGCGAAGGCGACCATCGAGGGACTGGAGGCGGCGGACGCCGATTGGATCGTCACGGCGGGCGCGTCGTGCGCCGTCGCCATCACCCACGATTACCATCAATTGTTCGCGGACGAACCCGACTGGCTGGCGCGCGCCGAGAAACTCGCCGAGCGGACGCGCGACCTCACCTCGTTCCTGACGACGGTCGCGCAATTGCCGGACGGCGCGCTCGCGGCGCCCGGCGGCGAGCCGGTGACGTATCACAACTTCTGCCAGTCGCACAACGTGCTGGGCCTCAAAGAGGAGCCGCGCGCCCTGATCGAGCGGGTGATGGGGCTGGCGATCGTCGAGTTGCCGGAGGCGGCGGTCTGCTGCGGCTTCGGCGGCTCGGTCTCCGCCGATTATCCGGAACTCTCCGAGGGCATCCTGGCGCGCAAACTGGAGAACGTGGACCGAACGGGCGCGCGCACGCTCGTCACCGACAACCCCGGCTGCATCATGCACCTGCGCGGCGGCATGGACGCCTCGGGCCGCGCCATCCGCGTCCTCCACCTCGCCGAACTGCTGGACGAACGCCTGCACGCGCGTTTCCCGCAGGCATTCAAGGAACGGAAATCAGCATGAGCGAATACAAGGAAATGGAGAAAGTGGAATTGACCCTAATCGCCGGGAGCGTCGGGCGGAGATGCGATATGGAGATGTCCCGACTTCCGTTTGCGCTTCCTTTGGGCTGAATTTGCCTCTCTTGGCCATCCGATCAGCTTCCGCCCACGACATCGTCCTCTCGCAGGCTGGAAAGCCCGCGCTACCGAGACTGTCTTCAGTGCCAATCCTGAACCAGGTTGTCCTTGATGAAGTCCCAGTCAATCTCCTCGCCGAGGCCCGACCCCGGCGGCATCGCGACGTTGCCTTGACTGTCAATCGCGTCAATCGGCGTTTTCAGCCAGGGCTTCTCGGCGTCGAAGTCCACGTGCGGGTGCAAGAGGCCGCGCTCGTAGAACTCGCCGGGGATCGCCATCGCGCCGAGTACTTGCAGGTTCGGCGCGCCGCCGCCGTGAATCTCGCAGCGGATGCGGAACGACTCGCAGAGGTGGACGGTCTTCATCGCGGGTGTGATGCCGCCGACATCGAAGACGCCGACGCGCGAGATGTCCGACGCGCCGCGCACGATCCACTCCGCGCGGGTGTACATCTGGCCGTGCGCCGTCTCCGGGCCGCAGATCGGCAACTTCAAATTCTCGGTCAGCCAGACGAACGAGGAGGTGCTGTGCTCGTTCATCGGCTCCTCCATCCAATAGTAGTCCAGTTCTTCGAGCGCCCGTCCGAGATAGAGCGCCTCCTCGCGCGTGTAGTCGTGGTGCGGGTCGAGCATCAGTTTCATCTCCGGCCCGACGGCATCGCGCACCGCCGCGCACGCCGCGATGTCCCGCTTCAGGTCGGGGCCGTGGGGCGACATCCAGGTGTGCAACTTGAACGCCGGGTAGCCCTGCGCCTTGCATGCCTTCGCGAACGCGCCGTACGCTTCGGGCGTGTCGAGGCCGCCGGGAATGTCGTCGCCGCACATCGTGCTCGCGTAGGCGGGCACCTTCGCGCGCGCCGCGCCGAGCAGTTTATAGACCGGCAGATTGGTCAGGCGGCCCGCGAAGTCCCACAGCGCGCAATCAATCACCGCCAAGTTGCGGTCGTCCATCGCCCGCCGCTCGAGGCGCTGGCTCTCCAGCAGCCGATACCAGATGGACTCGCGGTGGAGCGGGTCCCTGCCGATCAGGTAGCGCCGGGCGACGGCGATCATCTCCTCGGTGCCGCCGAAGCAGTAGCCGTCCACGCCCGCGCTCGTCCGGATGCGCGCCAGGCGTTGCGTCGCCTCGTGCTCCGGCGCCGGGTGCCCGTGCCCCTCATCGTCGCGCCCGGTGTGCGAGCGGTACGTAAAGGTGAGGCTCTCGACGGCGGTAATCGTCATCTTCTCGGTGTCCGTTGCCATTGCGGTGCTCCCCCTTCGCGACGCGGCCAGGCGATGGCGGCGATTATCGCACACGGCGCGTCGTACATCGGAGAAACGACACGAGGTTGGTAGCGCGGGCTTTCCAGCCTGCGACCTCTCGCGTAGGCTGGAAAGCCCACGCTACCTCAGTGCATGCCGCTCGTCGCGTCGCG
>JAICIL010000303.1 GCA_025924435.1 Chloroflexia bacterium | reverse complement strand
TCGCCGCCGCCCTGCTCGCCTTCGTCCATCTCAATCTGGGGGCGGACGTCGTGCTCGCCGGGCTTGCTCTCAACATCTTCGCCTCGGGCGCGACGGTCTTCCTCCTCTTCAAAATCCTGCACGACAAAGGCTCCTCCAGCACGCTCGAAACGAAGAAACTGCCCTTCTGGGACATCCCGGTGCTCGACCGCATCCCCGGCGTCAAGCAGGTGATCAGCGGCCAGCACGTCCTGACCTACACCGCGTTCGTGATGATCTTCGCCGTCGGGTTCTACCTCTACCGGACGAAATGGGGCCTGCGGCTGCGGGCGGTGGGCGAGAACGCGGAGGCGGCGGCGACGGCGGGGATCAGCGTCGTGCGGACGCGCTACGCCGCGCTGATCCTCAGCGGCCTCCTGGCGGGGCTGGGCGGCGTCTTCCTCTCGATGGGCCAGAACGGCCAGTTCGTGCGGGACATGACGGCGGGGCGCGGCTTCATCGCCCTCGGCGCGGTGCTGCTCGGCGGGCGCACGCCGTACGGCACCGCGCTCGCCTCCCTGCTCTTCGGCGCGGCGGACGCGCTGGCGAACCAGTTGAAGCCCGTCCGCGCCCTCCAGGACTACGCGCAACTCGTCTCCGTCATCCCGAATGTCATCACCGTCGTCGCGCTCGTCGTCTACGCGCAGCGCCAGAAGGCGCAGCAGGCCCGCCGCGCCCGCCGCTATCGCGAACAGCAAGCCCTCGCCGAACCCACCGCCCCCGTATTGACGGCGGACGGGGATTAACGCAGAGGGCACAGAGAGCGCAGAGGACGCGGAGAGATCAAAAAGAATACCCTTCTTCACTCTGTGTTCTCTGTGCCCTCTGCGTCCTCTGCGCTCGTATTTCTCTTTGGAGGTGTGACGTGGCACAGCGGGTGAATGGAGATGCAATCCCGGTGGTGATGGATGTGGATCCGGGGCACGACGATGCGCTGGCGATCCTGCTGGCGTACGCGCGGCCGGAGATTGACCTGCGCGCCATCACCGTGGTGGCGGGGAATCAGACCTTGCCGAAGACGCTCCGGAACTGCCTGCAACTCTGCACCGTCGCGGGGATTGCCGATGTGCCCGTCGCGGCGGGCGCCGCCGTGCCGATGCTGCGGCCGCAGGAGATCGCGCCGGAGGTGCACGGCGAGTCCGGGCTGGAGGGGCCGCGACTGCCCGAACCGACGGTCCGGCCGGAGCCGCTGCACGCCGTGGACCTGATCGCCCGCGCCATCCGGGAGAGCGACCGCCCCGTCACGCTCATCCCGACCGGGCCGCTGACGAACATCGCCCTGTTTCTACTGAAATATCCCGACCTCAAGGGGCGGATCGCGCACATCTGCCTGATGGGCGGCGCGATCGCCGAGGGCAACAAGACGCCCGCCGCCGAGTTCAACATCTACGTGGACCCCGAGGCGGCGCGCATCGTCTTCAACGCCGGGGTGCCGCTGACGATGATCGGGCTGGATGTGACGCACAAGGCGCTCATCACGCCCGCGCATTCCCGCCAGTTGCGCGAGACGGGCGGGAAGGTCGCGGTCGTCGTCGCGGATCTGCTCGACTTCTTCACGCTCTGGCACGAGCAGGTCTACCGGATGGGCGGCGCGCCGCTGCACGATCCGTGCGCCGTCGCGCAGGTGATCCAGCCCGGCATCGTCGCGACGCAATTCCGCAATGTGGACATCGAAGTCCACGGCGAACTGACGGCGGGCCGCACGGTGGTGGATCTCTGGCAGGTGACGGGCAAGGAGCCGAATGTCCACGTCGGCGTGGACCTCGACACGCCCGCCTTCGTCGCGATGCTCCTCGATGCGGTGCGGTCTTACGACGCCTGAATGCGCTCGGACAGATCATTGCTTTCGCTGGTCCTGCACGGTACCATCGCGCCAGCCATTCCATTGCCAGGCAGGGAGCATATGCATGATCGATGAGTTTGAGACGTTCGGCGAACAGGCGCGTCATGTCATGTTAATGGCACAGGAAGTAGGCCAGCGCCGCAGACACAATACACTGACTACGGAGCATCTGCTCATTGGTCTCATGAAACATGTACAAGGCAATGTGATGCTGGCCGCGCTCAACGTGCCGGTCCCACGCGAGGGACCGGGTCGGTCTCTGTCTCGTCAACCAGCCGGGCCTACACGCCCGCTGGACCTGTCGCCAAGCATGCAGCGCGTTGTCGAACTCGCCCGCGAAGAGATTAACGACCCTGATCTGCGCAGCGATGCGGTGGGCCTTGAACATCTCCTCGTCGCGCTGGTGCGTGAGGACGAAGGAGCAGCGGGGCGTAAATTGCGCGAGCACGGCCTGACGCCTGAACGCATCCGCGCGTACGTTGTCACCTCAGCGATCAGGGCAGCACAAAAAATCGAGACAGGTGCGGAATTACGAATCTGGGGCACGCAAGAAGACATGAATAGATTGATGGACCTCTCATCGCGACTGAGCAGATCTATTGATGATCTCGCCTGGGAAGCCATTCAGCGCACGTGGTTTGCTGATGGATCGGCGATGTCCAACGTATCCGACACCCGATAGCGCGCGTGACAGAGAGTAAGGTGCGGCATTCGCGGCGGTTGTCTCGCCGCGCCAGATGCGCGCAATCAAGTCGTTTATTTCCTTCCCTGATGAGATACACTCGTCATGCCATAGGCACCCGTGCGAGCATGCGCCCGCCATGCACAACGGCATCAAGTAACGTCATGACCGCTGTAATCGGCGCTCGCGATGCGCTCCCAGCCACCGGCATACGTCGTGACGAAGCCGAGGTCATCCACCGCAATCTCCGTCGTGAACGCACCGTCCGCGCTCTCATATCGGTAACGCAGCACGTCGAGCCGGGTGTAGTGTTGGGGGAGCGGTTCCATCCGTAGTTCGGGGAATTGGATCCATGCCGCGGTGACGGCCCGTGTTTCGCCGATTGCGAGGTTCAGGCGGCGGATCGGCAGGCTGTTCGTCGCCGGTGTGACGCCGAGATCCACATCGGTGCATCCGCGAAAGGCGACGACCTCGGCATCCGCGTTCCACCATCGCCGCTCTTCGTCCACCGCGAGGCGCAGTGCGCGGATGCCCGTGCTCGTCTCGGCCTCGATCTCCACGGCACGCGTGCGCCACATGGTGTCGCACGCGATGCGGTAGCGCACGAGGAGTGGGCCGCCATCGGCGCGGATCGCCGTCCCCGCTATCCGCCAACCGTCCGCGCGCTGTGCGAGGGAGCAGTGCTCCACACCAAGCCCGTCGAGTCGCCGCCAGACGACGGTGCGGGATATTCGCTCGGTCATCACGCGCTCACGCCCCTTTCGCCGCGCCCGATGCGCGCGATCGTCGGGCGATCCCTTGCATGCTTCGCAGCGCACGCCAGCGTTGGATGTTGCGGGTGTGCTCCGGGTAGTGCTCGTAGGTGTCCCCGGCGATGGCGGCCACGAGCGGCGCGCCGCCCATCCACGCGAAATGATCGGCGTCGAAGAGCGCGTCGTCCGGCAATTCCTCGACCGCATCCACCAGCGCGGCGTGCGCGCGATCCATCTCGGCGAGCAAGTCGTCCAGGTCGCGCCGACGGCTCGCGGCGAAGACCTCGGCGTTCATCGCGTCAATCTTCTCCGCGCTCCCGACGCCGGACCGGTATGGCGGCTCCCCACCGGCGCGGGCGGCGTGGAGGATGGGGAGGAGGCGGCCTTCCCAGAAGGCGACATGCGCCACTTCATCCTTGATGGACCAGCCGCCGTGGAGGTCCGGCAGCGTCAACTCGCGCGGCGGCGCGGCGTCAATCGCCGCCGCCCACGCGGCGTAGCCGTCCGCGATGCGATAGAGGAGGTCGGATTTCATCGTCGGGGGCGTCACATGCTGCGTGCGCCACCGCTCAATCTGTTCGATGTGTTCCGGGTAGTGGTTGAGGATTGTGCCGTCAACTGCTTCCCAGAGCGGGCCGCCGTGCGCCCCCGAAGCGAAGAGCATCGTTTCCGGCAGCGCGTCCAGCGCGTCGAGGGTCGCCCGTTGCGCGCGCCAGAGATCGGCGTATACGTCATCGAGCGCGCGGGCGCGGTTCGCGTTGAAGGCGCGGCGGTTCCAGGTGTCGTCGTCAAGCACGGTGCCGCCCGGCTGCGCATCCGCGGCGACGCCATGGAGGCGCGCGAGCAGGTTCCGGTGCCAGAAGGTCAGGTGTGCGAGTTCGTCCTTCACCGACCACGCGCCGTTGACCCCCGGCACGCATGCCAGCGCCGGGGGAATCGGTTCGGTCGCCGCGTCCAGTGCCGCGTATATCGCGCGCACCTGCTCCAGGAGTTCCGCCTTGGTCGTCGGGTCCGCCATCGCCGCGCTCCTTTTCACGGGTCGGTGGCGCAGACTTCAGCCTGCGCCACCATGATTCCGTTACGCGTACTCGCCGCGGCACTCCACCGCGCCGACCGTCTCCAACCGTGTGCCGAGGCGGACGAGCAGGCCGCCGAGCGAGAGGAACACGGGCCGCACCCGTGGCGCGCTGCGCGCGGCCTCGGCGATCAGCGACTCGCGCGTCGCCTCCGCCAACCGGTCCGCGATCCAGAGCCGCCCCGTCGCTTCGGGGCCGCTGTACCGCATCGCCTCGCTGTAGTGCTGCTGGATCATTTCATACGGCAGACCATTCATTGAGACCCTTCTTTCTCCGGGCGATCCGCCCGCTGCGTCGGATGAAACCGGTCGGTGGTGAGGCTCCTTCCCGGGCGGAAAATCCCGCCGTACGCTGATAACCATCTATCCACTTTTACTGGTTACAGTGTACCAGCGCGGCGGTAACTTGTCAACCGTCAATCAGGGGTTATAATGGATGGGTGGGAGGGACCTGATTGATGGAAACGACGCACAATTTCGAGTTCGACGCCGGGCGGCTCTGCCTCGATTTCGCCAACACGCTTGGCGACCGCCCGGATGTACAGCCGCACGAGGAAACTTTGCATTCCTACGCCGATCTGGTGGCGTGGGGCGAGGCGGCGGGCATTGTGTCCGGCGATGAGTCGGCGGAGTTCGCGCGCGCGGCGGCGCGGCATCCGTCCGGTGCGGACGCGGCCTTCGCGCATGCCATCGCGCTGCGCGAGGCGATCTACCGCGTCTTCTCGGCGGTCGCGGCGGATGCCGACCCCCCGGCGGACGATCTGGCGACGGTGAACGCGGCGATTGCGGAGGCGATGGCGCACGCGCGCCTCGTCCCGGCGGGCGGGCACTTCCACTGGGAGTGGGATCGCGATCCGTCCGCGCCGGGCGGCCTCATCCGGCCCGTCGCGTGGTCCGCCGCCGAACTGCTCACCGCCGAGGAGTTGCACCGCGTCCACGAGTGCGCGGGGCCCGACTGCGGCTGGCTCTTTCTGGACATGAGCAAGAACGGCAGCCGCCGCTGGTGCAGCATGGAGACGTGCGGCAACCGCGC
>JAICIL010000302.1 GCA_025924435.1 Chloroflexia bacterium | reverse complement strand
CCCGTATCGCTCCCCGCAACGAATGATGAAGTAATCACCGATTCCTGATGAACCGCACGTTTTTGCTTCCGGTGGCGGCGCACTTTGCCGCCCGCGACCCGGAACGGTTTGCGCGGTTGGGCGCACTTTCTCGGCAGCGGTAGGCTTCCGGCCCGCCGCTCATCGCGGCGCTATCGACCTGTGCCATTCCTATCCGAGGAACAATCCCGCGTCGGCATGCGGAACGAGCGTCGGCAAGCGGGGATGTCGCGGCCTCCGTAGTGACCGTGCCAGAAGAGAATGATGCCCCTTGCTGACCTCGATGAGGATCGTCATCGCTGTCACTCGGCCAGCGCCCCGCGCGCAAATGCGGATATGCGCGCGGGGATGCGATGATGCCCCGCATCCCCGTTCCGTTCGTGCGGCACGCTGATGGCCCGCCGAGCATCATCCGCTCGACGGGCCATCATGGCGCATACTTCGTTGCGAGGAGAGGGGTAATCCGGGCGGCCGCTGCGGGGACAGCGGCCGCGGCCGCGCTAGATGTAGCGAGCCGTCAGTCGGCGGGACATCACCGATGCGCCGCCGAGAGCAGCGAGGACGGCGAGGATAGCGGTCAGGCCATACATCAGCGTCATCGTGGTGACGGTCGGTGCGGAGATACCCGTTCCCGTTGATGGGACGGCCGTGCCGCCAATCGGCAGGGTGAACGAGGCGCTCACGTCCTCCACGCCGATCCGCCGCACGATCACCCGCGTCTGCCAGTCCCCGTTAAGCGTCGTATACGGGCCGGTGACGGTATAATGGCCGTCGCCCGTCGTGTCCGTCACCGCTTCCGTCTCGTCCGTGCCCAAATCCGGCGAGGCGAACCGCAGCGTCACGCGGTCCGCATCGCCCACCGGCTTTCCCTTCGTCACGAACACATCGTAGGTGATCGGACCGGGCTGGAGCGTCGAAGGGGTGAGCGCGACCGTCAGATCGCCCGCTTGCGCCCGCTGCGTCAGGCTCGTCTCGCCGGTCTGCACCTGCGCCTCGCGGGATGGCGCCAAGCCGGTCAGGATCGCGACCACGAGCAGCACCATCACGCCGAGGACAATTTCGGCGGTGATGGAGCGACGGAAATGCTCCATGATCCGCGAGACCATTGATCGTTCCTTCGTCTGGTTGCTCCCCTTCGCCTCGAGACGCGGGCGGATCCAGAGGATGTTGAACGCGCCGAGGAAGACGAGCCCCAGCACGAAGACGAGTTTGAGCAGCAGCGCCCGCCCGTAATTCGTCGGCCAGAGCGCCTGCGGCGAACCGACCTGCACCCACGCCATGTAGAGGCCGGTGAGGATGAGCACGCCCACGCTCACCAGCGCCAAGTTCGAGAATCGCGCCACGGTCTCCCGCAGCATCGTCCTCCCCCCCGCCGTCCGCGACCGGAGCAGCGGCACCGTTGTTACGAGGCCGATCAGTCCGCCGATCCAGGCCGCTGTAGCGAGCAGATGCAGCCAGTCCATCACGATCGAGAAAGGTGTCCAGAAGGCTGTCGCCGCGCTGTGGCTGATGAGGCTGACGGTGAGGAGGACACCCGCGCCGAGCGCGATGCCGGCCGCCGTCGCGACGCGCTCGGCCGTCGTCTCGCGCGCCTGGGTGGTGCGGACGAGCACGAGGCGCTTCGGCCGCAGAACGACCGCCGCCGCGATCGCGAGGGAGAGTCGCAGACCCCAGAAGTGGCCGGTGCGCGTCAGGAAGAGAAAGTCGCGCAGGGTGCCAAGGTTGAGCGCGCCGATGAGCGACCGATCCGTCGCCTTGGCGACCTGCACCAGGAGCCCGATCACCGTCGCCGCGACGAGCGCGACGAGCGCGATTTGCATGGTGAGACCGAGACGTCGGTTCACCGATTGGGCGACCGTTTCGTCCACCGCACGCTGCTGCGATGCCGCCGCGATGGTCGGCTTCCAGATGACGAGGCTGAGGAAGAGGATGCCGAGGAAGACGCTCACGCTGAGCAGCGCCAGCCATTTCGCCGGCACCTCAAGCGGCGTATCCTTCGTGAAGGCGCCGCTGGTTGTCGTCGCGGCGGTCGTCACGGGCGCCGCGCCGATCCCGAAGGAGAAGGTCCCGCTCGCGGTGTGGCCATCCACCGCCGAGGTCGTCTTCCAGACGACGGTGTAGACGCCTTGCGGCATGTCGCGGACACCGACGATGAGCGACGCGCCGTCGTCGGGCGCCGCGTGCAGGTCGTCGGTGTCGAAGCGCTCGCGCGCGGCATTCAAGACGGTAACCGCGCTGTAGCGGGGTTCGGGGGCCTCACTGAAGACGAGCCGCACCGCCTTCGGCGCGGTGGGGACCGACGCGCCGATACCCGGTTCCGCCCGCACGAGGTACGAGTGCGCCGAGACCGGCATCGCCAGGGTCAGGGTGGCGAGCATGCCCACAAGTACGATCAGTATCCGCGTCCGCATGCCGCCACTCCCTCTCTGCCAAATCATTATGCTGAATTAACCCCGCGACTTCGCGCGCGGCGTGTCGCTCGCCATCGCCTCACGGCCGGCCGTGAGGCGAGTGAGCGCGAACCCCGCCGCGCCGAGGCCGACGATGCCGATCATCGTGCCGACGATGCCGAAGATGCGCGCCATATTCGCCGCCGACCGCGCCGCGTCGAGCTGCGACTGCAGGTTCGCCGGGACGGTGACGATATTGGGGAACTGGACGCTCGCCAGCGATTCGACATCGTTGAAGCGGCCCGGCCCGGACTCGAACTTCTCGTCAATCTTCTGGTCGTTGATTGTGCCGGAGATGCGGAAGGTGTACGACCCGGCCTCGGTCGGCATGAAGTAGCCCGCGTAGTGGCCCGGCATGCCGAAGCGCGCCGCGAGCGGCACATCCTTCATCGCGCCGCCGCCGCCGACGCTCACCTGGGCCTTGAGCGTCTTCTCCAGCCCCTCGACGGGCATCCCCTTGCCGCTGGCGTCCTTCTGGGACAGGTCGGTGATCGTCAGGTCAATGCCGTTCATCTGGCTCTCGATCGGCGGCTCGGTGAGGAAGCCGACGGCGGCCTGGTACTTGCCGCCGACGAGGTCGCGCCGCTCGTGCGCGGACGCGCCGGCGGGCACGAGGAACAAGGCCAGCGCGAAGAGCGCGGCCAAAATGCCAAACCGGGCGATGCGTGGTGCTTTCATCCTGATTCATCCCTCTCCGACGATCACTGCCTTCGTGATGACATTTCCCGCGTATCCCATCCCGCTGCGCGGTCGGTAAAGGAACAACGGAGCCATCGTGGATCGCGCACGAACCGGGCATGTGCGCTCATCTCTCACAGTGTAGGAGGGGGACTCGGCGGACACATCGGAAAAACGTCCCGAATTCTCGTCCGGGGCGCTCGTCGAGGGAGTGTGCTCCGATGGGTATTTCTTCCCACGGGAGGGAGGGACACGGGCTGCTGGGCCGTTCCCGCAGGCGGCGCGGGTTCCCACCGTCTGCCGATGGCCTCACCTGATGCGACTCGATCGCAGGCTACCTCATCCGGCCACCGCCGGCACATCCACCCAGTTGCCATCCTCCAAACCGAGCCAGGAGAACATCGCCCAACTCGTCTCGATGGCCCACCGGGCGCGCCACACGGGCTGATCGCTCGGGGCCACGGCATCGGCCACCGTGCAGGCACCGGTGCGGCCGGTGCGCGCATTCCGGCGCGCGTGCATCGCTCCGTGTTTGTGTCCTCACATTTACTCCTTATAAGGATGCCGCCGGAACCCAGGGCGGGTTCCGGCGGCTCGAATGACTTACTTGACGCCGACCGTGACGGTGAAGGCGTTGTTGCCCGCGTTCGGGTCGGTGCCGCCGGACGTTACCTGTCCGGTGTTGATGATATTCCCCGTCGTGGGCGGCGCGGTCACGGTGATCGTGATCGTCGCCTGCCCGCCGACGGCCATGGTGCCGGTGCCGGTGAGGTCGCACGCCACGGTGCCGCTCGTCTGGGTGCAGGTCCCCAGGCTGCTGCTGACGCCGACGAATGTCAGGCTGGTCGGTAGCGCGTCGCTGAAGGAGACGCCGCCGACGGGATTGGGGCCGCCATTTTTCACCTGCCAGGTGTAGGTGTAGGTGGCGCCTTGCACCGGGCTGCCAGTGCTGGCGGAGCCTGTCACCTGGACATCGGTCGTCGGGTTGGATGGCGGCGGCGGAGGCGGCGGGGGCGGCGGGGGCGGCGGGGGCGGCGGCGAGGCCGTGCCCACGGCGCTCACGTTGACGGTGAACGAGTCGTTCGACGGCTGGGTATCGGTGCCGTTGAATGCCACCGTCGCCGCGTTGCTGATTGCCCCGCTTGCCGTCGGCGTCACGGCGATGGTGATCGTGGCCTGGGTCGTCGTGCCCAGATCACAATTGACCGTGCCGTTCGCCTGCGCGCAGGTCCCGGTCGTTGTGCTGACCGAGTTGAACGTCAGCGCGGCCGGCAGCGTGTCGGTCAGGGTGACACCGGGAGCGGCGCCGTTGGCGCTCTTCACCCGCCAGGTATAGGTGAAGCCGGTGCCCACGGTCGGGCTGCCCGTGCTGGCCGATCCTGTCACTTGGGCGTCGTTCGAGACGGTCGCCACCGGATTGACGGTGACGTTGGCGGTCGCGGTGTTGTTCGCCGGGGCCGGGTCGGACTCATTGGCGGCGACGCTCGCGGAGTCGCTGAGCGTCCCGGCCGTGGTCGGCGTCACGGCGATCGTCACCGTCGCGGCGTTGCCGGGAGCGGTGCTCGCCAATGTGCCGAGGGCGCAGGTGACCGTACCGGCGGTCTGCGTGCAGGCGCCCTGGCTCGCGGTCGCCGAGCCGAAGGTCACCCCGGCGGGCAGCGTGTCCGTCACCGTCACGCCGGTGGCGGGCGAGGGGCCGCTGTTCGTGGCGGTGAGGGTGTAGGTGAGGACGTTCCCGATATTCACCGGGTTGGGCGCCGCCGCCGCGCCGATCGCGAGATTCGCCGTGGGGCTGGCCTGCGTGCCGACCTGGAAGGTGGACGAGACCGGCGCGCTGGTGTTCCCGGCGGCGTCCGTGCCGGTCACCTTGAAGACGTAGGTGTTGCCACTCGTCACCGCGAATGTCGCGGGCGAGGTGCACGCCGCGAAAGCGTCGGCCGCTCCCTGGGTCACGAGCGAGCACTGGAACGCCGCGCCAGCCTCGGACGAGAAGGCGAACGTCGCGCTCGTGCCGACCATCGGGTTCGGCGGCGTCTGGGTGAGCGTCACCGCAGGCGGCACGGTGTCAATCGTCAGCGAGGCCGTCGTCGCCCCGCCGAGGTTCCCGGCCGTGTCGGTCGCCTGCACCCTGAAGGTGTAGCTCCCATTCGCCAGCGGGCCGTAGCTCGCGGGCGAGGTGCACGGCGCGAAGGGGTTCGCCGATGCTGACGGCCCGAAGGAGCACTGGAATGTCGAGCCGGCCTCATTCGCGCTGAAGGCGAATGATTG
>JAICIL010000301.1 GCA_025924435.1 Chloroflexia bacterium | reverse complement strand
CCCGGCGCGGTCGGCAGCGCCAGGTAGCCGTTCTCTGCGACGAGCGTGCCGCGCGAAATCTCCTTGCCGACCGCCTCGAAGTTGACGAAATACTCGGTGATGAGGAAGTTCGGGATCGTTGCGCAGAGGTGCGCGGTCGCGGCGAGGCCGACGGTCGTGCTGTTGTAGTTGTGCGGCGAGACGGCGACGGAGTACGCCTCGGCCATCGCCGCGATCTCCTTCAATTCGAGGATGCCGCCGCAGTTGCAGATGTCCGGGTTGATGATGTCCGCCGCGCCCCGCTCGAAGACGGCGCGGAACTCCGCCTTCGTGTACAACTCCTCGCCCGTCACGACCGGGATATGAATCTCCCGCTTCGCCGCCGCCAGCCCGCCCATGTTCCGCGACGAGACGGGCTCCTCGTACCAGAAGGGGTCGAACTCCTCCATCAGCCGCGCCACGCGGACGGCGGAGACCGGGGCGAGGCGGCGATGGACCTCGATGAGGATTTCCACATCCGGGCCGACCGCCCCCCGCACCGCCCGCACATTGGCGACGGCCCGCCGCTCCTGATCGCGGTCAATGATCTCGCGCCACGGGTTCGGGAACGGGTCGAATTTGAGCGCCGTGAAGCCACGTTCCACCACGCGACGCGCCGCCTCCGCCAGCGCCTCCGGCGTCTGCGCGCCCTCGCCCCAGCCGTTCGCGTAGACGCGGATTTTGTCCCGGCAGCGACCGCCGAGCAGGTTGTAGACGGGCTGGCCCGCCGCCTTCCCCGCGATGTCCCAGAGGGCCTGCTCGATGCCGGAGAGGGCGCAGTAGAAGTCCATCGCGCCCCGCTTCCCCGACCAGTCGAGGTACATGACCGTCGTGAAGTGCTTAATCGCGAACGGGTCGCGCCCGATCACGTACCGCTTCATCGCGTGGATATGCGCCTCGATCGCCCGGTCGCGATCCGCCTGCGTGTACGACTCGCCCCAGCCGTGGATGCCCGCGTCCGTCTCCACCTTGACGAGGAGCCAGTTCTTCCCCGCGCCGGGATGAACGAGAAAGGTCTTCACATCCGTCACGCGCATCGCACACCCCTCCATTGGCAAACCGACGCAAACCGATTGAACCGCGGAGACGCAGAGGACACAGAGGGGGCAAAGAAAGCGAAAAGGTTGGGAGAACCAGGCGACGAGCGGAGATTGTAGATGATTTTCGCTCTCCATGTTCTCTCATCATTTTATTTGTCTCCGTTCCTTTGCGGTTCAATCGGTTTCGGGAATCTGCGATACTCTGTGGCATTGAGTGGGGCGCGAAGACGAAAGGATATGCGACGCATGGCTGTGGCAGCACTTGACCCGATGATCGAGGCCCTCGCGGAGCGCGTGAGCAGGGAGCGGCGCTACCTCCATATGCACCCGGAACTCTCGCTCCGCGAGACGAACACCGCCAACTTCGTCGCGGAGAACCTGCGCGAGGCGGGCATCCCCTTCCGCACCGGGGTCGGCGGCGACGGGCGGCCCTTTTACATGGACGCCGACGCCCTGAAGGTCGCCGGGATCGAGACGCTGCCGACGACGGGCGGCACGGGCATCATCGCCACCATCGAGGGGGCACGCCCCGGCAAGTGCGTCATCCTGCGCGGGGATATGGACGCGCTGGCGATGCAGGAGGAGACGGGCGCGGACTACGCCTCGCTCACACCGAACGTCATGCACGCCTGCGGGCACGATGTCCATACGGCGGTGATCCTCAACACCGCCCGCGTGCTCTGGGCGCGCCGGGGCGAGTTCGCGGGGACGGTCAAACTGATGTTCCAGCCCGGCGAGGAGGGGTTCGGCGGCGCGCGGGCGATGATCGCGGATGGCTTGCTCGAAAACCCGACGGTGGACGCCGCTTTCGCCCTCCATGTGGACCCGCAGGTGCCCGCCGGGCAGATCGCCTTCACACCGGGGATGGCGAACGCCAACTCCGACCGCGTCTTCATCCGCGTCCACGGCAAGGGCGGGCACGCCGCCCGACCGCACAGCGCGGTGGACAGCACGCTCGTCGCGGCGCACATCCTCATCGCGCTCCAGTCGCTGATCAGCCGCGAGACGGATCCGACGGAATCCGCCGTCATCACGATCGGCACGTTGCAGGCGGGGGTCGGCGCGGCGAATGTCATCCCGGAGTTCGCGACCCTCTTCGGCACGGTGCGGACGCTCAATCTGGAGGTCCGCGAGCATATCCGCAAACGGATCCCCGAAGTCGCCTCCCACATCGCCCAGGCGATGGGCGCGACGGCGGAGACGGCCTATCTCACCGGCTACCCGGCGATGATCAACAACCCGGAAATGTGCGAACTGATCCGCCGCGCCGCGCTGCCGATCATCGGCGCGGAAAACGTCAAGGTCAAGCCGCTCGGCCTCGGCGGCGAGGATTTCGCCTTCGTGCTGGAGCGGGTGCCCGGCGCGATGATGCGGCTCGGCACCGGCAACGCGGCGCGCGGCCTGACGAACGGCGTCCACCACCCGAAGTTCGACGTGGACGAGCGCGCCCTCCCCCTCGGCGTCGCCATGATGACGGCGATCGCGATGGAGTATCTGGGAAACGGCGAGTAGGGAAAGGCCGGGGGGTCCGGCGCTATCCGACGTGCACCGCCGGGCGGCGTTCCGGGTCCGGTTCCGCCTCGCGCAGCACCTCGCGCGTCACGGGCGCGATGTCGCCGTCGCCGAAGAGGAAGTAGCGGCCGAGATAGACGACCGGGTTCCCCTCGCC
This sequence comes from Chloroflexia bacterium, assembly GCA_025924435.1. Next base: position 2,697 of record JAICIL010000301.1, on the reverse strand, counting down.
CCAGCCGAAATAGACATCGGGGATCACGCCCGTCGTGTCGCGGACGTAGAGGAGGAAGGCGGCAATCGCGTTGGCGACCGCCGCGCTCTCGATGCGCAGCACGCGATAGCCCGCCGCCGTCGCGCCGCGCACCAGCAATTCGGGCGCGAATTCGGACGCATCCCGGACCGTCACTTCGAGAAAGAGGACCGGGTCGTCGGGCGGGATATGGTTGTCCTCCCGCTGCTCCTTCTCCTTCTCGAAGTACTTGCCGATGTCGCGCGCGTCCGGCTGGTTGGCGATGAAGCGGATCCGGCCGTCCCGCGCCGCGTCCGCGATGAATTGCCGCGCCATCGCGTCGAGGACGATCTCGGTCGCGCGCAGTTCCGTCGAGCGGCGGACGCGGGAGACGAACGACGTGACGATGATCGCGCCGATGAAGAACGAGGCGATCTTCACGCCGTCCGGCCGCTCGAAAACATTGACGACCGTCGTGTACGCGAAGACGAGGGCGATCGCGACAAACGCCACGAGCAGCGACCGGTTCCGCGTCCGGCGGACGGCGAGCGCCACCGCCACCGCCGCCGACGTGATGAGCACCAGCACGCCCGTCGCGTACGCGCCGCCCTGCTTGTTGACGTCCGCGCGGAAGAGCAGCGTGACGGCGAAGGCGATTGCGGTGAAGACGAGGACGAGGGGGCGCGTCGCGCGCGTCCAGTCGGGCGCCATGCCGTAGCGCGGCAAGTAGCGCGGCACGATATTGAGGAGGCCCGCCATCGCCGACGCGCCCGCGAACCAGAGGATGAGGATCGTGCTGATGTCGTAGAGCGTGCCGAAGCCGCCGCCGAGGCGCTCGTGGGCGAGATAGGCGAGCGCCCGCCCGTTCGCCTGGCCGCCCTCCTTGAACTGATCCGCGGGGATCAGCACCGTCGTGGCGAAACTGCTGGCGATGAGGAAGAGGCTCATGATGATCGCCGCCGTCAGGAGCAGTTTGCGCGTGTTGCGGATGCGGCCCGCCGGGCGGGCCGGGTCGTCGCCCGCCCGCCCGCGCACGAGCGGCATCACCGCGACGCCGGTCTCGAAGCCGGAGAGGCCGAGGGCGAGCCGGGGAAAGAGGAGGAGCGAGATCGCCACCATCGCCAGCGGGTTGCCGTGGCTCGCGAACAGCGCGCGCTGCCAGTCGTGGACAACAACCGGACGGGCGATGATGGCGCGGAGACCGGCGACCACGACGACGCAATTGAGGAGCAGATAGACGCCGACGAGGCCGACGGCGAGGTAGATTGCCTCGCCGAACCCCTTGAGGAAGACCGCACCGAGCAGCGCGACGAGGAAGAGCGTGATGGCGATCCGCTGGCCGTGGATGAACCCCGGCACGAATGGATTCTCGATGACGTGCGCGCTCGCGTCGGCGGCGGAGAGCGTGATCGTGATGATGAAGTCGGTCGCGACGAAGCCGAGCAGGCAGAGGACGAAGAGTTTCCCCTTCCACCAACTGAGCAGGCGTTCGAGCATGGCGATGGAGCCTTCGCCGTGCGGGCTTTCCGCCGCGACACGGCGATAGATCGGCAGCGCGCCGACGAGCGTCACGAGTACGAGAATCAACGTGGCGACCGGCGCGAGCAGGCCCGCCGCGAGCGCCGCGATCCCCGGCTGGTAGCCGAGGGTGGAGAAATAGTCCACGCCGGTGAGGCACATCACCTGCCACCACGGGTGCGTATGCTCCTCGACCCGGCGGACATGCGGCCCTTCCGCCTGCCTCGTGTCGCCCTCGAGGAGCCATTCTTTGAACCGGCCATTCGTCTGCTGTGGCAGGACGCGCACCGTCGCCATGCCGCTACTCTCCCGCAGTGCTTACCGCCATCACGGCGCGTTTCGCCGCCGTTGCGATGCTTGCTTTGCATGCAAGGTGCCACAATCGGAATGGACCGCCCGTGCGCGCTGTTACGCGAGAGCAGCGATTGGACGCGCCGTGCCATCGCGATTGGCCCTTTTGCGCCGCATTCCCTGCTCGTATGCTTCCGAGGTAATACAGCGCTCGTACGACCCGTCGTGTGACAAGGAAAGGCGAACCCGGCAATGCAACGCAGTCTGAGCGGACGGGTCTACTACGGATGGATCGTCGTCGGCGTGACGGCGATCACGCTGATCACGTCGGCGGGCGAGCGCTCCGTCCCCGGCGTGCTGATCCACCCGCTCGAGGAGGAATTCGGCTGGAGCGCGGCGGCGATCTCCTTCGCCGTCTCGATCGGCCTCCTGCTCTTCGGCCTGATGGGGCCGATTGCCGGGCGGCTGATGGACCGCTCCGGCCCGCGCCGGTTGATGGTGATCGGCCTCCTGTTAATCGTCGTCAGCACCGCGACGAGCGCGGCGATGGCGCAATTGTGGCAACTCGTCCTGCTCTGGGGCGTCGTGAGCGGCGTCGGCACGGGGATGGTGGCGACGGTGCTCGGCGCGGCGGTCGCGAATCGCTGGTTCGTCGAGAAGCGCGGCCTGGTGATGGGAATCTTCGGCGGCGCGACCTCGGCGGGCCAACTGCTCTTCGTGCAACTGAATGTGCGGCTCGTCGTGACGATCGGCTGGCGGGGCGCGGTGCTCATCCTCGCGGGCGTCGCCGTCCTCGTCCTCATCCCGGTGCTCTTCCTGATGGAGAACGGCCCCGCCGATCTCGACCTCGAACCGTACGGCGGCACGCCCCAACCGGCGACCGCGCCGGGG
>JAICIL010000300.1 GCA_025924435.1 Chloroflexia bacterium | reverse complement strand
ATATTCACCCGGCGGGGTTAGAGCCTGGTGACCCGTCGCTAGTATTTCTTCTGGCTCCGATCCACCACCCTTCACCGGGCCGCGCTGGCTTTCCAGCCTGCGCCAGCTAAAAAGGCACGCCGGCTGGAACGCCTCCGCTACCGTTCCCCTGCCTGCTCCGCCGTCGCCCAGACATCGGAGAGCGCGCCGAGCGTATGCAGCGATTCCCGCGCGGCGAGCATCGCGGTATAGGTCGGCAGCACATACGCATCGCCGCCCGCCTCCGCTCGCTCCGCGACCGCGACGAGCGCATCGGCGATCTCCGGCACGACGGTGATGCGATCATCGGGCACGCCGGCGTACTTCAGCCGCACCGCCATGTCGAGCGCGCGGATGCCGCCGACGCTGATCGGCGCGGGATAGCCCGCCAGCACCTCGAAATCCGTGTCCCACAGCCACGAAACATCCCGCCCGTCGGCGATCAGGTCGTTGATGCAGATGAGGAGGGGCGCGGGCGGCGCGGTCGTCACGAGGCGCAGCACCTCATTCGCGCCGGTCGGGTTCTTGATGAGCGCCAGCGTCAGCCGCCGCCCGCGCAGTTCCACCCGCTCGATCCGCCCGAACGGCGCGACGAATGCCCGCAGCGCGGCGGCCACGACCTCCGCAGCGACGCCGAGCGTCACCGCCGCCGCCGTCGCGCCGAGCGCGTTGTAGACGTTGTACAGGCCGGGCACGTTTGTCGCGACATCGAGCCGGGGCGTATCACCGTGCGACACCGTGAACGTCGCGCCCTCCATGCCGAGCAGCCGAATGTCCGTGGTGGCGAAGGCGAGCGGCGGGCGCGCGTTGTCGCCCGTCGGGCAGTACCAGTCGCCGAGATGCCCGACCGAGAGCGCGCGATACGCGAGCGGCGTCCCGCATTTCGCGCAGAGCGCCGCATCCGCCGCGTGCGCCAACGCCGGCAGGGTATAGTCGTGCGGGCCGAGGCCGAACGGGATGCGTATCGTGCCGGGGGCCGCGGCGTCCGCGAGCGCGCAGAGCGTCGGGTCATCGGCGTCGTAGACGAGGCGCGTGCCGGGCGCGAGGTCCGCGAGCGCGGCCTTCCACTTCGCGGCGACGCTGTTAAGTTCGCCGTAGCGGTCGAGTTGATCGCGGAAGAGATTGTTGAGGACGATCACGCGCGGCCGCACCGCCACGACGACGGCGGGGAACGCGCCTTCGTCCGTCTCGATCACCGCGACATCCGCGTCCGGCCGCCCGAGGAGCGACGAACGGCGCGCAAAGGACGCGGCGATGCCCCGGCTGAGGTTGCTGCCCGCGCCATTGTTCAGCACCGTTTTCCCGGCGGCGGCGAGGATGTCCGCGAGCATGCGCGCCGTCGTCGCCTTGCCGTTGGTGCCCGCGACGACGACCGTGCCCTCCGGCAGCCGGGCGGCGAGTTTGCCGATCAGGTGCGGGTCAACCCGCTCGGCGACGAGGCCGGGGATCGCCGTCCCGCCGCTGCGACCGAGCAATTGCGTGGCGCGGTACGTCCCCTTCGCCGTGGCGAGCGCGGCGGCCAACCGGAGATCCGGCAGGAGCGTCACGGCCCCTTCTTCCCGCGCACGATGCTCACGGTGCGTAACTTATCGAAGTTGACGTACGGGACGAGTTCGATCACCTGCGTGTCGGAGATGTCTTCCTTCTGCACGCTATAGACGTAGCCAACGAGCAGATTCGGCTCGACGCCATTCGTGAGCGTGCCCGTGACGATCCGCTGCCCCTGCTCGATCTTCGCGTTCTTGTCCACTTCGCGCAGCAGCAGCCGCTTCGACTCCTGCCACGCGCCGACGACGATGCCCTGCTCCCCGCTGTCCTGGACGACCGCGCTGACGTGGATGCTGTCGTCAATGATGAACGTGACGAGCGCCGTGTGCGCCGTCACATCGGTGATGATGCCGACCATCAGCCCCTCGGGCGAGGTGACGGCCATGCCCTTCGCCAGGCCATCATCCTTGCCCTTGTTGATCGTGCATTCCTTCTTCGAGGACTCGCGATCGTTCTTCACGACGTCCGCCGCCACGATGTCGTATGTCGGTTGCGCCTGCTGGAAATCGAGTTGCTGGCGCAATTGCCGCACCTCGCGGTCGAGATCGGCGAGGCGGCTGTTGTCCACGAGCAGCTGATCGCGCTGCTTCGTCAGCGTGTCTATCTGCGCCTGCAAATCCGCCGTATTCTGGACGCTGCCGCGCGCGACGCCGAGGCGGTCGCCCACCGCTTTCGCCCGCTCCTGCCACGAGGCGAGGACGCTCGACGCGCCGCCCTTGATCGGGTCGAAGGCATGCTGCGAGTCGAGCAGGATGAGCAGGAGCGTCAGGCCGACGAAGGTCGCGATATAGAGCCAGGGGCGCCGGCGCGAGCCGAACGACGTGATCATCGCCGCCTCCCCACGCTAATAGGGACGCCGGAGTTCCTGGCCTCCGGCGAGCGCGCGGTGGTAGAGGTGGATGGACTCGGCCACCCGGCCCGTCCCTTCCGCGACGCATGTGAGTGGGTCTTCCGCTTTATGGACGGGCATGCGCAATTCCATTTCCAGCCGCCGCTCCAGGCCGTAGAGGAGCGCGCCGCCGCCCGCGAGCGTGATGCCCTGCTCCATGACGTCCGCGACGAGTTCCGGCGGCGTCTCTTCGATGCTGCTTTTGACGAGGTCCACAATCGTGCTGACGGGGCCGGAGATCGCGTCCCGCAACTCGACGGAGGAGATCTCGATCTCCTTCGGCAGGCCCGTCAGGAGGTCGCGCCCCCGGAGCATGACGCGCCGCTCCTGTTCGAGCGGGTACGCGCTCCCGGCGGCGATCTTCGCGTTCTCCGCCATCCGCTCGCCGATCACGAGGTTGTGGTCGCGCCGGGCGTACTGGATGATCGCGTCGTCAATCTCATCCCCGGCGATGCGGATCGAGTTGTTGACGACGATGCCGCCGAGCGAGATCACCGCGACCTCCGTCGTGCCGCCGCCGATGTCCACGATCATGCTGCCGACCGGCTCATTGACGGGCAGGCCCGCGCCGATCGCCGCCGCCATCGGCTCCTCGATGGTGTACGCCTCGCGCGCCCCGGCGGAGAGCGCGGCATCCTTCGCCGCCCGCTTCTCGACCTCGGTGACGCCGGACGGGATGCCGACGACGACGCGCGGGTGCGGCGCCATCACGCGCTGCGGATGCACCTTCGTGATGAAGTAGCGGAGCATCAACTCGACGGTGTCGAAATCGGCGATCACGCCATCCTTGAGCGGGCGGACGGCGATGATGTTGCCCGGTGTCTTGCCGAGCATCGCCTTCGCCTCCGCGCCGACGGCGAGCGCGCGCTTCGTGCGCGAGTCAATCGCGACAACCGACGGCTCCGAGACGACGATCCCCCGCCCGCGCACGTAGACGAGCGTGTTCGCCGTGCCGAGGTCTATGCCGAGATCGCGGCTGAACGCGCCGAGAAAATAATCCAAGGGGCGGAACATGCGCCGGGTGGCCTCCCCTGCCCACCGTCCGGTGGACATTCACTGCAAACATGCGTATACCACCCTCGCGTCGGTGCGCCGCGGTGTCGGATGAGTATACACGATCACCGGACATAATGTGCGAGCGCGGATGTGCTATACTCCGGCCCCGGCACAGATTGGTGCGGCCGAGGGGAGATGGGGCATGGACGACGACGCACGCAGACGCATCCGGCGCGCGATGCATGCGCGGCAGGCTGCCAGCCCGAAACTGCGCGGCCAGTACAAGCGCGCGATCCGCGCCGCCCGCTTGGAGAAGGAGGCGCGCGAGCAGACGGGGCAGCCCGCCCCGCGCCCCGCGCCCACCCGGCAGACAGAGGCGCTACCGGCGATTGTGCCGCCGCCGAAGAAGCGGAAAGGCCCCGCGCGCTGGGTGATCGCCCTCGCCGCGCTGCCGGTGCTGCTGCTCTTCGGTGTGGGCGCGTACGCGCTCAATGTCATCATCCACGCGGAGCGCGCCGCGAACAAGATCGTTGCCAGCCCCTTACCGCGAGGCCAGGCTGTCGTAACAACCGGTACACCGCGACCGACCAATACCGCGAATCCACTAGGTACGATTGCACCGCTCCCGACCGTCGCGACGACGCCGATCCCGACCGCGCCCCCGCCGATCAACTTCGACCGCAAGGACCCCTTCACGATCCTCATGCTCGGTGTGGACACGCGCGAGGGGGACACGGACCCGTCGCGCTCGGATACGATCATCCTCGCGTATGTGGACCCGCTGGAGAAGCACGTCAACCTGCTGTCCATCCCGCGCGATCTGCTCGTCACGCAGGCGGGCGGCTTCGGGCAGGCGAAGATGTCCGATGTCTACGCGAACGGTGAGACTTCCAAATATGTGGACCCGACGCGCGGCGGCATCGCCCTCGTCCGGGACACGATCGAGCAAAATTTCCGCATCCAGATTGATTACTACGCGCAGGTGGATTTCCAGGGCTTTCGGAAGATCGTGGATGCCTTCGGCGGCGTGACGGTGGACAATCCTTACTCGATCCTGGACGGTTCGTATCCGACCGAGGATTACCAATTCTCCCGCGTCTTCTTCCCGGCGGGCATTGTCCATCTCGACGGCGATGAGGCGCTCAAGTTCGCCCGCACCCGCCACGACGACAACGACTACCAGCGCAACCAGCGCCAGCAGCAGGTGATCCTCGGCATCCGCCAGCAGGCGTTGCAACTCAACCTGCTGACGAAGGCGACGGGGTTGATTGACACGCTCGGCGACTCGGTGCGCACCGACTTCCCGCGCGGCAACGCGAATAGCAACTGGATCGCCTTTGCGAAATTCGGCATGGATCTGCCGGGCAACGCCATCCAGCAATTCACGCTCACCGATCTCATCACCGAATGCCCGAACTGCAACGGCTTCTACGCGCTCGTAGACTGGAACCGAGCCATCGCGCGCGCCAAGGAATTCTCCCCCAAGGAGAATCGGGACAGCATCGCCGCGCAGGCGAACGCGGGCGTGAACACAGGCGCGAAGGTCGTCGTGGAGAACAGCACGCGCAACGGCGGCTTCGCGAATCGCTGGACCGCCGCGTTGCAGAAGGAAGGGTACACGAACGCGACATTTATTGACGCGCCGCCGAACACCAAGGGCAACGTGCCGAAGACGAAAATCCTCTACTTCTCTCCGGATAATCAGAAGACCGCCGTGGCGCTCGCCAAGACGCTGGGCCTGAACCCGGACAGCGTGGACGGGAATGCGAAGCGCCCCCCCGAAGCGGGCGATGCCGCCATTCTCATCCAACTCGGCGACGACACGAAGGAACCCGGCCCCGCGCCGCCCTGCTGCTGATATGCCCACCCCGACCCCTCCCGACACGGGAGGGGAGGATTAAGTGACACACCCGGATCAAGGTTTCCCCCTCCCGCGCCGGGAGGGGTTAGAGCGGACTTCCTAGAGACTGATCCTGGTGGGGTGGGTAGCCGCAGTGGGCGAACCACCCCGCCGCATCTCCGGTCGTCACGGTACCCAACGCCGCCCCGATT
>JAICIL010000299.1 GCA_025924435.1 Chloroflexia bacterium | reverse complement strand
GGTGGCGGGCTTCAGCCTGCCATAGCAAGGACTGGCAGGCTGAAGCCCGCCATCACTGGTGCAGGATGCATACGGCTACCGGCTGACGATCATCGGGGAGGGGAGCAGGATGCCATTCGATACGCTGGTGCCGGGCGTCGGTCGGGAGATCATCACCGATGTTGACGCGTTCACGCCGCCGACCGGGATGGTCGCCGTCTGGTTCATCGGCCAGGCCGGATTCATCGTCAAGTTTTCGTCCGGCACGGTCTGCTACCTCGATCCGTGGCTCTCCGATCTCTCCGGCGATCCGCGCGCCTACCCGATCCCGCTCGATCCGCATCTGGTCACGAACTGCGATATTCTGCTGACCTCGCACGATCACGCGGACCACATTGATGTGGATGCCGACCCGATCATCCTCCGGCAGTCGTCGCGGGCGACATGGGTCGCGCCGCGCGGCGCGGAGGCGCTCGTTCGCCGCCTCGGCGGCACCCAGGAACGCACGGTTCTCCTCGATGGCGACGGCGCGGCGACGGTGCGGGATGTGCGGATCACGGCGATCCCCAGCACGCACTACGGCTTCTTCTCTGAGGAGCGATACCTGCCGGACGAGGAGGCGTATTACGCCACGATCCCCGCGCGGCTGCCGCCCGAGCGGCAAGGCGCGGAACGCTTCATCGGCTTCGTCCTCGAATGCGACGGCTTCGCGATCTACCACGCGGGCGACAACAACGGCTACCGTGGCTTCCTCGAACGGCTCGCCCGCTGGCCGCACTTCGATCTGATGCTGCTGCCGATCAACGGGCGCGACTGGTTCCGCGAGCAGACGGGGATGATCGGGAACTTCACCTACCGCGAGGCCGCACAGGTCGCGGACCGGGCGCACGCGCGGCTGCTCGTCCCGTATCACTACGACGGATTTATCGGCAACAACGAGTACCCGGACACACTCGTCCGGTACGTTCAGAACGACGGCCCGCGCGTGCCGGTTCGCGTGCTCATGGTCGGCGAGCGCGCGCTGATCGAGCGGGGCACGGTGCGCTGAACGATTGAGTGGGGCATCCAATCCTGCCGCACGTGCGTACACTCTTTTCAGAATCGAGCCGTTCACGTATCGTAGCGCCATCGCCCCGGCGAACCCGTCGCTTCGGATGGAGAAAGGATGCGCCATCATGCCGCGCCCGCACGCCGCCGTCCTGTCACGCCGCCACGTCCTCGCCGGCGCCGCCGGTGTCGCGGCAACCGCGCTCCTTGCCGCCTGCGGCGGTTCAGCAGCAACCGACACGCCGAAGCCCGCCGCGGCGACGGCAAATTCCTCTGTGGCGTCGGGCGGCGCGGCGCTCGGCAGCGGCACAATCGGCGGCATGGCATGGGATCAGATCGTCGCGAAGGCGAAGGGCGGCACCGCCAACTGGTTCCTCTACGGCGGCAGCCAGACGACGAACGACTACCTCGACAAATACGTCATCCCGACGATGAAGCAGCAATACGATGTCACCGTGAAGCGCACCCCCATAACGGACACCGTCGAGGCGGTGAACAAGGTGCTCGCCGAGAAGCAGGCGGGGAAGACGGCGGACGGCAGCGTTGACCTGATCTGGATCAACGGCGAGAACTTCCGCACGATGGCGGAGGCGAGCATCCTCTACGCGGGCTGGGCGCGCAACCTGCCGAACGCGAAATTGATCAATTGGGAGGAGCCGATCATCAACAGCGATTTCGGCATTCCCGTCAACGACCGCGAGGCGCCTTGGGCGCGCGCGCAGTTCGTCTTCATCTACGACAGCGCGAAGGTGCCGACCCCGCCGAAATCCTTCAAGGCGCTGGAGGAGTACCTAAAAGCGAATCCCGGCACATTTACCTACCCCGCACCGCCCGATTTCACCGGCAGCGTGCTCGTCCGCCATGCATTGTACGAGACGACGGGCGGTTGGCAGCAGTACGGTTCGAGTTTCAACGAGCAGGTCTACACGGCGAAAGCGCCCGCCGCGTGGGATTACCTGAATCGGATCAAGCCGAACCTCTGGCAGAAGGGCACAACTTACCCCGATGCGGCGGCGAAGTTGGACCAACTCTTCGCGGACGGCGAGGTGAACTTCACGATGAATTACAGCCCGACCGCCGGGTCGGTGGGGATCGCGAAGGGACAGTTCCCGAAGACGACCCGCACCTTCTACCTCGATGCGGGCACGATCGCCAACACCAGTTACCTCACGATCCCGTTCAACGCGAAGAACAAGGAAGCGGCGCTCGTCCTGGCGAACTTCCTCGAATCGCCGGAGGCGCAGGTGGAGAAGGCGAAGCAGACGCGCTCCGGCGACTCGACCGTCCTCGATTTCGGCAAACTCTCGGATGCGAGCCGCGCCGCGTTCAAGGACATCCCGCTCGATCCCGCGACGATTCCGAGCGCGGAACTCGCGGCCCATGCCCTGCCCGAATTACCCGCCGCATATGTGGACCGCATCGAGAAGGACTGGCAAGCGAACGTCCTCAAGAAGTAGCGAGTGCTGAGTGCTGAGACGGCGGGGGCGACATTTGGGCAAATCAGGATGCTCGTGTGGGGGTAATCGCAACAGGTGAGCACTCAGCACTCAATACCTGGCCCTCCCCGTCGGCGGCCAACGACGTGGCTGCTGCTCTTGCCGAGCCTCGCGGTGATCGCGCTCTTTTTGGTTGGCGGGGTCGGTTTCGCGCTGGCGCAGAGCCTCGGCCTGTTCGCACTGCTCGGCGATTCGGGGTTCACGCTGCGCCATTACGGCGAGGCGCTCCGCGACCCCGATCTGCGGAGTGCGCTCGCCGTCTCCCTGCGCATCTCGGTCGTCAGCACGCTCGTCGCGCTGGCGATCAGCATGGGCATGGCGCTGCTGCTGCGGAAGCGGCTGCGCGGCGATGGCCTTCTCCGCCTGCTCTTCCAACTGCCGCTGCCGATCCCGCACCTCGTCGGTGCGGTGGGGATCACGCTGCTCGTCGCGCAGAGCGGCCTGATCGCGCGCCTCCTACACGCCGCCGGACTGCTGGCGGATCGCGGCAATTTCCCGCTGCTCGTCGGCGACCGCTTCGGCGTGGGCATCGTCATCGTCTATGTCTGGAAGGAGGTGCCGTTTATCACGCTCCTGCTGCTCGCCGCGCTCGCCGGGATCGGGGAGCAGTACGAGGAGGCGGCGCGCACGCTCGGCGCGTCGGCGTGGCAGCGGTTCCGGCATGTGCTCGTGCCGCTCCTCTTCCCGGCGATGCTCTCCGCCTCCTTGATCGTCTTCGCGTTCACCTTCGGCGCGTTCGAGGTGCCGCTCGTGATGGGGCGGACGTACCCGAAGGCGCTGCCCGTCTGGGCGTACGAGGGTTTCAGCAATGTGGACCTCAACCAGCGGCCCGAAGCGCTCGCCGTGAGCGTCCTCATCGCGCTCCTCGCGACGGTGATCGTCCTGGCGTACGGCAGCCTGACGCGACGTTTGCTCGCGAGCGGGCGATAGCGACGATGGCGACGATGGCGCGCCCCGCGTCCGTGGAACTGCCGCGCGCGGCGAAGCGACACACCGCGCGACAGGCGCTGCCGAGTGCCATCGTCACGCTCTGGGTTCTGCTCGTCATCCTGCCGGTTGTGCCGCTCGTCATCTGGTCGGCGGCGTTTGCGTGGCGGTGGCCGGACCTGCTGCCCGCCGCGTGGAGCGGCCGCGCGTGGCGCTACGTCTTCTCGCCGACGACGCAGGTGCGCCCCGGCCTGACGGGCAGCGTCACCGTCGCCCTGCTGACGACGCTCCTCGCGCTCGCGCTCGGCGCGCCCGCCGGTATCGCGGTCGGGCGGATGACCTTCAGGGGCAAGCGCGCGGTCGAATTGCTGCTGCTCGCGCCCTTCATCGTGCCGGGGCTGGTCGTGACGATGGGCATTCAGATCGTCTTCATCCATCTAAGGCTCGCGGACACCGTGCAGGGGGTCGTGCTCGCCCATGCGATGCCCGCGCTGCCGTACGTCATCGTCTCGGTCGCGGGCGTCGCCGCCAACCTCGGCGCGCAGACGGAAGAGCAGGCGCGCTCGCTCGGCGCGACTTCGCGGCAGGCGTTCGTCCATGTCACGCTGCCGCTGCTGCGGCCGGGGTTGGCGGTCGGTGGCCTCTTCGCCTTCCTCGTCTCGTGGAGCCAGTACACCTCCACGCTGATCATCGGCGGCGGGAAGGTGCAGACACTGCCCTTGCTCGTCTACACCTTCACGCGTAGCGGCGACAATCCCATCGCCGCCGCGCTCGCGCTGCTCTTCGTCGCACCGGCGGTCGCGGCGCTCGCGGTCGCGTCGCGCACGTTGCGGCAGCGGCAGGCGGGCATCGGGGGCAGGCTGTGACCGCCGCGACATCCGATTTCCGCGTGAGTGAGCGGCAGACGAGCACGCGCGCGGTCGCGCTGGACCTGATCGGCCTCGGCAAGGCGTTCGGAGAGAAATGGGCTGTCGAGAGACTATCACTCTCCGTGCCGCCCGGCGCGCTCGTTGCCCTGCTCGGCCCGTCGGGCTGCGGCAAGACGACGACGCTGCGGATGATCGCCGGGCTGATCGAGCCGGATGCGGGCGATATCCGCTTCGATGGCGGCTCGGTCGCGCGCCTCCCGCCGGAGCGGCGGGGCGCAGTGATGGTCTTCCAGCAGCCGACGCTCTTCTCGCATCTCGATGTCGCCGCCAATGTCGGCTTCGGGCTGCGGATGCGCCGCGCGCCGCGCGCCACGATCGCGGCGCGGGTGCGCGATGCGCTCGCGCAGGTGCAACTGGCGGGGATGGAGCGGCGGCGGATCGGGCAACTCTCCGGCGGCCAGCAGCAGCGCGTCGCGCTCGCCCGCGCGCTCGTCACTGCGCCGCGCGTGCTGCTCCTCGACGAGCCGCTCTCCAACCTCGACCCGTCGCTGCGGGACGAGATGCGCGACCTGATCGCCCGGCTGCACGCGGAGCAGGGCATCACGACGGTGCTCGTCACGCACGACCGGCAGGAGGCGATGACGCTCGCGGAGCGGATCGCCTTCCTCTCCGACGGCCGCGTGCAGCAGTTCGGCGCGGCCCCCGACCTCTACGAACGCCCGGCGACCGTCGCCGTCGCCCGGTTCTTCGGCATGGCTAATCTCTTTCCCGCATCCGTCAGGGGCAATGTCGCGGAGACGCCGCTGGGCCGCCTCCGGCTCGCGGATCGTGTTCGGGACGCGGCGGCGGTGACGGTCGGCATCCGCCCCGAGCATATCGCGCTGTGCGACGGAGAGAACGGCGTGGCGGGCCGCGTGACGAAGCGGACGTACCTCGGCCAGCAGCAGCGGGTGACGCTCCGCACCGGCCACGGCGACACGGAATTGACGCTGCTGACGCCGGCGGAGATGCCGGTATCGAGCGGGCAGGAAATCACCGTGTCGCTGCCCGCCGAGCGGCTGCGGATCGTCGGCAATGAACCGAATGTTCATGGAGACGTGACAGTGTAATGGTGGTGGCGGGGGGTGAAAAAGCCCCAACCACCGCCGGCGGTAAGACCCCCCCCCCCCCCAAAATATTAAACCCAAAATCTCAGATTAAGAAATTGGCGGCC
>JAICIL010000298.1 GCA_025924435.1 Chloroflexia bacterium | reverse complement strand
GCGGCCCGCATCGTTCCAGGGGAGGACGAGCGTGTCGTCCGGGCTGCCGATCATCCCGGCGGATTCGGCGGTCGGCGGCGCGTCCGGCGTGGCGAGCGGCACCTTCTGGTTGTACATGAAGCCGTCGTACAGGCCGTGGAAATGTCCCTCGAACTTGACGATCCGCCGCCGTCCGGTATAGGCGCGGGCGACGCGGACGGCGAGCATCGGCGCTTCCGTCCCGGCGGTGGAGAAGCGGGAGCGTTCCGCGCTGGGGATGCAGGCGGCGAGCGTCTCCGCGAGGCGGGCGTGCTCCTCCGTTTCGCTGCCCGTGAGCATGCCGCGCTCCACCGCCTCGATCATCGCCGCCTGGACGGCGGGGTGCCGGTGGCCGAGCAAGGCCGCGCCGTTGCCGAGGTTGAAGTCAATAAATCGCTGCCTGTCGGCGTCGTAGAGATACGGCCCGTCGGCGCGCTCCATGTAGACCGGATGCCCAATCGCCATGTTGATGCGCAGCGTCGCGGAGACGCCGCCCGCAAGCACCGCATCCGCCCGCGCGAACCGCTCCTGATGTGCCGCGAGATTGTGTATGGTGCTGGTCATGGCGGCTGCTCCTTTATCGCTCCCATCGAGTTAATGTCGTGATGATGATACACGCGGCGGGATGTTCTGCGATACGATAGCGGGGATGGCCTAACCCCCGGCCCCTTCCCGCGAGGAAGGGGAGTGAGCCTCCGATATGCCAAGGCATTACGACGATAGAGCACGGCATTGCGATGAGTCACCCCTTCCTCGCGGGAAGGGGCCGGGGGTTAGGTTCTTTCGATCATGCATGTACCAATGTGGTGTGAAGATACAAGAGGAGGCGACAATGCCCACGAACGACTTGCACGGCGTGCCGATCACGATTGTCGGGGCGGGGGCGATTGGCGGGACGGTCGGAGCGTTCCTCGCCGACGCCGGGTATGACGTGACGCTCGTGGACCGCGACGCCGCGCATGTGGCGGCGATCAACGAGCGCGGGTTGCGGATTATCGGCATCCGGGGCGACCGTGTCTTCCGCCCGCACGCCATCCACGGCGACGACCTGCGCGGCCCGCTCGGCGTCACCTTCCTCTGCGTTAAGGGGCACTTCACGGACGGGGCGATGGAGCAGATCGGCCCGCTGCTCGCGCCGGATGGCTACGTCCTCTCCTTACAGAACGGCCTCAACGAAGTCGTGATCGCCCGGCATGTCGGGGAAGGGCGGACGGTCGGCGCGTTCGTCCACTTCGGCGCGGACCTGATGGAGCCGGGCCTGATCCGGCTCGGCGCGGAGCAGACGATCTTCGTCGGCGAACTCGATGGCCGCGTCACGCCGCGCGCGGAGGCGTTGCGGGAAACCCTCTCCCACGTCATGCCCGCACAGGTGACGACGAACATCTGGGGCTTCCTCTGGGGCAAACTCGTCTACGGCGCGATGGCCTTCGCCTGCTCCGCCGTGGACGCCCCCGTGCCCCAGGTGATGGACGACCCGCTCGGTCGCCGCGTCTGCTACGAGGCCTCCGCCGAGGCGTACCGCGTCGCGAAATCGCAGGCGGATCAGTTGGAAAATATCGGCGAGTTCAACCCCAACCTCTTCGCGCCGGGCGACGACGCGAGGGCCCGCGGCGAGGGCGCGCTGATGGCGATGGCGGACGCGATGCGCGCCTCCCCCAAGCAGCACATGGGCATCTGGCGCGACCTGGCCGTCAAGAAGCGCAAGACCGAGGTGGACATGCAGACCGCCGTGATCGTCGAGACGGGCCGTGCGCAGGGCATCCCAACGCCCGTCAACGCCGCCGTCCTCGCCGTCATCCACGAGATCGAGGACGGCAAACGCGGCATGGAATGGAGCAACCTGCAAGAAATCGCGACGCGGGGCGGTCTCAGCGCCGGAACATAGGGCGATCACATCGCGTCATTAAAGCAGACCACGAACGGGGCGAACGCCAATGCGGGGAGTTGATCGGCGTGGATGGGGTGAGAGAACTTCGCGGACTCGACCGCCGATTAACGCGCCGCGAGTTCGTCTCAGGCTCCCTGGCGAGTGCGGCGACATTTTTCGGCCATGCGGGTATCGGGAATGCCCGGCAGGGAGCGCCGGTGAGGATTGGCGATGCCGGGACAGTGTTCCACGTCCACGGCTTCCACGCGGCGCCGGATCGCGGCGGCGGCCGGAGGATAGACCTGCAAATAGACGACATGCGGAATCTGGCGGCAACGAGTGTCACCGTCATCCTCCCGACCGAAGAATACGTGGGGAAAGCGGCGGAGGGGAGGCTGCTTGTCGTCACGCGCTTGCACTTCGACAATTTCGACGAGATCGCCCGTGTTGTGGAGAGACAACTCGCGATCCACGAAGGACTCCAGGCACCGCTCTTCCAGGTGGGTAATGAGATAGACCAAGAGAAGTTCGGGGGAGTCAACCTTTCGCCCGAACGATTCGTGCGCGAGGTCTTCCTCCCCGTCGTGAGCGCGACGCGGGATCGCGGCGGGAAGATACTGATCCCGCCGATGGGTCCCGGCTCACCGACAGAGTTCGCGTATTTGGACACATTGGTCAGAGCGATCAAGGTATTGATCCCGCCCGATGTGATCCGGGAATCGCTCGGCGTCTGTATCCATAATTATTTCTACGAGGGGCAGGATCCCCTTGAGAGAGTGCGGAGAATTTACCAGCAAACCCGG
The DNA here is from genome assembly GCA_025924435.1 of Chloroflexia bacterium. Next base: position 2,856 of record JAICIL010000298.1, on the reverse strand, counting down.
AATGTCCTGGGAAGCCTGCCGATCTACATCACAGAAGCGGGCTTGAATCAGAACCGGGCGCGCTTCTATCCGGACGACGTGATCCGGGATGAAACGCTGCGCTACGGACGGATGCCCGTGGGCGATCTGCCGATCGCGGTGAATAACTGGTGGGTGATCGGCAACCGCGTCTTTCGCGGCCCGCCCTTACCCGAACATGTCACGCTCTATGAGGACTTCGAGACGAATGCATGGCGAAAAGAAGCCGACACAATCACCCCCGTCTATGCCGCAGTGTCGCATCTCGCGCAACAGATGCGCGCAGGGAGCCGCGTGGCGGCCAGTATCCGGTAAGGTTCCGACCGAACACCTGGAACGCGACTGATGAGTCCCTCCGCGAGCGGCGGTGGGTGTCGCTGCCGCTGGGATAGTGGGGGTGGTCGGTGTGGGTCCGTTCGCGCGGTCGTCATCGGGCAGGCGGTGTGAGCGGGCAGATCCCTCCTCGCACCGCCCGTACGAAGCATCGCGGAATTCCATCTCCTACCCGTCGCCCGCCGCCTGCTGCCCGCTGCCGACGGATCGCTTGAGCCATTCGGTCGGCTCGATGAGCGCGACGAGGGCGGTTTCGGGGAGCGCGGCGTGGCACTCCCAGCAGATCAACTCGTAGATCGTCGTCTCCGCGACGATCTCCTTATGCACCGACGCCGCGCACTCGCAGCCGCAGAAGGGGCAGGCGACGACCGGAACGCGCTCCGTCGGCGGCTGCGCGCGGAGGAGTGAGGGCGCGGCGGCCGCGTCGCGCAGGTCGTCCTCGCGCTTGATGAGGCGGCTCACGTAGACGATGAAGATGAAGAAGAGCACCTTCAGCACCATCGTGGCGATGAAAATGTCCAGCAGCGTGATTTTGGTGGCGAGGATGATCGGCATGACGCGCCTCGGCTGCATTCAACGACGCGGGGGCAACCCGATGGCGCCCGCGTGCTGTGACCGTGATCGAGCGGCTCTTTCGCGAAAACCATACCACGCGCGGGGCGTTTATTCACCCCCGCGACCGCCCGGCGCGCGGAGCAATCCCTGCTCCACGAGGCGGTCGAGGCTGACGGGTTCGACGCGCAGCGTGCGCTCGCCCCGGTAGGTGACCATGCCCGGCCCCGCGCCCGCGATCTTGCGCACCTGGCGACGCGGCGCGAAATCCACCTCGACATGGCCCGCAGCCCGCGCGCTGCTGTAATAGGCCGCCAGCCGCGCCGCCATCTCCAGCACCCGCGCGTCGTCCGCCGCGTTCGGCACGTGCTCCGCGCTCCACTGGACGATGACATGCGCGCCACCGACACCCCGCGCATGGAGCCAGGTGTCATCCGGATGCGAGAGCGCGAAGGTGACCTGCTCGTTCTGCGGCCCGCTCCGTCCAACCAGCAGGCGATGGCCCGCCGGGGTCGTGTAGGCACGCGGGCGGCGCACGGCGGGCGGCTTCGGGCGGCCTCGCTGCGGCTTCGCCGGCGCCGGCGCGCGTGCCCCCGTGTAGTCGTGCCACTCCCGTTCGAGCGTGACGAGATCGTCGAAGGCGGTCGCCGTCTCCACGAGCGCCGCCATCTGGCCGAGGTAGGAGCGCTCGGTCTCCGCTTGCACGACCCGCTCCGGCAGCCCCTCCGTCGCGCGCTGCGCCTTGCGGTATCGCTCGAAATAGTGCTGGGCGTTCTCGGACGGCGAGAGCGCGGCGTCGAGCGCGATGGTCAGGCCGTCGTCCGTCCGCAATTCCGTCTGCCGGGGCGCGATCGCGTATGTATTGGCGTAGATCGCCTCGCCCTTGCGCCGATTCAGCTCCGCGTCCTCCGCGCGCTTCAGTTCGCCCCGCAGGGCGGCCAGGCGGGTCTCAATCCGCGCCGTCGCGTCGCCGATCGCGTGCAGGAGGCGGTCGCGCCGCTCGCCGTGGGCGGTCGCGCGGTCCGTCTCGGCGAAAAACCGCGCGATGATCGCGGAAATGGATGGGTCCGCCTCGGCGGTCGTCTCCGGGGTCGCGGCGATAGATGCGAGCGGGAACGGCGAGAAGGCGACGGGCGTGCCATCGCGCACGTACAAGACCGGCCGCCATTCACCGTCCCGCATCGGGCCGAGCACATCCCGCAGCGCGGCGATCAGCCGGTCGGGATCGCCCGCGGTGGCGGGAGCGTCCGCGGAGCCGGTGGCGCGGAAGGCGAGTTCGCGCGCCACTTGCGGGCTGATGCCGCCGAGCGACCCGACGAGCGCGGCGGCGAGCGTCGTCGTTTCGCCCGCCAGCAGGCAGCGATGCCGCAGTTGCGCGGCGGTGATCGCGGACGGATCGGCCTTCTCCTGCGGCGGCGGCGGCGCGTATCGCAGATGCGGCAGGATCGGGCGGACGCGGCTCGTCGCGGGCGGGACGCGCTTCAGCGCATCCAGGATCACGCCGTCCGCGCCGACGAGGATGGTGTTCGAGCGGCGGCCCATGATCTCGACGACGAGCGTCACTTCATCGAGCGTCCAGCCGGGCGGCAGGGCGCCGGGTTCGTTGGCGTCCTCCTCCTCCGTCTCGTCGTCCGGCGGCTCGTCGCGCTCCTTGACGGGCGGATGCGCCTTGACGATACTCAGCGCTAGGGTCCGCTCGAAGGCGGGCTGCCCGAGCCCTACGATGCGCCCGCCGCGGACGTATTTGCGGGCGAGGAGCAGGAACGGCGTGACGCGCGCCGCGTCGGCGGTCAGGCGCTCCGCGACGAGATGGACGCGGGCGGCCTGCGGGTGATCGCTGATGAGCAGTTGATGGCGCGTGCCGCGCGCGAAGATTTCCAGGACGAGGGTGCGTTCGTCCGTGAGGCCGACGCGCTGGACGCGGCCACCGACAATCGCGGTCGTGAGTTCATC
>JAICIL010000297.1 GCA_025924435.1 Chloroflexia bacterium | reverse complement strand
GATACGGCGAGTCTTTCCATGCCCGACATGCCAATCCATCCTACCAATTCTCCCCCTCTCCATCGCGATGGAGAGGGGGCCGGGGGGTGAGGTTCCCTCCCTATTTCCCGTCCGTCACGTACCACTGGTGCGCGTTGTTCCGATCGGACCCGGCGACGCCGTTCGGGATGCGGTTCTTGACGCGCTTATTGACGCCGTAGATCCCCTTCGGGAAGTCCGAAACCATCGCGGGCGCGTCCGCGAGCACCTGATTCTGCATGTCCACGTAGATCGCCTTGCGCTTCTCCTGGTCGAGCGTCTGCAACCCCTGCTTGAGGAGCGCATCCACCTTGTCGCTCTTGTAGTCGTAACTGTTAAAGCCGCCGCCGTGCTGCTTCGAGTCCCACATCGTCGTCTGATCCGGGTCCACGCCCCAGGAGAAGCCGACGAGGAACATCTCGAAGTCGAAGTTTTTGTTGATGCGGTCGAGGTAGACACTGAACTCCTCGAATTGCGGCTTCATCTCGACGCCGATCGCCTTCCAGGACTCCTGCAATACGAGCAGGTAGTTCTCGCGCGTCTTGTTGCCGCTGTTCGTCCACATCGAGAAGGAGAGCCGCTTGCCGTCCTTCGCGCGGATGCCGTCCGATCCGGCCTTCCAGCCCGCGTCGTCCAGCATCTGCGCCGCTTTCTTCGGGTCGTACTCGTACTTCGTCGTGATCTTGTCCGGCTGGTATGCCCACGAGAGTACCGGCTCCGTCCCGACGGCGACGACGCCGAGACCGTTGAAGAGCTTCTTGACGATGGACGCGCGATCCACCGCGTAGAAGAGCGCCTGCCGCACCTTGACATCCTGGAAGAGCGGCGTCTTCGTCGGGTCGAGGTTGTAGCCGAAGTACGTGAAGGAGAAGGTGTCGTAATCCACGACATTGAGGTTCGCCTGCTTCTTCGCGTCGTCGTACAGTTCGGGCGAGAGCGAGCCGTAATCCACCTCACCCGTCTTCATCTGCTGATAGAGCGTGGTGGAGTCCTTCGCCACCTTGTAGACATAGCCGTCGAGCGCCGTCGGCCCCTTGTGGTAGTTCGGGTTGCCGGCGAGCGTGACATGATCGCCCTGCTTATATTCCTTGAACGTGAACGGCCCCGTGCCGACCGGCTTCGATGTGCTGAACTCGTTCGTGCGGAAGTCCTTCGGCGCGACCGTGCCGAAGATATGCTTCGCGACAACGCTGTAGTTCGCATCATTGACGAGGAAGGAGGCAACGACATCCTTGAGGGTGAAGACGACCGTCTGCGGGTCCTTCACTTCGATAGAGGCAATGTCCTGATTGAGCGTCCCGGCGCGTTGCGAGCCGGTGTCCGCGTTCATATAGGAGTCGTAGGTGAACTTGATATCGTCGGCGGTAAAGGGCTGGCCGTCGTGCCACTTGACGCCCTGCTTCAGGGTGAAGGTGTAGGTCTTGTTGTCCGGCGCGATGTCCCATTTCGTGGCGAGATTCGGGACGGGTTGCAGCGTGTCCGGGTCAATATCCACGAGCCGGTCATAGAGCAGCCCATTGATGAGGCCGGACGTCGTGTCCCCCTGCAGGATCGGGTTGAAGGTGCGCACATCGGACGCGCCGCCCTCGATCAGCGTGCCGCCCTTCTTGATCCCCGTCGTGTCAATCTGCGACTTGACCTTGCCGGTCGTTGCGGCGGCGGGCGACCCGGCGGGGGCGGAACCCGCCGCCGTCGTCCCGGCGGGCTTCGCGGCGGCGGAACCGGCGGCGGTTGTGCCGGCGGGGGCGGCGCTCGTCCCGGCGGACGGCGCGGTCGTCGCCGCCGATGGGGCGGTCGTGGCCGCGGATGGCGCGGTCGTCGCGCCGCCCGTCGTCGCGCTCCCGGCTTTCGGCGTGTCGGTGGCGCTACTCCCGCCGCAGGCGGCGAGGATCGCCGACCCGGCGGCGATGGCCGCCCCGCTCAGAAAATGCCGTCGGCTCAGCTGTTTCGCGTTCCCGTCCATGCCATCGTCTCCCTTCATCATCCCACTGCTTCATATCTGCTCCCCTCTCCATCGCGATGGAGAGGGGCCGGGGGTGAGGTTCATTTCCCGTCCGTCACGTACCACTGGTGGGCGGCGTAGCGGTTCGCGCCGCTCAGCCCGGTGGGGATATAATTCTTGACGCGCTTGTTGATACCGACGATCGTCTGCGGGAAATCGGTCACGAGCACCGGGCAGTCCTGCGCGATTTGCACCTGCGCCTGGACGTAGAGATCGGTGCGCTTCGCGCGGTCCAGCACATGCAGCGCCTGGTCGAGCGCCGTATCCACCTGCGGGTTGCTGTACGCGCCGTAGTTGAGGCCGGTCGGGAACTGCTTGGTGTCGAACCGCACCTGGATGTCCGGGTCCACACCGAACGAGAACCCTTCCCAGAATGCCTCGAAGTCGTGCGTCTTGGCGAGGCGGCTGACGAAGACGTTGAAATCCTCGCTCTGCGGCGTCATCTCGACGCCGATGTCCTTCCAGTTCTCCTGGAAGACGCCCATGTACGCGTCCGCCGTGACATCCGTGTAGGTGCGCATCGTGAAGGAGAGCCGCTTGCCGTCCTTCGCGCGGATGCCGTCCTTCCCCTTCGCCCAGCCCGCCTCATCGAGCAACTGGTTCGCCTTCTTGGGATCGAACTCGTATTTGAGCGGGATTTTGTCGGGCTGGTAGGCCCACGAGCGGATCGGCTCCACGCCGACGCCGACCGTGCTCAATCCCTGGCGGATGCTCTTGACGATCCCCGGCCGGTTGATCGCGTAGCAGAGCGCCTGCCGCACCTTGACATCCTGGAAGAGCGTCGTCTTCGCCGGGTCGAGATTGAAGACGAGGATCGAGTAACTGAAGTTGTCGTACGGGATGGTGTCGAAGTTCGTCTGCTTCTTCGCGTCGTCGTAGAGCGTCGCCTGCACGGCGCCGATGTCCACCTCGTTCGTCTTCAGCTGCTGCACCGTGACGGTCGAGTCCTTGACGACCTTGAAGACGTATTGATCGAGCGCGGGCGCGCCCCGGTGATACTTCGGGTAACCGGCGAGCGTGACGTGATCGCCCTGCTTGTACTCCGCGAGCATGAAGGGGCCGGAGCCGACCGGCTTGCTCGTCGAGAACGGGTGCGTCGGGATCTCCTCCAACTTGGCGCTGCCGAGGATGTGCTTCGGCACAATGCCGTACGTCGCGTCGTTGTTGAGGAAGGGCGCGATCACATCCTTGAGGGCGAAGACGACCGTCTGCGGGCCCTTCACCGTCACCGAGGCGATATGGTCATTGAGGGAGGTGGCGCGCGTCGTGCCGGACTTGGAGTCCATCAGGAGATCGTAGGTGAACTTCACATCGTCGGCGGTGAGCGGCTGGCCGTCGTGGAACGTGACGCCCTGCTTCAGGGTGAAGGTGTAGGTCTTGTTGTCCGGCGCGATGTCCCATTTCGTCGCCAGATCGGGCGCGGCGTCCAGCGTGTCCGGGTCGGTGTAGACGAGTTGGCTGAACAAGAGGTTGATAACGGCGTTCGAGGTCGTGTCGTGGCTGAGGACGGGGTTGAAGGTCTGGATGTCGCTCGTGAACGCCTCCGTCAGGTGGCCGCCCTTCTTGATCCCCGCCGTGTCGAGTTGCGAGGCGACCGTCTTGCCGCCGGTCGCCGTCGCGCCGGGGGCCGCTGCCGACGACGCGGCGGACGTGGGCGCGCTCGTCCCGCTCGCCGCGCTCGATGCGGCGGGGGCGCGGGTCGCGCTCGTCGCGGAACCGACCGCTGTTGTGGCGCTGGGCGCGCTCGCGGCGCTCGATGCGGCGGTCGTTGCCCCGCTGGCGGCGCTCGCGGGCTTCGGCGTGTCGGTGGCCGTGCTGCCCCCGCCGCAGGCGGCGAGGATGGCGGTCCCCGCCGCGACGGCAGCCCCGCTGAGGAAATGACGACGGCTCAGGCGTTTCGCTTGCTCATCCACGGTTCGCATTCCTCCTCGTCAGAACGTTCTCCGGCATCGCCGCTGTACCATTGCCCACAGTTCGCCCGCTCACCTCCTGCCGGATGCGCGTTGCCGTTGCATCCCCGCGTTCATATGTCCCCCGGAATGTGCATTTTCACAATGTGAAATCCTACCAGTCCGTTCATGCAGCGTCAATTTTCGTGTGAAGAAGTTCGGGGTCCGGGGTTCGGAGAGAATTTCGGCTTCACTTCGCACTTCGCACTTCGCACTTCGCACTTCGAACCTCGAACTCCGAACTTCCTACTGCTTCAATCGCGGATCGAGCGCGTCGCGCAGTCCGTCGGTCAGTTGGTAGAGGCAGGTGACGGTGAGCACCACCATCACGCCCGGCGCGACGACGAGCCAGGGCGCCTGATCGAAGTAGTCGAACGACTTACTGAGCATGTTGCCCCAACTCGCGGTCGGGATCTGCACGCCGAAGCCGAGATAACTGATGCCCGCCTCCGCAAGAATCACGCCGAAAATCTCCGTCCCGGCGAGCACGAGGATGATCGAACTGACATTCGGCAGGATGTGCCGGAAGATGATGCGCAGCGGATGGACGCCGATGGCGGCGGCGGCGTCCACATACTCGCGGTTCCGCTCCGTCAGGACGCGGAAGCGGACATACCGCGCGATCCCCGTCCAGCCGAGCACGCCGAAGATCGCCGTCAGCCCCCGCACGCCGGGGTGGAAGAGGACGGAGATCATGATGAAGAGGAAGAGGCCGGGGATGTTGTTCAGCACCTGGATGGCGGCGTTGATCGCGTCGTCCACCCAGCGCCCGTAGTAGGCGGCGAAGAGGCCGAGCGAGACGCCGATCGTGAGCGAGATGGCCGTCGCGCCGAAGCCGATGGCGAGCGAGACGCGCCCGGCGTGGAGGAGCCGCGCCGCGACATCCCGCCCGAAATCGTCCGTGCCGAGCCAATGCGCGCCGCTCGGATGCTGGAATTTCTGCGTCAGCCGCCCCCGGTTCGGATCGGCGTGCAAAATGTGCGTGGAAATCAGCGGCGCGGCGAGGGAGATGAGGCAGATGAGCGCGAAGAGGGCGAGCGCCGCCATCGAGAAGCGATCCCGCCGGAGCCGCCGCCACGCCCCCCGCAGATACCCCTCGCCGCGCACGGTCGCCCGCCGCTCCGCCCGCGCGAGGCCGGCGACCGGGGCGGATCGGGCCTCGGTCATTGCCCTCCTCCGCATGGCCGGGGAACCTCACCCCCGGCCCCTCTCCATTGCGATGGAGAGGGGTGACTCATGTGAAATGCCGTGGCATCTCCCAATGATCGTAGCCTGTTCGAGGTTGCTCCCCCTCTCCATCGCAATGGAGAGGGGGCTGGGGGTGAGGCCCTACGTCGTCAGCCGCCGTTCGCCTGCTTCGCCCGCTGGATCGCCGCCGCGTACTTGTCGAGCGTCTCCTTCGCCGGCTGCTTCTGCTGCACGATGTCCCGGAACGCGTCGTTCATCGCCCGGCTGGCATCGTCCCAGTACGGCACATTTGGCCGGGCGTCGACGTGCTTCATCGCCTCTTGCACAGCCTGGAAGTACTCAGTCTGCCAGTCCGGCACACTGCCGAACGCGTCGGTGCGCATTGGCGGCCAGCCGAGCTT
>JAICIL010000296.1 GCA_025924435.1 Chloroflexia bacterium | reverse complement strand
GGCCCCCTCTCCATCGCAATGGAGAGGGGCGACTCATTGCGAATATTCGGTGTTCCGCCAAACGCTCCGATCTCATAGAGGCTCGCTCCCCCTCTCCATCGCGATGGAGAGGGGGCCGGGGGGTGAGGTTCTTTACTTCGGCGGGTCGTGCGGGCTGTCGTCGGCGACGAAGACGGTATCCCAGGCACGGATGAAGATATTCGTGTTCGGGACGACGTTCCCCTGCTTGTTCTTCGGGATGCCCTGCACGTACGGCTTGATCGCGTAGTAATCCGTCCGCCAGTGGATCGGCATGTACGCGAACTGCGTCTGGATGCGCGTCTCCGCCTGGTAGTAGAGGTCGAGCCGCTTCTGCTTGTCCGTCTCCGCCGCCGCCTTCTTCGTCAGGGCGTCGAATTCATCGTCTTTCCAGCTCTGGCGCGCGCCGTTGCCGACGTTGTGGATGCTGAAAGTCTGGTAATACTCGTTGTGGGGGTCCGGGTAGTCCTGGTACCACCGATACAAGAGGAACTGCAAGTCGAGCGCGAAGCGGCGCGCGTTCCAGACCTTCGTCTCCAGCGGCTCGATCTGCACGTCCATATTCAGATTCTGCTTGAGTTGGCGCGCGATCTCGTCCGCATAGCCCACCGGGATGTCGAGGTCGGAGGAGTTGTAGGAGAGGGTGATCTTCGGCCAGTTCTTGCCGCCCTCGAACGTCGTCCCTTTCAATGCCGCCATCGCCGCTTGCGGATCGAACTTCTGCAGGTTCTTCAGTTTGTTGTCGTCGTCGTCGAAGTAGCCGAAGACACCGGGCGCGGTCATCGCGTAGGCGAGCGTGTGCACCTTCTTGCCGACCTGGTTGACAAGGCGGTCCTTGTCAATCGAGAGCAGCGTCGCCTTGCGCACTTCGAGTTTGTCGAAGGGCGGGTGCCCGGTGTCCGGCACGAGGAAGCGCGTGCCCGGATAGAGGTACGGGAAGGTCTGCGACTTCAACTTGGCGTCGTTCTTGAAGCGGTCCACCTCGGTCGAGGGGAGGACCTGAATATCAACGTCGCCGTTCTCGAACGAGAGCGTGCTCTTGACGATGTCCGGGATGATCGGCGTGTTGACGTACTTCTGGCGGATACTCTTGGCGTTCCAGTACTTGTCGTTGCGCACGAGGGTGATGAGCGACTCGTGCTTCCATGTGGTCATGATCCACGGGCCATTGCTCACGACGGGGCCGCCGACCTTGTTCGGGTCCGTCCACGCGGTGGAGGCGATCCCCTTCGCCGGATCGTACTTCTTGACGAGGTCCTCGCGGGCGGGCGCGGCGGCGAGGAAGGCGAATTGGTTCGGGATCAGCCCGTAGAACGCGTCGCCCGTCACCTCGAAGGTGCTGTCGTCCACGGCGCGCACCCCGACGGCCTGACCGAGTTTGTCCAATTGGTCGGCGGGCGCTTTGGCGTCGGCGGAGGAGAACTCGGCCGCGCCCTTGATCACGCTGTCCCAGAACGAGGCGTAGCCGTTGCCGGTGCGCGGGTCAATGCTGCGGCGGATCGAGTAGACCCACTGCTGCGCCGTGACGGGCATCCCGTCGCTCCAGACCGCGCCCTTGCGCATCTTGAAAGTGTAGACCGGGCCGGCGTTGGAGAACGACTCCGCGAGGTCGGGCAGGATGTTGAAATCCTGATCGTAGCGGAGCAGGCCCGCATGGATCATCGCCACGCCCTGCGCGTAGGTGTCGCCGTTGTAGTCATTGTGCGCCGGTTCGTTCGGGAGGATCGTCCCGTCAACGAAAACTTTCTTGCTCTCCGGCCCGGTCGCGGCGGCCGGTGCGGCCGTACTGGCGGGTGCCACGGCGGACGCGACCGACGCGGTCGCGGCGGGAGCGGGAGCAGCAGCCGAGGCGGCGGGCTGTGTCGCGGCGGCAGCGGCCGGCGCGGTTGTTGCGGCAGCGGCGGGTGCGGCGGTCGGCGGCGCGGCGGCGCTCGCGGCGGCCTTCGTCGGGGCGGTCGTCGCGGTGGGGCTGGCGCTCCCGCCGCAGGCGGCGAGCGCGGCGGCTCCGGCCACGGCACTCGCCATCGCGAGGAAGTGGCGGCGCGGCATGCCCGCCATGCGCAGGTTGCGCTCCAATCGCGCGAGCATCTCCGGGTCGCGCAATTCCGCACGCTGGGCGATCGGTTCATTCGCATCCATGCTGGCCTTCTCCCCCCTGCATTACGCAGATATCAGCCAATAGCGAGGCTCCGCTCGAGCCATCGCCTCCATGGTCCCCGCATCCAATATCCACATCGAGCGGTGACGACCTTTGCGGCCACCTCTCGTGGATGCCGTATGATGCGCAACGCCGGCGTATCGGCGTCACCCCGGATGCATTCCGTACGAAGCGCCGAGAACCCCGACCCCTCAATCTGAGTTTTTCACGAACGATTGCGCGTGAGTGTATCACGCGCCTAGCGTTTCCACAAGTAGGTGCATTCTAGAACAAGTAGCCGGAAATCAGTCGCTTGAAGCACCGTCACAGACGCGCTTCACGGCACGAATGCGTCGGCTGCTGACCACTCCCCGCGCGGCGCGGTATGATGCGCCTCGATGCACAATGGTTATTCGCGGGAGGAGACACGACATGGCAAACAAAGCAGCGGTGGATTCGCTCGTCAGTGCCGAATGGTTGCGCGACCACCTGAACGACCCGGATATTCGCATTCTCGACGCGCGCGGCTACGTCCATCACCTCGACGACGGCAAGGGGAAGATGGTCGTCACCTACGCGGGCGCGAAGGAGGAATACGACGCGTCGCACATCCCCGGCGCGGTCTCCGTGGACTGGACGAGCGACATCACCGATCCGGACGATCCGGTGCCCGTGCAGATCGCGCCGCCGGCGCGGTTCGCGGCGTGGGCGGGGCGCGCGGGCATCGGCGACGCGACGCACGTCGTCGTCTACGACCACACCGGTGGCACGATCGCCACGCGCGTCTGGTGGGATTTGCGCTACTACGGCCATGACCGCGTCTCCGTCCTGAACGGCGGTTGGAAGGCATGGATCGCTGCTGGCATGCCGACGACGAGCGAGCCGACAACCGTCGCGCCCGCGACCTTCACGCCGCGCACCCGGCGGGCGATGCGCAAGACGGTGGATGAGGTGGCGGCGATCAGCGGCGCACGCTCCGCCCAACTGATTGACGCCCGCGCGCCGGAGCAATACGCGGGCGCGGTCGTGCGGAGCGGCCGGGCGGGCCACATCCCCGGCGCGATCAACGTCCCCGCCACATCGCTCGTTGATCCGGCGACGGGGATGTGGAAGAGCGACGCGGAACTCGCCGCCATCCTCCGCGATGCCGGTGTCGCGGAGGGTCGGCCCGCCGTCGCCTATTGCGGCGGCGGCGTGAGCGCGACGGGTGTCCTCTTCGCCATGCACCGCACCGGCCACCACGACTGGGCCAACTACGACGGCTCGTGGAACGAATGGGGCCCGCGCACCGACCTCCCCACCGAGTCGAGCATCGGGACTGAAACCGAATGAACCGCAAAGGCGCAAAGAGCGCAAAGGACGCAAAGGACGCAAAGGAAAGAGAGGCGGGAAAATGGGAGAGAGATGGGAGTAATAAGAAATGTGAATATATCGAATCGGGCAAATGCCCGGTCGCGGGAGGTGATCGGGGCGGCAATTGATGTGCATCGCGCGCTCGGCCCCGGCTTCCTCGAATCTGTATACGAAGAGGCGCTCTGCATGGAGTTGTACAAGCGCGACATTCCATTCGCGCGGCAACGCGAAGTCGCGATTTGCTATAAAAGCCGTGAGATCGGCACCGGGCGCGTTGATATTGTCGTTGATGAATCGCTCATCATCGAGTTGAAAGCGGTTGACGCGCTCGCGCCGGTCCATACCGCGCAACTGCTCTCTATCTTCGCATCACCGGATGTACGCTCGGTCTTCTCATCAACTTCAATGTGGCGACGCTCAAAGATGGAGTACGAAGAATCGCGCTCTCGCCCGCTCTTCGCTAAATATTCTTTCTCTTCTTTGCGTCCTTTGCGCTCTTTGCGCCTTTGCGGTTCACTCGGTTTGTCCAGTTTCATGGGGGGTTGAGATGCGAGAGGTTGGGGCGGCGCGGATTGGCGGGTTCGGGACTTCGATTTTCACCGAGATGACGCGGCTGGCGATCAAGCATCGGGCGGTCAATCTCGGGCAGGGGTTCCCGGATTTCGCCGGGCCGGATTTCGTCAAGGAAGCGGCGGCGGCGGCGATCTTCGCCGACCACAATCAGTACGCGCCCAGCCATGGCGTCCCGCGCCTGCGCAATGCCATCGCCGCGACGTGGGGCGCGCTGTACGGCCGGGAGATTGACCCCGACGGCGAAATCACCGTCACGACGGGCGCGACGGAGGGGATGCTCGCCGCGCTGCTCGCCCTCGTGGACCCCGGCGACGAGGTGATCCTCTTCGAGCCATTCTACGACGCCTACGTGGGCGACATCGCCTACGCCGGCGGCGTGCCGCGCTACGTGACGCTCCGGCCGCCGGACTGGTCGTTCGACCCGGACGCCCTCGCCGCCGCCTTCACCGAGAAGACGAAAGTCCTCATCCTCAACACGCCGCACAACCCGACCGGCAAGGTCTTCACGCGGGATGACTTGGCGCAAATCGCCGCGCTCTGCCAGCGGCACGATGTGATCGCGATCACCGACGAGGTCTACGACCGCATCATTTTCGACGACGCCGTGCATGTGCCGCTGGCGACCCTCCCCGGCATGTGGGAGCGCACGCTGATCCTCAACAGCACCGGCAAGACCTTCAGCATGACGGGCTGGAAGATCGGCTACGCCATCGGCCCGGCGCACCTCAACGCCGCCCTGCGCACCGTCCATCAATTCAGCGTCTTCGCCACCGCGACACCCTTCCAGGAGGCGATGGCGACCGCCTTTCAGGAGGCCGAGGCGCGCGGCTACTACGCGCAACTGAAGCGCGACTACACCGCCCGGCGGGACATGATGCGCGCGATGCTCGAAGGCGCCGGGCTGCCGACCCTTGCGGCGGGCGGCACCTTCTTCCTGCTCGCGGATGTCGGCGGATTCGGCAAGCCGGACGACGTGGCCGCCTGCTTCCACCTGATCGAGACGGCGGGCGTCGTCGGCATCCCGCCCTCCGTCTTCTACGCGGACGCGAGCCGCGCCGCGCCGCTCATCCGCTTCTGCTTCGCCAAGAAGCCCGAGACCCTCGCCGCCGCCGCCGAGCGGTTCGCCCGGCTCGGGGCACGGTAGCCAACCGCCCAAGTCTCCTCATCGCATCACCGATGAGTTTCTGTGGGGATCGACGTTATACCCACAGAACATCGGGGACCACGACAAAGGAGGCAGGACATGACGGGTCTTTTGGCAGGCAAGACGGCGATTATCTACGGCGGTGGCGGTGGAATCGGGGGCGGCGTGGCGCGCGCCTTCGCCCGCGAGGGGGCGAGGGTCTTCCTCGTGGGGCGCACGCGGGAAAAGCTCGACGCAGTGGCGAAGGAGATCACGGCCGCCGGTAGGTCGGCGGAGGTCGCCGTGGTCGACGCGCTGGACGAGCAGGCCGTGGACGATCACGTCCGGGAGGTGGTC
>JAICIL010000295.1 GCA_025924435.1 Chloroflexia bacterium | reverse complement strand
GTTCACGGTGAGGGAGTCGGATGACGTGCGCGCATCGATCCCTCCTTCATCCTTCCCCAACCCCACGGGAACATCCTCGCACCGCGGACACTATCGTGCCCCGCATGCGGGCTCGCGAGAGGAGGCGGGCGGATGTGCCGTCGCCGAAACGGCTAGCCGCTACTCTCCAACCGGAACCAGTAGAAGGAGTGCGGGCCGAGGGTGAAGAAATACGGCCGCTCATTGATGGCGGGGAAGCGCGTCTCGCCGATCAGCTCCACCGGCTGCATGCCGACGAACCGGCCGAGATCCACCTCGGCGCACTGGACGAAGCGGGAGAGATTGAGCACGACGAGCAGCGTCTGCCCCTCGTACTGGCGGATGTAGGTCAGCACTTTCGGGTTGCCGCCGCCGAGGACTTCGAGCGAGCCGCGCCCGAACGCCGGATACTTCTTCCGCACGCGGATCAGCCGCTTGATCCAGTTCAGCAGCGAGGTTGGCGTGCGCTCCTGCGCCTCCACGTTGATGGATTGGTAACCATAGACAGGGTCCATGATCACCGGGCTGTAGAGGCGTGCCGGGTCCGCACGAGAGAAGCCCGCATTGCGGTCGCTGGACCACTGCATCGGCGTGCGGACGCCGTTGCGGTCGCCGAGGTAGTAGTTGTCGCCCATGCCGATCTCGTCGCCGTAATAGAGGATCGGGCTGCCGGGCATCGAGAGGAGGATGCTGTTGAGCAGTTCGATCTGGCGGCGGCCATTCTCGGCGAGCGGTGCGAGGCGGCGGCGGATGCCGATATTGATCTTCATCCGCGGGTCCTTCGCGTACTCGTAGTACATGTAGTCCCGCTCCGCGTCCGTCACCATCTCCAGCGTCAGTTCGTCATGGTTGCGCAGGAACATCCCCCACTGGCAGAGTTCGGGGATGTCCGGCGTCTGCTGCATGATCTCGACAATCGGCATCCGCTCCTCGCGGCGGATCGCCATGAAGATGCGCGGCATGATCGGGAAGTGGAAGGCCATGTGGAACTCGTCGCCGTTGCCGAAGTAGGCGATCACATCGGCGGGCCACTGGTTGGCTTCCGCGAGGAGGATTTTGCCGGGGAAGTGCTCGTCCACGTAGCGGCGCACCTGCTTCAGGTAGGTGTGCGTCTCCGGCAGGTTCTCGCAGTTCGTCCCGTCGCGCTCGTAGAGGTAGGGCACCGCGTCGCAGCGGAACCCGTCGAGGCCGAAACCGAGCCAGTAGGCGATCACGTCGAGCATCGCCTGCTGGACGGCGGGATTCTCGTAGTTCAGGTCCGGCTGGTTGCTGAAGAAGCGGTGCCAGTAGTATTGCCCGGCGACCGGATCGAACGTCCAGTTGGAGATCTCGGTGTCCGTGAAGATGATCCGCGCGTCCTTGTAGAGGGTTGGGTCGTCGCTCCAGACGTAGTAGTCGCGGTACGGCGAATCGGGCGAGCGGCGCGCCTCCTGGAACCACTGGTGCTGATCGGAGGTGTGATTGAGGACCATGTCGGCGATCACGCGCAGGCCGAGGTCGTGCGCGCGGTCGAGGAAGGCTTTGAAGTCGTCCAGCGTGCCGTAATCGGGGTGGATGTCGTAGAAATCGGCGATGTCGTAGCCGTCGTCCCGGAGTGGCGAAGGGTAAAACGGCAGGAGCCAGATGCAATCCACGCCGAGATTGCGGATATACGGCAATTTCTCGGTCAGCCCGGCGAAATCGCCGCTGCCGTCGTTCGAACTATCGTAAAACGAGCGGACGGGCACCTCGTAGAAGATCGCGTCCTTGAACCAGAGCGTGTCATCCATGGGCACATCCAGTAGCCAGTAGCCAGTAGCCAGTAGTCAGTGGGCCGTTCATTGATCGCTGCTGCCGTATCTACCGCGCACCTGCCATCGCATCTATTCTGCCACAGAGAGGGCTGCTCCCCGCAAGATGCAATGGCAGAAACCGCAAGAAGGCCGATTTTCTGTCAACTGTCAACCGTCTACCGATTACTCGCTACGTGAGTGTGAACGAGTTCGCGATGATCGGGCCGTAGCCGGCGAAGTCCTTCGCCTTGTCCGCGAGGACGGAATAGGTGAGGACGTATCCCTTGCCGTCGGCGACGATGAACCACTGGTGCAACTCGAAGATCGTGCCGTTGCTGTTGAGATCCGCCGTGTAAACCTGCAATTTCGCGGGTTCACCGGCGATCGTCGTGTCGCTCTCGCTGACCTTCTTGTACGACTTGAAGCCGGACGAGGGGTCGGCGATCGTCTTCACATTCGCATCGTAGTATTGCTGGAGCGAGCTCGATGTGGCGGCGGTGACGATGTTGAAACTCGGCGTCCCCTCCGCGGGCGCGACGAGGGCGGCGACGGCGGTCGAGTTCGGCTTCTTCTCCGACCACGCCTTCGGGTAGTCGAAGGTGAAGCGGCCCTGCGGGTCCGTGTACGTGTTGTCGAGCGCGACGCCGCCCGTGAATGAAGCGGCGACGCTGTCGAAGGTCGGGACGCGGCTGTTGAAGGAGTCTTGCGAGGCGTAGCAACTGAAGAGGACGACGGTCTGGTCCGTCGAGAAGGTGACGAGATAGCCGCCGAGCGTCACAGTATTGTTCTTGTCCGTGAAGGTGTAGAGCATCCGCACGCCATCCTGGCCCGCCACCTTCACCTGCGTCGCCTCGGTCAGTTTGAAGTTCGTCAGTTGCTTGGAGAAGGTGGTGTAGACCTGATCGGCGAGTTCCTGCGCGGTCGGCTTCTTGTCGCCATTGAGATCGGAGGTCGTGACGCCGCCGATCGTCGAGCCTTGGAAGTCGAACTGCACATCGGTGTCCGCGTCGCCCGGCGATTGGGTCCACTCATTCGGGTATTGCAGGGTGTAGCGATCCTGATCGTCCACGTAGACATTCGGCCCGGCCGCCGTGGGGAAAGGCTTGCCCACCGCTAGTTTCACCTGATTCGAGGCGGTCGGGAACGGCGTCGTCCCGCCTGTCGTCGGTCTCGGGGCGCTCGCGCTCGGCGTGCGTGCCGCCGTCCCGGCGGGCGTCGCCGTGCCGCCGCTACCGGCGGGTGTTGCGGATGGTGCGGCGAGCGGGGCGGTCGGGGCGGGCGTCGTGATGCTCGCGGTGGGGGTGCCGCCGACCGCGTTTACCGCCGTCGCGCCCGCGTTCGCAACCGATGTCCCGGCCGGCGCCGTCGCGGTCGCGGTCGTCCCGCCGCCGCGCGTCGCCGCGAGCGCGATGCCGCCGATGACGAGGACGAGGACCGCCGCGACGATGCCGACGATGGCCAGCGGCGGGATGCCGCCCCGCTTTCGCGGCGCGGTTGGCGGCGGCTGGCTATAGGAATGCGGCTGCGTGCCGTATGGCGATTGGGGTAATTGCCCGGTCGGTTGCTGATACGGCGTGCCCGTCTGCCCCTGCGGGCCGGCCGGGTAGGGGGGGGGCGGCGTGCCGTAGGTGCCGGGGGCGACCGGCGGCTGCGACGCCGGCCCGCCGTACGCGCTCGGCACGCCGCCGACCGGGCCGGGATAGCCGCCCGGTTGGGAGGGCGGGCCGGGCGGATAGACTCCCGGCGCCGCGCCCGGCAGGGCGTAGGCGTCCGTCCCCGCCGGGCGCTGGGGCGCGAGCGAGAGTTTGGAGAGGTCGGCAATCAGGTCCGTCGCGCTCTGGTAGCGCTGATCGGGGTCTTTCTGGATCAGTCTCTCGACGATGGCGACGAGCGCGGGCGGCGTCTCGGGCCGCGCCTGGGCGAGCGGCACGCGGCGGCGCGCGTACGGCTCGCCGGTGAGCATCTCGTAGAGGACGAGGCCGAGGCTGTAGAGGTCGGAGCGGCCGTCAATGTAGCCGAAGCCGCCCGCCTGCTCCGGGCTCATGTAGAGCGGCGTGCCGGGATGGCCGACCACGACCTGCGTGCGCTGGCTCTCCGTGCCGACCTGCGCGATGCCGAAGTCGCCCACTTTCGCGCCGCCGCGCCGCGAGATCATGATATTCGCGGGTTTGAGATCGCGATGGACGACATCCGCCTCATGGACAACTTCGAGGCCGCGCGCGACATCGAGGGCGATGGCGATGACGCGCTCGACCGGCAGGCCGCCGACCTGGCTGAGCAGCGCGGCCAGATTCATGCCGTCCACATACTCCATCACCAGGTAGGTGTTCTGGTCGCGGTCGATTTCCAACTCGTAGACGGTGACGACGTTCGGATGCGTGATCGCGCCGCCCGCCCGCGCCTCGCGCCCGAAGCGGTCGAGGTAGCGCTGGAAGAGTGCCGGATCGGTCGCGTTGCGCGTCGCAAGCAGTTCCTTGACGGCGACGGGGCGGCGCAGGCGCGTGTCCGTCGCGAGATAGACCCGCCCGAACGCGCCCTCGCCGATCACCCGCTCGACGCGATATTTATTGCCGAGCAGCGCCTCCGGCGCCGTCGGCGTGTCGCCCGCCACCTGCGTCTCACCGTCGGCGCGGTCGTCCGGCGTCCCCGGCGGCTGTGTCACCATGCTCCGTCCCCTCTCGTCCTTCCCACTCGCGCGTCTGTGCGCGTATCGCTCCGCTTGCGCCCCGATTCCTCACGGACCGACTCGCGGCGTGTTCATGGCCCGCGTCGGGGCGGAAACACCGTATACTACAGGCCGTAGTCCGGTACGTGCATGATGCCGTAGCCATTCGGCAGTGTCAACGTGAGCGGACAGCGGGCGGCAGAGAGATCAGGTAGGGATGCATAGCCGTGCGCCATCAGTTCTCAGTCCTCAGTCCTTTTCCCTTCGTCTTCGGGAGGCCCCATGAGCCAGCAGACCGTTTCGGAGGAGCAGTTCGCGGGGTGCATCCTCGGCCTCGCGTGCGGGGACGCGCTCGGCGCGACGCTGGAATTCCTCTCGCGCGATGAGATTCGGGCGCGATACGGCCAACTGCGCGACATCATCGGCGGGGGCTGGCTGCGCCTCGCGCCCGGCGAGGTGACGGACGACACGCAGATGGCGACCTGCATCGCGGAGAGCATCATCGCAACGGGCGCGGTGGACGGCGACGACATCGCGCGCCGCTTCGTGGCCTGGCTGCACTCGGACCCGAAGGACATCGGCACGACGACGCGCCGCGCCTTGATGTACCTCGACCGGGGTTTCTCGTGGCAGGAGGCGGGCGAGCGCACCTATCGGGAGGCGGGCGGGCAGGGGATCGGCAACGCGGGCGTGATGCGTTGCGCGCCCGTCGGCCTCTTTCGCCATCGCGACCTCGACCACCTGATCGCCGATACCCGGCTCTCGTCCGCGATCACGCACGCCGACCCGCTGGCGCAGTGGGCGGCGGTCGCGGTCAACGTCGCATTGCGCGAACTGCTGCTGAACGGCCAGCGCCCCGACTTCCTGGAGCGCGTCGCCGCCGTGATCGAGGAGCGGGCGGTCGCGCAGGCGGTGCGCGCCATCCCCTACATCGGCGACGCGGAAGTCCGCAGCACGGGCTACGCGCTCCATACGATGCAGACGGCGCTCTGGTCGCTGACGCACCACGCGACCTTCGAGGAGGCGGTCATCGCGGCGGTGAACTTCGGGGACGACGCCGACACCAGCGGCGCGGTGACGGGCGCGCTTGCCGGCGCGCGCGAGGGCGTCGGGGCAATTCCCGAACGCTGGCTCGCCGTGCTCCAGCCGCGCGACACGCTG
>JAICIL010000294.1 GCA_025924435.1 Chloroflexia bacterium | reverse complement strand
TGGCTGGCCGCCTGCACCTTCGCGCTGTCGCCCGCTTTGGCGGCGGCGAGCAGGTCGGCGGCGCCGAGGATGTGCTGCTTGAGGAGCTCCGTCAGTTTGTTGCCCGCCGAGGCGCCGTAGTACGGCTTGATGGCGTCGCCGATGTCCACCTGATTCTGTAGGAGGCGCTGTGTCGTCGCGTCGGTCTCGGGCGAGGACGCCGCGAAGTCCACGATGAACAGGCGGGTCCAGGTGATGTGGTCCTCCCAGAGCTTGCGCATCGCGTCCTGGAAGGCGACCTGTTTGGCGGTGGCGGGGCCGGTGAGCGCCGGGGCGGCGGCCGCGACGTCCGCCGTGAAGGTTGTCAACCAGACAATCGCCGCGAGCAAACTCGCCGCGAGCGCCAATCTCGTCGTTTTCGATCTCATGCACATACCCTCCGTGGCTGGGGGTGGCCCAACTCAACACGTTCCGCCGTCTCGAACGAGGCGCCATGGATGAACCGGCAGCGACGCCGGAAGGTCTGCATGGGCGGCGCGCGAGAATGATTGCCCGCCGCCCGGAGAGCGGACGAGACGAAGAAGATCAACCGGAGCGGCGATGGCACGAAGCGCTCCTTTCGGAACGGGGCGGCAATCGATAGGTATCGTCGCGACTTCATGTGTTCGCCCACGCGGCGAACGCCTCCTCCATCGGAGGCACGAGCGCGACCCCGCCCGCCGCGACCGCCGCGACGATCTCTTGCCGTGCGACCATCCCGAGGAGCACGCCCTGCCGATCAATGATCGGCACCTGCGCGACCCCGTGATCGCGCAGCCGCCGCGCCACCTCCGTGACCGACACCTCGGCATAGGCCGTCACGACCGATGCGGTCATGATCATCTCCACGGTCGAGGGATGCTCCCAGTGCGGCGCCGTGTGCCAGCGCAGGAGCGTGTGGGGCGGCCGGACGTGCAGGATGCCATCGAGCACGGTGTGCAGTTCGAGCCGCTCGTGCTCCGTGATGCGGGTGGCGAGATCGGCCTGGGTGATGATGCCGACGAGGTGCCGCCCCTCGTCCACGACCGGCGCGGCGTTGCAGCCGCTACCGAGGAGCAGTTGCAGCGCCTCGAACCAGGAGGCGTCGCGCCGAATGCTCAGGAGGGAGCGGGCCATGATGTCCTCGGCGCGCATCGGGGTGCTCCTATTCCGGCAGTCGGCCGTGCAGGTCTGCGGGCCGCCAGGGGCCGAGTTCCGCGATCAGCCGCCGAGCGGCGTCGGCGGCTATCCTGCCCCCGATGAGGAGATAGGTGGAGTGCGGCATCGCGTTACTTCTCAGTTCTCTTCGGGATCCCGCTCGCGGTGTGGCGGACCTCGAATCAAGCGATCAAACGAGCGTCGAGATCGGCGTGCATCGCCGTCGGCACAAGTGCTGGCGGCTGATTCTGCGGATACCCTCGGCTTCCATCTGCGCCGCGACCGCTCGGCCATTCAGAGTCGCTCGACGATGAGCGATGGAGCGACTATATCATAGATAAGAAAGAAAGTCAATAATTTATTTGATAATCTCGCGATGCTGGCGCGTTCAGGTTGCGGGGTGCGAGGTTCGCTGTGAAGCACTGGCGCGGAATATGCGAGGCTGCCGCGCAAAATCGCCAAGGTCGCACGGACACAGCGCGATAATGGATTGCGTGAGCGGATGTACGCGACAGACGCCGTCGCCGAGTCGAGCGGGGGTATCTGTGGCGAATGGAGACAGACACGCCGATCAGTCGTCGCGGCGGGGTGCGCGCCTCGCGATCGTCCTGGCGTGGGTCGGCGGCACGATGGGACGCGACCGGCTATCTCCTACTCTCCCGCATCTTTACCACGCACATGAGCGGCAACAGCGCGGCGTTGGGATCGCGGTGGGAACGGCACTCGGCGCGGGCGCCGATTATCACCAACTATCTCACTCCGACACAGCACGGCGGGGTACGGACATGTTTCCCAGTAACTGCCCACCGCCCGTTATCCGGGCGCGCCATACGCCGAGATCGGGCTGCCGGAATATCGCTCCCCGCTCTGCCACCCACTCGGCATCCCCGTCAGCGTCGTCTGTGCGCTCACAATTGCCGCGCCGCCATTCGCCGTTTCCCAGAACTGAATTGTCCCGCCGCCGTTCGGCGCGAGCACGACGAGCCAGTAGGCGCTCCCCGCCGTCACGCCCACCGCGGGCACCGCGACCCGGTTCCATGCCCCGTTGACCGGCGCCGCGATCGTTCCCTGCGTCAGTAGCGCGTCCGGATTGCCGCTGCGATCGCTATAGACGCCGAGCAGCACGGTCGTCGCCGTGCTGGTGCGGTCGAGGTAGACGGCCAGCGTGGCGATCGTGCCGGTGGCCGTGGCGCGAACCTGGAACGCGTTCGCCGTGCCGGGGATGACGAAATCCTGCTGATCGCCGATCGCGCTGCTCCCGATGAGCGGGGCGGCGTCGGACGCCGGTGTGTTCGTCGCTGTCGGGGCGGGCGTGGCGGTGGGCGCATTCGTCGCCGTCGGCGCGAATGTCGGCGCGGCGGTCGCCGTCGGAGACGGCGTGGATGTCGGCGCGGGTGTCGCGGAGGGGATAGCGGTCGGCGTGGCGGTTGGGGGTGCGGGCGTCGGCGTGGCGGGTGCCGGCACGGGTGTCGCGGTCGGTGTCGGGCTTGCGGATGCCGCCGTGGCGCCGACGCTCATCGCGGTCGGTGGGGGGGCGGCTCCCACGTCCACGCGCACCCATTGCGTCGTGCAGGAAGCGCCGATCGGTTGCCACTCGGACGGGTCATTGGCGTCCCCCACCCCGTGACGCGGGTCCGGCGCGGCCACGTCGCACTGGATCAGCGCGTTCGCCGTCCCCGGCGTGAAGGTGATCGTGACGCCGGTTATCGTCGAGGGGGCCGCCAGGGAATAGAAGCCGTAGTGGTGGCCGCTCGCATCCGTGCCCGTCGTGAACGGGCCGGTGGGTGGGGTCGCCGTCGGTGGGGGAGTGGATGTTGCCGTCGGCGCGGGCGTGGCAGTCGCGGCGGGAAGGGGCGTCGCCGTCGGCGCGGGAGGGGAGGTCGCTGTCGGGATGGGCGTCGCCGTCGCGGATGGGGTGGGTGTCGGTGGAGAAATGCCTCCGCCCGCTGCATCCGTGCCGATGAAGAGGCTGTTGGGGTAGGCGTCCGCCCAGTACGCGAGGTCGAGGGTCTGCGGGAACGACTGGAAGAACTGCGCCCAGCGGGTGGAGATGGAGGAGTCGAAGGAACCGGTGGCGTAGAGCGTCCACGGCTCCCATGTTCCCCCGGCCGCTTTATGGAACGAGTACAGGTTGTCGCCGTGATCCTGATAGGTCGGCGCCGGTGTGCCGTGCCCGTAGATGGACACCCCGCCATTGCCATCGGGGCCGAGCGACGGATCGTGGGTAACTTGGGCGGGCGGCTGCTGGTCGCCCAGCCAGCCACCGCCGCTGTTGTACCAGTAGCGAATCTGATCGGGCGGGTTGGCGGCGACGAAGGTGAGGTGGAGCGTGCCATCGGGGGTGATGAGCAGGGAGGGGCCGTTGTCAATCGTCGTCATCGCGCCGTCGGGGTCGGCGATCGTCTCCGTCGGCGCCCAATTGCCGAAACTCGAACGGGTGCGCAGGCGGATGATGCCGTCGGGGGTGTAGTTGAAGGTGCCGTCGAGCCAGGCGACGACGAGATCGTTGTTCGCCTTGAAGGCGACCGTCGGATGCATGGCGCGGCGATTGGCGCTCAGGGGGAGATCGTCCACCTGCTGGGCGCTCCAACTGCCCCCCTTGTTGCCGTAGAAGACGTGCAGGGCCGCGTCGCCTCCCTTGGCCGACCAGACGGCGTGGGGCATGCCGTTGCTGTCTATCGCCAAAGCGACACCCTCATCGCCCTGCCCGAAATCCGTCCAGTTGGTGGCGGCGACGACGGTCGTCGCGCTCCAGAGATTGCTGGTCGTCGAGAAGGTCCGATAGTTGACCCTGCCCGTGCGGTCATTCCAGAGCACATGGATGGTATCGGCCCCATCAATGGCGATGGCGGCGGAGCCGACGCCACCGGGGCGGTGGGGAGCGTCCTGTTCGGTGAAGGAGATCGGCGTGCCGGGCTGATCGGCGCGATAGACGCGCAACGTATTGCTCGGGCAGGTGGGATAGGAGTCGCAGGTGGGGGCGACGGCATAGAGGACATTCGCGCTCGTACGAACGAGTTGATGGGGCGAGACGTCGGTGAAGCCGGGGCCGACCGGAATATTGTGGCCCCCCGCCGCAGCGACGCGCGCATCCCCGCCGGATGTGGCGATGAAAGCGAAGATGCCGATGCCCAGTTGCCCGATGAGCAGCGCGAATACCAGCACGAGTCGTTGTCGCATTGCAACCTCCTTCTATTCTCGGATACTGCGAGGATAGCCCAATTGTCTCAAAAAAGTCAAATAGATGCGACAACTGACGATATTGTCAGGTATGGTCGGCGCAATGGGAGGAAATGCTCCAGGAAAGAAAAGGTCGCCGCGTCGTAAAGGGCTGACCCGTGTGTCAAGGATCATCAAATGGGGCGGTGAACCCGAGCCGGCGGGCCCACCCCGTTTATCGCCTTTACGCGAGCGCCAGGTTCATGGCGGCCGATCCACAATGATATATACTATTCCCGCGACCTAGATGAACAAGCGAGGGGAGTAGGACGATGGCGGAGCTCACAGACGGGGAGACGGCGGCGCACGCCACGGCGACCGGGCACGCGCTCTCCGATGCGGCGTGGCTGGACCTCCATTTCGAGCGCAGCCGCGCGATCTACGAGGCGATGGCCCAGGCCGTGGGGCTGGAGGCCGGCTGGCGGGTGCTCGACGCGGGCTGCGGGTCCGGCTCCTTCCTGCCGACCCTCGCCGCGCTCGTCGGCCCCACCGGCGCGCTGACCGCGCTCGATTACGATGCCGAGAATGTGGCCACCGCCGAGCGCCGGGTCGCGGCCGCGCCGCTCGCCTGCCCGGTGGCCTTCCGGCAGGGGTCGGTCACCGCGCTCCCCTTCCCGGACGGCTCCTTCGACGCCGTGTGGTGCGCGAACGTCTCGCAATACCTGACCGACGCGGAGATCCTAGTGGCGCTGGCGGAGTGCCGCCGCGTGGTGCGCCCCGGCGGGCTGGTGGCCTTCAAGGAGTCGGACGGGCTATCCGACACCTTCTGGCCGATGGACCCGGCGGTGCACCAGCGCCTCTACGACGCCTGCGTGCGCGGGAACCTGATGGAAGGACCCGGCGTGGTCCGGGCCGCCGCGCTGCGGCGGTGGCTGGAGCGGGCGGGGCTCACGGACGTGCGGCAGCAGCTCTTCCCGGAGGAGTACTGGGCCCCGCTCTCCCCCGCCGAGCGGGCGGGGGCCGGCGGTATGTTGCGCTACCTGGCGGTGGGGTCCGAGGCAGCCGACATCCCGGAGGGCGACCGCGCCTTCTGGCGGGCACAGGCGGACCCCGCGCACCCCGCCGCCCTCGTCAACCACCCCGAGTTCTACAAGCGCGGCGGCTACGTCCTGGCGGTCGGCACGCGGGCGACCGATGCGATTGCGAGGCGGCAGGAGCGGCTGGAGGATCGCCCATTGGCGGTCTGATAAATCTCTCATGCCCGTGATGCTCTCTCATCAGGGGGTTTGAGACAGACTGTAGGCGCTCCGCGTCGCGATCTTGATTGGCCACTCGCATGGGGAG
>JAICIL010000293.1 GCA_025924435.1 Chloroflexia bacterium | reverse complement strand
GCCCGCGCATCTCCGTGTCGGCCACCGCGCACCGCCCGCGCCCCTGCCCCTTCGCGCGGTACATCGCGGCATCGGCGTCGCGCAGCATTTCGTCGGCATTGTCGTACGCCGGCCCATTGAGGGCGACACCGATGCTCGCCGTCATCGCGATGTCGTGGCCCCGCACCGGGAAAGGCGTCGCGAGCGCTTCATGGAGGCGCGCCGCGACCGCCGTCGCCCCTGCCGGGCCGCCCGGTATCCGCGCCAGGACCGCGAACTCGTCGCCGCCGAGCCGCGCGACGCTCTCCGTCGGGCGCAGCGCGCGTTCGAGGCGGCGGGCAATCGCTGCGAGCAGATCATCGCCGATGGCATGGCCGAGGCTGTCGTTGACCGCCTTGAAATGGTCGAAATCGAGGAAGAGAAGCGCGAATTCGTGCGATTCGCCGCGCTTGGCGCTGCCGAAGACCCGCGCGAGCCGCTCCATGAAGAGGTCGCGATTCGGCAGGCCGGTGAGCGCGTCGTAGTGCGCGGCCCGCACGAGTTGCGCTTCGGTGCGCTTCCGCTCCGTGATGTCGGTGAGCGATGCGACGGCCGCGTACGGGGTGGTCGCATCGCCGTCGAACAATGGCCGCGCGTTGACGGAGAGCCAGATGCGCGCCCTGTCGGGCCGCTCGATGCCCAGGACGACGCGGGTTTGCGGCCTGCCGGTCGCGAGGGCGACCGTCGCGGGATGCTTCTCGGGCGGGCAGGGCGCGCCGTCCTCGTGGATGGTGCGCCACCGGGCGTCGAGCAGCGTCCGCCCGATCAACCGCGCGTGGTCCACGCCGAGGATGCGGCACGCGCTCTCGTTCGCCGCCATGATCGCGCCGTCCGGGTTCTGCACGATGATCCCCTCGTCGAGCGCGGCGATCACCGAGCGATAGCGCGCTTCGCTCTCCCGCAGCGCCGCCTCCGCCGCGATGCGCTGGGTGACATCGCGATAGGTCAGGACGACGGAACGGACACCCGGTTCGTCGAGGAGGTTCGTCGCGATCCCCTCCACATGCCGCCACGAACCGTCCCGATGGAGCAAGCGATCCTTGATCGGGGCGGACGCACCCGGCGATTGCAGGAGCGTGCGGAATCGTTCCTGTGCCGCCGGTCGGTCGTCCGGATGGATGAGCAGGAAGGCGTCGCGCCCGGCATTTTCGCCGGTGTCATAGCCCAGGATACGCGTGGTGGACGGGCCGCTGTAGATGATCTTGCCTTGCCGGTTGAGGAGTGCGATGGCATCCGAGATATTCTCGACGAGCGCGCGGAATCGCCGTTCGCCCGCACCGAAGGTCGTCTCAGTTGTCGCCTCCGCGATCAGCAGATGATCCAATTTTCTTTGTCCCGAAGTATACCAAAGCCCAAATGCCGACCACTGTATACTAAACGGTGCGGTTGTTGGCAATGTGACGCGCCCGCCCGTCGCGTGTCGGATGACGCAGTTGCGCGGCGTGCGAACGGTGGGGCGAGGGCGGCGAAACGCCGCGTATATCCCCCAATCGGGAAGAATCACGGCTCGGCGCGGGCGGCGCGTGTGGTATGCTTGACGAAGCATGATGCGCGGCGCGCATCGCGCATCGGGTGAAAGGGTTTTGGGTATGGCACAGACGCAGAAGAAGACGACCGTCGCCGAGGCGACTGCGGCGCAGACGGCGGCGGGGATCACCGCGACGACGATCAGCGTCGAACAGAAAAAACCGCTCGCGCCGCACGTCGCGGCCGTTCCGCCCACGCCGAAAGAGACGACACCGGAGACGACCGCCGCCGCGATGCCGGTGACGTACCAGATGGTCGAGCACGACGCCGATGTGCGGAAACTGATTGACCACGCGAACCGGAACCTCGGCGTCGTCGGGTACACCGAGCACGGCCTGCGCCATGTGACGCTCGTCGCGCGGATCGCGCGGAACGTCGTGCGCATCCTCGGTTACGACGAGCACACGCAGGAAGTCGCCGCCATCGCGGGCATCTTGCACGACATCGGCAATGTCGTGAACCGGCGCGGGCATCCGAACAGCGGCGCGGTGATGAGCATGCCGATTTTGCAGCGGCTCGGCATGCCGATGGACGACATCGCGATCGTGATGGGCGCGATCGGCAGCCACGGCGACGACGGCGGCGGCCTGGCCGAGCCGGTGCATGCGGTCTGCGCGGCGCTGATCGTCGCGGACAAATCGGACGTCCATCGCTCGCGCGTCCGCAATCCCGACCCGTCCACCTTCGACGCGCACGACCGGGTCAATTACGCCGTCGTCTCGTCCTTCCTGCGGGTGGATGACGACGAGAAGACGATCACGCTGGAACTGACGATTGACACGGCGATCTCGTCCGTGATGGATTACTTCGAGATCTTCCTGCCGCGCATGTTGCAGTCGAAGCGGGCGGCCGAGTTCCTCGGCTGCCGCTTCCACATCGAGATCAACGGGAACACGATCCTCTAGACCGCCTGCGGGATCGCGGGCCGCCGGAAAGGGAATGACCGCATCGTGGCAGTGATGAGCGCCAGCACGACCTTCGACCGCGCGCGCACGCGGTACCTCGATCTGTACATCGTCGTGGTGACGCTCGCGCTCACCGCCTTCGGCATCCTGACGATCTACAGCGCGAACGGCGCCGGGGCCTTGACGCCGGGCAGCCTGCCAATCCGCCAATCCGCCTACTTCCTCGTCGGCATCGGGCTGATGGTCGCCTTTTCGCTCCTCGATTATCGGGTCTTCCGGGGCGTCGCGCCGATCATCTATGCGGGCGGCGTCTTCCTGCTCGTCGCGGTGCTGGCGGTCGGCACGACGATTGGCGGCGCACGCCGCTGGTTCGACTTCAAACTGACGCTCTTCCAGCCCTCCGAGGCGGCGAAGATCGCCGTCATCATCGGGCTTGCCGCGTTCATCAGCAGCCGGGGCGAGAAGATGGCGCGCTGGTACAACTTCCTGATCGCGCTCGGCATCGTCGCGATCCCCGCGCTGCTCATCTACAAGCAGCCGGACCTCGGCACGGCATTGGTCTTCGTCGCGATCTGGGTGGCGATGATGGGCATTTCGCGCACGCGCCTCATCTACTTCGCCGGGGTGCTCGTCGCCGCCGTGCCCGCCGCGATCCTGCTCTGGGAACACTTGCCGGACTATCAGAAGAGCCGCTTCGACGCCTTCCTCGACCCGAACTCGCCGACGAATATCCAGGGCGAGGGGTACAACATCATCCAGGCGCAGCGCTCGATTGCGGGCGGTGGCGTGGCGGGGAATGGCATCCACGGCGGCATCCAGAGCGACTACGGCTTCCTGAAAGTGCGCACGACGGACTTCATCTTCGCGCACGCGGCGGCGATGTTCGGCTTTCTCGGCTGCCTGGCGCTCATCACGCTCTTCATGATGCTGATCTGGCGCTACGCCAAAGTCGTGATGACGGCGGGCGATTCCTTCGGGCAGTTGATCGCGATGGGCATCACCGCCCAATTGCTCTTCCAGGTCGTCGTCAACATCGGCATGAACGCCCGGATGATGCCCGTCACCGGCGTGCCGCTACCCTTCATCTCGTACGGCGGCACGCAACTATGGACGCTGCTCGTCGGGCAGGGCCTGATGCAGAGCATCCTGATGCGCCACCAGAAATTCGTGATTGGATAGTTGCTGGCGCAGGCTGGAAAGCCTACGCTGCCGGCAGCGTAGGCTTTCCAGCCTGCGGTTCAGTCCCCGACCGTGCCGTGTCGCGCGATGCGCCGCTTCAGCGCCCGCAGCCGCGCCTGCTCCTCCGCGTCGAGCACGGCGGATTGCGCCGGCGATCCATCCATCTGGTCGAGCAGCCCGAGATACGCCTCCCGCCAGACGGCGACGACGGCGCGGAGGACGGGCAGGGCGTTGAGGTCAACCGCCGCGAGCATCGCGCGGGCGAGACGGTCGTTCTCCGGTTCGTCGCAGCCGGTGAGGGCCGTTTGCAACTCCCGGACGAGGTCTGCGCGCTCGCCCGGATAGACCTCGCCCAGGGTGTAGACATTCGCGGTGGGCTGCCCCTCGCGTGCGCGTGCGGTCAGCCAGTCTCGTCCGTGCGTCGTCATCCGATTCCCTTTCCCGGCGTTGCATACGGCGCGTCCATCGAATCCATCCCCACGGATTGGTGGCACTGTCCTCATAACGAGCGACGGGGCGGATAGTCGCGTGGCCCCATGGCCCGCCCTGGAATCGTGATACGATAGCGTGCGGCCATGCGGCGCGCATGGACGGTGCGGGAATCTCGGGAGGAACACGGTGGCGGAACTGACGCTCGAAGAGGTGCAACATGTCGCGGCGCTCGCCTATCTTCGCTTTTCTCCGGAGGAGCTGGAGCATCTGCGCGGCCAGTTGGACGGCATCCTCGAGCACATCAACCAGTTGCAGGAGATTGATACCGCCGCCATCCCGCCGACCGCGCAGGTGATCGCCGTGACGAGCGTGCTGCGCGACGACACCGTGCGCCCCTCGCTGCCGACCGCCGTCGCGCTCGCGAACACGCCGCGCACCGAGGGCGACTTTATCGAGGTGGACGCCGTGCTGGAGGACTCCTGATGGGCGCGACGACCGGGGCACTGACGACATTGACGATTGCCGGGGCGCGCGACCGCCTCGACCGGCGCGAACTGAGCAGCGCCGAACTGACCGAGGCGCACCTCGCGCGGATCGCGGCGGTGGACGACCGCGTGCGCGCCTTTCTGCACACGATGGGCGAGGTGGCGCGGGCGCAGGCGACGGCGGCGGACCGGCGGATCGCGGCGGGCGATGCGGTGCCGCTCACCGGCATCCCCGTCGCGCTCAAGGACGTGCTCGTGACGACGGACGCGCCGACGACCGCCGGGAGCAAGATTCTCGCCGGGTACCGCTCCCCGTACGACGCGACGGTCGTCGCGAAGCTGCGCAATCAGGGCGCGGTCTTCCTCGGCAAGACGAACACCGACGAGTTCGCGATGGGTTCCAGCACCGAGAACAGCGCGTACGGCCCGACGCACAACCCGTGGGGCGACCTCGACCGCGTGCCGGGCGGCTCGTCCGGCGGTTCGGCGGCGGCGGTGGCGGCGCGGGAGGCGATGGGCGCGCTCGGCTCCGACACGGGCGGCAGCATCCGGCAGCCCGCCGGGTTCTGCGGCGTCGTCGGGATGAAGCCGACTTATGGCCGCGTCTCGCGCTTCGGCCTGATCGCCTTCGCCAGCAGCCTCGACCAGATCGGCCCCTTCGCCCGCACGGTGGAGGACGCGGCGATCATCCTCGAAGCGATCGCCGGGCACGATCCGCTCGACAGCACGAGCCTCGACGCGCCGGTGCCGTCGTATCGCAAAGCGCTGACGGGCGACGTGCGCGGCGTGCGCCTCGGCGTGCCCGCCGAATACTTCGTCGAGGGGATGCAGCCGGAGGTCGAGGCGGCGGTGCGCGCGGCGATCGCCGAGTTCGCGCGCCTCGGCGCGGAGATCGTGCCGATCTCCCTGCCGTACACGAAATACGCCCTGGCGACGTACTACATCATCGCGCCCGCCGAATGCTCCGCGAACCTCTCCCGCTTCGATGGGATCAAGTACGGCTATTCGCATCAGGCGGGCGACTTGCGCGACTCCTACGAGTTGACGCGCGCCGAGGGGTTCGGCCCGGAGGTGAAGCGGCGGATCATGCTCGGCACGTACGCGCTCTCTGCCGGCTACTACGACGCGTTCTACGGCAAGGCGCAGCAGGTGCGCACGGCGCTCAAGCGCGAG
>JAICIL010000292.1 GCA_025924435.1 Chloroflexia bacterium | reverse complement strand
GGGCTGGGTGACTAATCTTTGGGTTGTCGCCATCGGGGGCGGGGGGGGCCACGGCCCCCCCGCTCCCATTCCATCACTCCTTGGTCGAAGAATCCGCTACGCGCGTTCTCCGCGCCGCCGCAAGACGATGCCGGTCGCGATGACGCCCATCGTCGCGATCAGCACGACGAGCAGGCCGAGATTTGGCGAGCCGCCGCTACGGGGAGAGCCGGTCGCGGGAAGGTTCGCCGCCGGTGCGGTCGTCGCTACTGCCCCGCCCGTGCCCGTCGCGACGGCGGTGCTCGTCGCGGCGCGCGTCGCCGTGGCCGCCGGGGTACTCGTCGCCGCGACCGTTGCGGTCGGCGCGGTGGTTGCCGTCGCGGCAGTGGTTGCCGTCGCCGCCGTCGTGGCGGCGGTTGTCGCCGTCGGCGCGGTCGTCGCCGCCGTTGTACCGGCGGCTGTCGTGCCGGTCGTTGCCGAACCCGCCGCTGTCGTACCCGTTGTGGTTGTGCCCGTCGTCGTGCCAGCGGCCCGCGTGCCGGTCGTTGTCGTCGTGCCCGCCGCGCTCGTCGTGCCGGATGCCGTCGTGCCGGATGCCGCGGAAGACGCCGGCGCCGTCTGCGCGGCGGTCGTCGTCTGGCCCGTGGCGCTCGCGACGACGCTCACCATGCGCTGGAAGGTCCCGTCGGACGCGGGCAGGAGGAAGCCGACCGGCACATTCGTCGGCAGCGAGCCGGTGACGGTCCCGGTGCCGTATGCCGCGTTGGCGTCCGCCGCCTTGATGTTGGTCACGGTGATGTTGCTCACGTCGCTCGCGCTGCCCGCGGGCGCGCTGCCCGTATTGGCGACGATCTCCTGGGCGATCGTCGTGCCGCGGTTGTTCACGTCGTGGAAAGGCTGGCCGTCCGAGATGTTCCAGACGGCGAGTTGCACCTCGTACGGATTGCTCTGCACATAGCCCTTGCCCAGCGCGTATTGCAGGGCGCCGCGGACTTTGTCATCCGCCAGCCCCTGCGCCTTGATGCTCTGCCCGTCCGGGAATTTCTTGCCGAAGTCGAGGCAGAAGAGATTGATCGTCGCCCCGCCCGCGCCGGTCCCCGTCCCGGTCGTGGGGGTCTGTGCACCAACAGCCATCGGCACGAGCGCAAGTGCCAGAACAATCAGCGCTCCCATTCCCGCCAATGCCCCGCGCGTACGCAACCTGGACCTTCCTTTCCGACTATCGAAACCGTTCCGCCACGCCGAGGACGGAAACCGTACGGCCCTCCATAGCAAGTAGTGTTCCAGAAATGTTGACCCATATCTCCGGCCGGGAGCAGACGGCGTTCATCCCTTGACCGCCCCGGCGGTGAGGCCGGCGAGGATGCGCCGCTGGAAGATGAGGACGAGGACGACGAGCGGGATGGTGACGATCACCGTCGCCGCCATGATCTGGCCCCACGGGATCTCGAACCCGCCGCTCGTCTGCGGCACGAAGTAGAAGATGGCGAGCGGCACGGTGCGATGCTCCGGCGTCTGCGTGAAGGAGAGGGCGAAGATGAATTCGTTCCACGCCTGGATGAAGGCGAGCAGCCCCGTCGTCACGAGCGCGGGCGTCGCCAGGGGGAGCAGGACGCGATAGAAGGTCTGCAGGGGCGTCGCGCCGTCCACATACGCCGCCTCCTCCAGTTCGCCCGGCATCCCCCGGAAGAAACTTGTCAGCACCCAGACGGTGAAGGGCAGCGTGAAGAGGAGATAGGCGAGGGTGAGCGCGCCGAGGCGGTTGTAGAGATGGAAGCGGTTGACCATCGTGTAGAGCGCGCCGAGGATGGCGATCTGCGGGAACATCGTCATCGAGAGGATGAGATAGAGCATCGCCGTCCGCCCCCGGAACTTGAACCGCCCCAGCGCGTACGAGCCGACCGTCCCGATCAGCAGCGACAGGAGTGTCACGGAGACGGCGACGATCGTCGAATTGAGCAGCGCGCGCAGGAACTGGCTATTCTCGAAGACGAGGCGGTAATTGCCGAGCGTCGGGTGGCGCGGGAAGTAACTGACGGGCGTCGCGAACAGCTCGCGGTTCGGCGAGATCGAGGAGCGCACCGCCCAGTAGAAGGGGAAGAGGGTGTAGACCAGGATCGCCGCGATGACGATGTAGAAGAGTATTCGGGAGATCGCCCGGCTCGCGGATCTGTTCATGCTTCGTCCACCTTCAGGAACGTGACATAGGCGACGACGAAGACGCCGATAATCACAAAGATCGCGACGCTGACCGCCGCGCCGTAGCCGATATTGGAGAAGGCGACGATGTTCTGCTGGTCGTAGATCGCCATCGTCTGCGTGTCCGCCCGCGCGCCGAACATCACGA
This sequence comes from Chloroflexia bacterium, assembly GCA_025924435.1. The sequence continues at coordinate 3,403 of JAICIL010000292.1, read as the reverse complement.
AGAAGGCGTCGAAGACGCGCAGCGCGTCGAGCGTGCGGAAGATGAGCGTGACGAGGATCGCCGGGCGCAGCAGCGGCAGCGTGATCGAGAAGAAGCGCCGGAACGGCCCCGCGCCGTCAATCCGCGCCGCCTCGTAGACGTCCGCCGGGATCGTCTGCAACCCGGCGAGCAGGAGGAGCGCGACGAAGGGCGTCGTCTTCCAGATATCCACCGCGCAGATCGCGCCGAGCGAGGTGTTCGGCTGGGCGACCCAGGCGATGTTGTGATCGAGGATGTGGAGGCGGCGCACAAGCAGATCGTCCACGACGCCGTAGACATCGTTGTACATCCACTTCCACATCTGCGCCGAGACGACCGTGATGATCGCCCAGGGGATGAGCATCGCCGCCCGCATCAGGCCGCGCCCCTTGAAATTCGAGTTCACGACCAGCGCGATCAGCGTGCCGAGCACGAACTCGAAGATGACTGTGATGACGGCAAACTTGATGCTCACCCAAATGGAATGGCGGAAGAGGCTGTCGTGCAGCAGGTCCTGATAGTTGCGCAGGCCGACGCCGTGGGTCGGGCGCGTGCCGCCGAGCCGGGCGTTCGTGAAACTGTCGTAGAGCGTCCGGCCGAGCGGATAGACGGCGATAAAGGCGAGCACGACGATGGTCGGCAGCAGGAGCAGCCACGCCAGCCGCGCCTGCCGCTCCGCCAGTTGCGTGTGGCGGCGGCGACCGCGCGCGGTCGCCCGTATTTCGGTGGTGGGGCGGACAGCCGAATGCGCCATGCATCTCTCCTCATCGAAGGACTGAGGACTGAGGACTGAGCGGGGTTCGTCGGCATCGGTCGGCGCGGGCGAGAGCGGGAAATGACAAGCCTTGCGAAATGAGCGACGAGAAACCGAGAGCAAGATCCTCAGTCCTCAGTCCTCAGTCCTCAGTCCTACCGAAGCAGCCGCTGGAGTTGCTGCGAGACGTTGGGGAGCACCGACCCCGCATCCTGCCCGTTGAGAACCTGATTCACGCCCTGGAAGAAGATCGTCGAACCCTGGTTGTACTGGTCCGCGAGGACGGTCGAGGGCCGCGTCACGCGCTGCACGTCGCCGATGTTCTTCAGGAAGGGTTGCGCCTGCACGACCGCCGGCATCGCCGCGACCGACTGGATCGTCGGCAGGAAGGTGCCGACCACCGCGCGCCACGCCTGCACCTCCGGGCTGGCCATATACCGAACGAACTCGACCCCGGCGTCCTGGTTCTTGGAGTACTTGGAGACGCCCAGTTGCCAGCCGCCGACGGTGCCGACGTGCGGCTGGCCGGAGTTCGCGGGCAATGCCCCGGCATCGAAAGTGTCCTGGATCGGCGAGCCTTGCTTGGCGGCGGCGTAGGCATACGGCCAGTTGCGCATGAAGGCGGCATTCCCGCCCTGGAAGACGTTGCGCGCGTCGTCCTCCTGGAAGGTCGTCACGCCGCGCGGCGTGATGCTGCCGACCCACCCCTTGACGGTGTTGAGCATCGTCGTCGCCTGCGGGTTGTTGACCGTCACCTTGCCATTCTCGATGATCTGGCCGCCACCGCTCGAGGCGAGCCATTCCAGCGCGTTGCAGGTCAGCCCCTCGTAGGCGTTGCCCTGGAAGACGAAGCCCGTGAAGTTCGGATTGCTCGCCTTCTCGCCGTTCATGATTTTCGTCGCCTGCTGTTGCAGTTCGTCCCATGTCTGCGGCGGCGCGCTGTAGCCGTACTTCTTGAGCAAATCCGTGCGGTAATAGAGGATGCCGACATCCGCGAACCACGGCAGGGCGATCAGTTTGCCGTCCACGGTGTTGTTCTGGATGATGTTCGGGTAGTGCTGCTTCGCCTCGGCGCCCAGCCGCTGCGTGAGGTCGAGCAGGCTCGGCGCGAAAGCGCCCGGCCAGATCACATCGAGCATCATCACGTCGAGATCGGTGGATTGCGCCTGGAAGAAGCGCTGATACGCCTGGTAGGCGTCCGTGCCGGACTGCGGCTTCGGCACGACATTGACCGCGATGCCGGTGTCCTGCGTGAACCGCTTCGCCAGCGCCTGATCGAGTTGCGCGCCGATGCCGACCGAGTCGCCGTAGTAGGTCAGTTTCTGGCTGCTGAACTTCTTCGCGTTCGCCGCGTTCGGGACCGGCGGTGGGTTGTCCTGCGTGAATGTTTGCGTGCCGGAGACGACGGTACCGGCGGGCGCGGAGCCGGATGCCGCCGCGGTCGTCGCCGATGCGCCACCGGCGACGGCGCTGCTCGCGCCCGTCGTGGTGCCGATGGCGGTCGTGCTGGCGCCCGTGACGGTCGTCGCGGAGGCGGTGGTGGAACCGACCGCGCGGGTGGCGGCCGCGGGCGCGGAGCCGGAGGCGGTCGTCGAGCCGGTCGCGGTGGTCGCCACGCCGCTGGACGAGGTCGCCGCGCTGCTCGTGGCGGCGGGCGTGCTCGTCGCCTTGCTGCCGCCGCAAGCGGCGAGGATCGCCGTCACAGCGCTCCCGGCGACCCCCGTGAGGAAGGCGCGACGCGTGACGGGTGCGGAACGACGGTTGGGAGATTGCACGGGAAGCCTCCTTGTAACAAAGCACTACAGGGATGTTATCGCAATCTATATGCCACATGGAGTGCAAGGAACCATGTTACTGATCGAAGAAGAATGATATTTCGCATAGCCTCTTGTTATCCGGGCGGAACGCACTGCGGGCCGGGCCGCGACACGCGATACGATAGGGATGCATAAGAGGACGTACGCAGTTGGGGATTTTTCCCGGTGGAGGCAAGCGGGGCCAGGCAAGCGGGACGCTCGCCCCCACCGCCCTTGTTCTCCGCCTTTTTCTCGCGAACCGCGTATCGTCTCTTGATGATTGATAATGGAACGGATTCCTCGGAATCACGGGGGTGTTCTTCATCTCCCGCCAGGGAAATAATGATACGATGCGGCGCACGATCACGCGCGAGGGCGACGTTTCCGATGGGAGAACCGCCGCCCTCGCGTCAACCACGATAAAGGAGATGCGGATGGCAACGAAGCAGGAGATCACCGACACGATCCGGCAGGGGAATCTGCGTGTGACGCGGACGTTCGGGGCACTGACCGACGAGCAACTGGAGACGCGCGTCCATTTCGATCCGATCGGCTGGACGGCGAAGCAACTGCTCGCGCACCTCGCGGGCCGCGCGCCGGGCCACGCGCGGATGGTCGCCATGGCCGAGAGCGGCGGCGGGCTTCCGGCGGATTTCAACGTGAACGACTACAACCAGCGGATCGTTGACGAGCGCGCCGACAAGAGCCGCGACGCTCTGCTCGCCGAATTCCTCACCGCCCACGAGGCGCTGATCGAGCGCGTCAACGCGATGTCCGACGAGCAACTGAGCAAAACGATGCAGTGGCGGCAGGGGGAGATGGCGCTCGGCGATGT
>JAICIL010000291.1 GCA_025924435.1 Chloroflexia bacterium | reverse complement strand
TCAGCGCGTCGAGGACGCCATCCGCATCGTGGACAGCGAGGCGAAGCGGCGGATCATCGAGGTGGACCAGCGCATTGATGTCATCCCGCCGCGTGTGGACGAGTCGCTCCGGCGGATCGCCGCCGTCGAAACCGCCTTCAAGAGCGTCGGCGAGGAGTTCGCGCGGCTCCACAACAGCATCACGAATCTCGCGGCGGTGGACGTGCGGCAGGAGGAGGTCTACCTCACCTTCAACGAGCAGGCGCTCGAACGGCACGATCTCGTCCTCGAACGGCTGGAGGAGGTGCGGCAGCAGGGCGACGCGGTGGACCGCGATCTCCGCCACGCCGCCGAGGAGCGGGACGCCTATCTCGCCGGCCGCGTGGACCTCTCGGACGAAGGATTGCGGGATGTCGCGCACCGGATCAGCCTCGTCAACACCCGCGTGGACGAGGTCGGCCAGCGAATCGCGGACGTCCGCAAGGAACTGGCGCGCGCCTCGGAGCAGCAGGTCCGCGCGCGCTTCAAACAGGTGCAGCAGGAACTCGAGGAGGTCGTCGAACTGAACCGCCGCATCGTGACGAGCGACGGCGCGATGGACGAACCCGCCCCCCAGCGCTCCACCCTCCGTCCGCTCGATCAGCGCGACTACGCCACCGGGAAAGATTGACGACGGAATATTGAACCACAGAGGCACAGAGAACACAGAGAGGGAAAGAGGATATGAGAAGAATCTTGACTCTTCTTTTTACTCTGTGTTCTCTGTGCCTCTGTGGTTAGACTCCCTCAAATGTGTCTGAAAGAGGTTTGGCGATGGTAACGGCGGCACCGACGACGACGCTGACGCGGCGGATTATTCCCTGCCTCGATGTGACGGCGGGGCGTGTCGTCAAGGGGACGAAGTTCGCCGCGCTGCGCGATCAGGGCGATCCGGTCGAACTGGCGGCGCGCTACGACGCGGCGGGCGCGGACGAACTGACCTTCTACGACATCACCGCCTCCAGCGACGACCGCGCGACGATGCTCGATGTCGTGCGGGCGACGGCGCGGCAGGTCTTCATCCCGCTCACCGTCGGCGGCGGCGTCCGCACGACGGACGACATCGCGGGCCTCCTGCGGGCGGGCGCGGACAAGGTCTCGGTCAACTCCGCCGCCGTCGCGAACCCGCAATTGATCGCGGATGGCGCGCGGCGGTTCGGCGCGCAGTGCATCGTCCTCTCGATTGACGCGAAACGCCGCCCGGACGGCGCGTTCTGGGAGGTCGTCACGCACGGGGGGCGGCGGCACACCGGCATGGACGCGCTGGAGTGGGCGAAGCGGGGCGTCGCGCTCGGCGCGGGCGAGATCGTCCTGAACAGCATTGACGCGGACGGCACGCGCGACGGCTACGACCTCGCCATCACCTCCCAAGTCGCCGCCGCCGTGGATGTGCCGGTGATCGCCTCCGGCGGCGCGGGCACGCTCCAGCACCTGGCGGACGCGCTGACGACCGGCGGCGCGCACGCCGTCCTCGCGGCGGGCATCTTCCACGACGCCGTTTTCACCATCGCGGAAGCGAAGGCGTACCTCGCGGCGCGGGGCCTGCCGATGCGCCCCGTCGCCCCGGCCTGACACCATGAATCAATGGTGGAAAGACCCCGTGGAGGCGCGCCGCGTCGCGCGCTGGTCCTTCCCGGCGATCTGCCTGCTCGGCGCATACGGCGCGGTCGGCCCGCTCGGCGGGCTGGTCAGTTTCCTGCTCATCTTCGCGATCTTCGTCGCCGCCTTCTTCGAGGCGCGCGGCTCACTCTTCTTCCTCCAGTTCGCGCATCTGCGCCCGCCGGGAAGCCGGCGCGGCCCGGCGTGGTGGCCATGGCTGGCGATGCTCGTCGGCAGCATCGCCTTCATCGTCGCGGGGAGTTGGCTGGGCGGCATCGCCGAGGACCACCTGAACCGCACCGTCGGCCACGCGATCACCGGCGCGACGCTCGCGGCAGCGGGCGCGCTCTTCTTCGCCGGCCTCTTCACCCTCCTCGGCTACTGGATTGACAAGGAACTCGGCGATTGGGTCGAGCGGCAGGGCGAGGAGGAGATGCCCGAGCAGTACCGCGATAAATCCAGGAGGCGAAAGGGCCGCCACGAATGAGCGACGGACCGGCCGGTCCGTCGCTCATTGCGTTTCTCGCGGGTTCGGTAGCGGCTACGGGAAAATCTCCGTCGTGCAGTCGCCGCCCGGCAGGTGGATTTCGTGCCCCCGCGCGGTGCCGAAGTCCACGTAGAAATCCTCATCGAGCGTCATCCCGCCGTTGGGGTCGCAGTTGATCTTGAGCATCCACGACCGCATGTTCGGGTAGAACTGGTTGTCCCACGTCGAGTACAGCGAGTTCGTCACATAGAGCCGCCGCCCGTCCATGCTCAACTGCAACATCTGCGGCCCCGCGTCCAATTGCCGCGTGCCCGTCGTCGCCGCCCCGATCACGCCGCCCAGCCAGAGTTGCCCCGTCAGTTTCGGGTGCGCGGGGTCGGAGACGTCGTACTGGCGCAGGTCGCCGTGCAGCCAGTTGGAGAAGTAGAGGAAGCGGTCGTCCATCGAAAGGACGAGATCGGTGATGAGGCCGGGCACGGGGAAGGGCCAGCCCGCCACCTCCTTCGGCTCGACCTGGATCACCTTCTCCACCGCCCACCGGTCGCCCTCGCGATACCAGCGGAACATCGCGCTGGAGAGCGCCGCGCCGACGAACCCCGTCTCCGCCTCCGGGTTGTGCAGCCAGCGCACTTCGAGCGGGATCAGCCCGTCCGTGCCGAGGTCAATCGTCTGCGTCACCCGTTTCTCGGCGAGGTCCCAGAAGTGGACGCTGTGGCCGTACTTCCCGGCGGTGACATCCTGGAGATCGAAGCCGTCCTTGAAGGTGTTCGGCGCGCCCCACTCGCTGGAGATCATCGCGTTCTTGCGCGGCTGGTACCAGAAATCGTAGTTGAACTGCACGCCGTCCCGCTCGTTCTCCCAGCGGCCGAGGATGTCGAAGTTCCGCGCGTCGAGGACCGCGAAGCCGCCGGGCGCGTCGCCGTTCGTATCGCCGAGCATGCTGACGGTGACGATGTCGCCCGGCATGCAGTGGACGGTGTGCGGCGCGGAGAGGCCCGTCTTCCGCGTGATCTCGTCGCCGGTGATCACCTTGACAATCTCCGGGCGGCGCGCGTCGGTCGCGACATCCACGATGTGCAGATTGCTCGAGCGGAAGCCGGGGACGATGAGATGCTCGCGCTTGATGTCGGAGTGGCAGGCGCTGCTGCACGCCTGCCAGCCGTAATGGTGGAGTTCGTCGCCCCTGCCGGGCATCGGCGTGCGATGCACGATCTGGCTGTAGGTGTCCGACTGGGGATTGAGATCAACGACGCCGAGGTAGTCCGGCTCGTCCACGCCGGTGCCGGTGTGGAGCGCGGCGACGTAGGCGAACTCCTCCGGCGGCGACGCCATCGCGTCCTCCGGCGAGGCAAACCCGACCGGCGCGCCGTCGCCGTGCATGTGGTGCTCGTGCTGTGTTTCCGCCATGATTTTCCTCCATCGCGTCGGGAGAATGTCCGCTACGAACGACCGGGACAGGTGCGATGCGGCCTTCGCCGTTATTGTGGATGTAATCACGTTGAATAGTCAATAACGGGCCGGTTGCGCGTCGGTCGCTCAGGATGCACCGGCAACACCGCGCTGTTGAGCGGCGAGTGAGAGCCAATGTGCGGAGAGACGGGGACGAGCTTCGCATCGCAAATGTCCGGCGTTACGGAACATTGATAGCGTACCGTGTCGAACATTCGACGTCAACGGCGTACGAGTCGTTCATCGCTTTTTGACACGTCCGCGCCCCTCGCGCATACTGCGGCGGGGAGCGAATGGGCGAGGGCGGGAGGCGGCAAGCGGTGGGCGTGGTACGGGTGATTGTCGGCATTCCGCTCCTTCTGCTGCTCGTTGGTTGCCCCGGTTGGCTCATTTTCCGGTTGTTGCTCGTCTCCCTATCTTCCCATCCGCCCGGAGAGCGCCCGGCCTCCCGAAAGGCGAGGGGAAGAGTTGGCGTAAGGGTGCGCCGTTCCCCCACCCGGCGCGGGAGGGGGCCGGGGGGTGGGGAAATCCCCGCCCGCACGATTACCGATCTCATCCCCCTCGAATGCGCCTATCTCGCCGTCGCGCTCGGCGTCTTCGTCGTCGGGCCGGTCGCGCTCGTGCTGGCGATGTGCGGCGTTTATTCGCTCTGGCTGCTGGCGGTCATCGTCGCCATTGGTTCCGCGGCCCTCGCGCTCGTCGCGCGGCGGCAGGTGTTACCGGTCGTCGCGTGGCGGTGGGATCGCGGGGCGTGGCTCTGCCTGGGACTGCTCCTAGTTGGGGCGGCGCTCTTCCTCCGGCCCGGCGAGACACTGATCGGCGGCGAGGATACCGGCGTCTACTACAACGGCGGGGTGGCGATGGCGAAGCAGGGCGGCATCCTCCTGCACGACCCCATCCTCGCGGACATTGATGGCGACGCGGCGACCGTGCGCCATCTGCTCGGCAATCTGGACAATCGTCGCTACCTCTTCTACGGCGATTTGCGCTTCACCGGCTTCAACACGGACAGCACGAGCGGCGAGATCGTGCCGCAGAATCTCCACCTCTGGCCCGCATGGCTGGCGATCTTCTACGACTTCTTCGGCACGCTTGGCCCGGCGTACGCGCCCGCACTCTTCGGGCTGGTCGGGCTACTCGGCCTCGTGCTGCTGGCGCGGCGGCTCTTCGGCTGGCCCGTCGCGCTGATCGGCGGGTTGTTTCTTGCGCTGAACGGCATCGAGGTCTGGTTCGTCCGCCAGACGTACACGGAGCCGTATCAGCAATTCGCCCTGATGGCCGCGCTCTTCGGGCTGCTCCTGCTGGAAGAGCGGCGGGACACCGCGGTGATGCGCCTCGGCGCGGCGCTCGCCGCCCTCGCCCTCGGCAACGCCGCGCTGACCCACGAGGAGACGGTCTTTCTCCTCCTGCTCGTCGTGGCGTACGGCGTCGCGCTGCTCCTGCTGCGCGCGTGGCGGCGGGCGCATACGTGGTTCTTCGCCCTGCTCGGCGGCATGGTCGCGCTCGCCGTCGTGCAGGCGAGCGTCTTCGCGCTCGGCTACACGGAAGGGCTGTGGCACCACGTCTACCGGAATATCTGGGCGCGGCGCGTCCCCCTCGCCGCCGCCGCCGCCATCGGGCTGCTCCTTCTCGTCCTCATTGACCGGCTGCGCGCCCGCTGGCTGCCGCTCGTGCGACAGCCACGCACGGGCAGATGGGCGCGCTACACGCTCGCGGCGGCGACGGCGCTCTACGCGATCTACGGCTACATCCTGCGGCCGCACATCCTCACCGGGCACGCGGGCACGCTCTCGTCCTCTATCGGCGCGCCGACGCCGGCGGGCCACGACGCCAATCTCGTCCGCCTCGGCTGGTATTGGTCGCCGCTCGGCATCCTGCTGATCGCCCTCGGCGCGACGCTCTTGATCGGGCGGGACCTGAACCGGCTGACGGGCGGCCTGCTCGCCTTCGCGCTCGTCCACACCGCCATCTTCGTCAACGAGACGTATACGACGGACGGCTACATCTACGCCCTCCGCCACTATCTCCCCATTGTCACGCCCATCTTCGCGCTGTTCGCGGCGTACGCGGTGTGGAATCTACCTACCCCCCCGGCCCCCTTCCCGCGAGGAAGGGGGAGCGAGCCTCCGTCAGATCCGGGCCTTCCGGGAACGTCTCGGTATCGCGATGAGTCACCCCCT
>JAICIL010000290.1 GCA_025924435.1 Chloroflexia bacterium | reverse complement strand
CTTCGTCCGGTAGGCGGGGACTTGATCCTTTGCCACACCGAGCGCAACCTGCGCGAACCGAACCAATCCAACCTCTGCCATCACGCATCCCTCCGCCTTCACTACGGCAGAGCGGATGCCAGCATGTCAACAGAGCCAGATAGAGATAGAAATAATGCAGTTCGGGGGCAAATGGCATGATGACGAAACAGAACGGCCTGCTCGTTTCGTCCACCTGCTATCTCCCCTGCAATGCGGGACTATATCGCTCGACCCATGTACGAACGGCGAATTCGAGATTCTTGTCTTCGTCAACGCGCTCCGGCTCATAGACAAAAAACAACTCGCCCCGGAGATCAGCCGGTATATGCTCCGATCCGGTCTGCACTATGAGAAGAACCGGCTTTCGCAGCGCGTGCGCAAACCCCACCTCGTACACGACATTGGGGTTGCTACCCGTGATGTCAGCAATAATCAAGTCGGCTTTCTGAATCGCTCGGGTGATCGAGTCGGGCACGGGTAGGTCTGGGAGTACGACCCGCGGCTGATTATCCGCCGCAATAACCCGAACATCCATCTGCTTCAGCAAATCGATGACCCTGTCCCGGACAGCATCGAAGCCAGGCCCGAACGGCGTGATAACCACACACGATGTTTCGGAGATTGCCGTCATTTTGCCCCTCGGCTCTCGTCGTATACCATCCGGGCACGATTCATTATACGTTAGTCGAAGACAATCAGGCCGCGACCGACATCGCCGCGATTGAGCGCTTCGTAGGCTTCGTTGATCTCTTCGAGTTGGTAGCGGCGCGTCACCTGCGCGTCGAGATCGAGCCTGCCGGTCTGGACGAAGTTCAGGTACTTGGGCATGTCGAGGCTCGTGCGGGCGGAGCCGTAGTACGAGCCTTTGAGCGTCTTTTCCGAGAGGACGAGCGTGTTGATGTCCACGGACGCTTCCTCGCCCGCCGCCGCGATGCCGACCGCGACCGCCGTGCCGCCCTGATGGATCGCGTCGAACGCCGTGCGCACCGTCTCCTTGCTGCCGAGCACCTCGAAGGCATAGTCCACGCCGCCGTCCGTCAGGTGGCGGATGGCACGCGCCGCGTCTTCCTCGCGGGCGTCAATCAGGTCCGTCGCGCCGAAGCGGCGGGCGAACTCCAATTTGTCCAGGTTGACATCCACGGCGATGATGCGGGAGGCGTTGACGAGGCGCGCGCCCTGGATGACGTTCAGCCCGACGCCGCCGCAGCCGATCACCGCGACGGTGCTCCCCGGCGGCACCTGCGCCGTGTTCAGCACCGCGCCGACGCCCGTCGTGACGGCGCAGCCGATCAGCGCGCCGACTTCGAGCGGCACGTCGGGGCCGACGGGTATCGCGCCGGTCTCGTGGATGACGGCGTACTCCGCGAACGAGGCGGTGCGGGCGAAGTGGTGGATCGGCTGGCCGTCCTTGGAGAGCCGCGTGTGCCCGCCGAGGAGATAGCCCGGCTTCTCGCGGCGCATCGTCTGGCAGAGGTTCGGCTGCCCGCTCGTGCAGTAGGCGCAGTGGCCGCAATACGGCGCGAACGAGACGATGATCGGGTCGCCGGGCTTGACGCGCGTCACATTCGCGCCGACTTCCTCGACCCGGCCCGCCGCCTCGTGACCGAGCACGGTGGGCAAGGGCGACCGCACCTCGCCCTTCATGACATGGTAATCGCTGCGGCAGATCCCGCTCGCCGCGATCTTGACGAGCACCTCGTTCGGCCCCGGATCGTCCAGTTGCACCTGCTCGATGACGAGCGGCGTGTTGTAGTCGTAGAGCACCGCGGCCTTGATCGTACGCATCTTCCCCCCCGTTCCGAATCGCGCAACCACTTGACTGACGAAGGATCAGTCCACCGGGATAGATTGACGATGGCGCTCTTGTGCCAATCGCGCCAACGCCGCGTCCGCGGCAATCACGTTACCGCTTCCATCGGGTTCATGCCGCACCAGGGCGACCCCTTCGATGCTTTCTTCGCCGTCATCCTCGGAATTGGATGTCGCGATCAAATTGCGGCTCGGCGCATCCCAGAGTTCGTACATCGTTTCCATTGCTGCTCCCATCATAGCACGGGGATGGAAACGCGACCCGCGGCGGCGGCACTGCTCAACCAGATAGCGGACACGTATCATACCTCGGGGCACCGAAAGGATCACATATTCTTCGCGATGGCGATGGCGGGAGGCTTCGTAGGGGCGATTCGCGAATCGCCCCGACGAAAGAAAGGCAGGCCGGTGAACACAGACAGGTCTATCGCGATTAGCCTTTCGGCGCACGTACACTCCCTGCCTTACGTCTGCCGTCGCCACTCCTTCAAGGCGGCGATCAGGCGGGCGTTCTCGTCCGCCGTGCGAACGGTGATGCGCAGGTGGCCGGGCAACAGGGGATGATGCGAGAAGTTGCGGACGACCATGCCGCGCGCTTCGAGGAAATCGTAGATCGCCTGCGCGACGGCGGGATTTTCCCAGCGCGTGAGGACGAAATTCGTCACGGAGGGGTAGACGTGCGCGCCGATCTCCCAGAGGGCGTCCGCGAGCGGCTCGCGCTGGGCGATGATCGCGGCGACGTTGGCGCGCATCGCGTCGGGATCGCGCAGGGCCGCCGCGCCGACGCGCGCCGTGACGCGGCTGACGCTGTTCGGCGGGCGGACGCGGTTCATCATCCCGATCACCTCCGGCGCGGCGATGCCGCAGGCGAGGCGCATCCCCGCCATGCCGAACGCCTTGGACATCGTCCGCACGACGATCAGGTGCGGATATCGCGCGATCAGCGGCACGGCGGACCAGCCGACGTACTCCGCGTACGCCTCGTCCACGACGACGATGCATGGCGCGCCCGCGATCAGCCGCTCCATGTCGGCGGGGTCGGTCGCGTTGCCGGTCGGGCTGTTCGGGTTGCAGTGCCAGATGATCTTCGCGCCCTGTGCGGCGGCGAGAATCCCGTCAATGTCCGGCGCGAAGTCCGCGTTGAGCGGCACGCGCTGCACCGTCGCGCCCATCTGCTCGGAGACGATCGGGTACATCGAGTAGGTCGGCACCGAGACGACCACGCGGTCGCCGTTGTCGAGGAAGGTCTTGGTGGTGATGTCGAGGATTTCGTCCGCGCCCGCGCCGATGATGAGATTGTCCGTGCCGACGCCGTAGTACGCGGCGAACAATGCGGCCAGTTCCGCGTACGACGTGTCGAAGTATTCATTCGGCTGCCCCTCGGCGCGCGCCGCCTCCATCGCCGCGTCCCACGACGCGGGCGGGAGGGGCGAGGTGTTGAGGTCGAAGCGAATCACATCCCGCATGCGCAACCCGTGCCGCGCCGCGACCGCCTCGCTGGAGAGTTCCCACGCGTACGGATCAATCGCGCGGACCGATCCGCGCACCAGGTGTTCCAGCATTGCCCACCCCCTAACCCCCTCCCGACGCGGGAGGGGGAACTCGATGCGAGAATTTCGCGGCTTTCACACGCCCCCCTCCACGCTCCCATATCCGCTCCCCTCCCGGCGCGGGAGGGGGTCAGGGGGTAGGTAAATCCTACCCTACCCGCGCATTCCCCGCATGCGGGCGGGCGTGCGATACTGTGACCATCAGGTTCGGATGCTTCAGGAAGGGAAATTGACGATGGCGAAGGAAACGACGGAAATGACGCTCCTCGATCTGCTGGCCGGTGCGGACGACCACGACGCGCTCGTCGCGCCGGAGAAGCCGTCGCTGACCTACGCCCGGATGCGGGCGAATGTCGTCGCGCTGGCGGCGCAACTGAACGGAATGGGCCTCGGACAGGGCGACCGGATCGCCATCGCGATGGGCAACGGCCCGGAGATGGTGCTGGCGTACTGCGGCACGACGCTCTGCGGCACCGCCGCGCCGCTCAACCCGAACTACAAGCAGGACGAGTTCGCCTTCTACTTCGAGGACACGCAGGCGAAGGCGCTGATCACCCTGCCCGGCACAATCCCGGCGGCGCACGCGGCGGCGACCGGCGACATGACGATCATCGAGGCGCTGCCGCAGGCGGACGGCACGCTCGCCCTCAAGGCCGTCAAGAACGCGCGGCCCGCCCGGCCCGAGGCGCTCGCCGGGCCGGACGACATCGCGATGATCCTCCACACGAGCGGCACGACGAGCCGCCCGAAGCGCGTACCGATCCGCCACCGCAACCTCGCCGCCTCCGCCCGGAACATCGCGCGCACGTATGAACTCTCCGACCGCGACCGCTCGCTCTGCGTCATGCCGCTCTTCCACATCCACGCGCTCGTCGCCTCGATGCTCGCCACCTTCGCCTCCGGTGGCACGGTGATCTGCCCGACGGGCGGCTTCAATGCGCTGGAGTTCTGGAAGATCGTGGACGCCTTCAAGCCGACGTGGTACTCGGCCGTGCCGACGATGCACCAGACGCTGCTCTCCCGCGCGGACCGGAATATGGACGTCATCAAGGCGAACCCCTTCCGCTTCATCCGCTCCGGTAGTTCGTCCCTCGCGCCGGTCGTCATGGAGCGGATGGAGGCGGCGTTCGGCGCGCCCGTGCTGGAAAACTACGGCATGACCGAGGCGACGCACCAGATGACCTCGAACCCGCTGCCGCCGAAGGCGCACAAGGCGGGCACGGTCGGCATCGGCTTCGGCGTAGATGTCGGCATCATGGACGACGACGGCAACCTGCTGCCGCAGGGAGAACTGGGCGAAGTCGTCGTCCGGGGGCCGAACGTCATTGACGGCTACGAGAACAACCCGGAGGCGAACGCGACGGCCTTCGTCAACGGCTGGTTCCGCACCGGCGACCAGGGGCGGATGGACGAGGACGGCTACCTCTCGCTCACCGGGCGGCTGAAGGAGCTGATCAACCGGGGCGGCGAGAAAATTTCGCCGCTGGAGATTGACGACATCCTCCTGCGGCACGCGGCGGTCGCGGAGGCGCTCGCCTTCGCCGTGCCGCACCCGACGCTCGGCGAGGAGGTGCACGCGGCGGTCGTCCTGAAGGGCGACGCGACCGAGCGCGAATTGCGCGCGTACTGCGCCGAACGGCTCGCGGAGTACAAGGTGCCGCGCCGCTTCCACGTTTTGGAGGCGTTGCCGCGCGGCGCGACGGGCAAGTTGCAGCGCATCACGATGGCGAAGGCGCTCAACCTGACGGGCGACCAATGAAAATCTGCATCGTCGGGGCGGGGGCGATCGGCGGCTACCTCGGCGCGAAACTGGCGCTGGCGGGCGAGGACGTGACGCTGATCGCGCGCGGCCCGCACCTCGCCGCCATCCGCCAACACGGCCTGACACTCGTCGCGCCGGACGGCACGGAGGCGGTCGCGGAGGGGGTGCGCGCGACGCAGGACATGGCGGAGGCGGGCGCGCAGGACGCCGTCTTCCTCACGCTCAAGGCGCACAGCGTCCCCGCCGTCGCCCCGGCGATGCGCGCCCTCTACGGCCCGGAGACGATGGTCGTGACGATGCAGAACGGCATCCCGTGGTGGTATTTCCGCAAATCCGGCGGGCCGTACGAGGGGACGCGCATCGAATCCGTTGATCCCGGCGGCGTCGTGGAGGCGAACACGGAGATTGACCGCGTGATCGCCTCCGTCGTCTACCCGGCGGCAGAACTGGCCGCGCCGGGCGTCGTGCGGCACATCGAGGGCGACCGCTTCTCGCTCGGCGAACTGGACGGCGCGAAGACCGAGCGCATCCAGACCCTCGCGCAGACCTTGATCCGTGCCGGGTTGAAAGCTCCCATCCGCCCGCGCATTCGCGCCGAAATCTGGGTGAAACTCTGGGGCAACCTCGCCTTCAATCCGATCAGCGCCCT
>JAICIL010000289.1 GCA_025924435.1 Chloroflexia bacterium | reverse complement strand
CGCGCTGCTTCATCAGCCTGCCGCGCGGCGCAACGGTGGCGGTCACACTGACGGACGGCACCGCACGCACGCTGCGCGGCACGACGCCCGGCTTCGCGGTGCCGACCGGCGATGCGGGGATCACCGGGCAGGCGATCGCGGTGGAGGCGGCGCACGCGGCGAGCGTCAGCACAATCTTCACCTCCGGCCTCGGCAATGCGCTGGCGGGGCAGGATGTGGCGGGTAAGATTGCCGTCCTCAATGGCCTCCCGATGCCCGCGCGCATCGGCGATCTGACCGAAGCGGGCGTCGCCGCCGCCGTCTTTATCAGCCCCGGTACCAATGTCCATGAGGGTATCTGCACGCCGATCTGGGGTACGCCGGACCTCGACACGGTCGGTGCGATGCCGACGTTGAGCGTCGTTGAAGTGAACAAGCCGGACGGTGCGTGGCTGATAGAGCAGGTGCGCGGCGGCATGGTGCGCGCGGTGACGGTGCAGGCGCACCTCGACACCCGCTGGCGCGAGATCCCCGTCACCGTCGCGGAAATTCGGGGTGCGGTCGTGCCGGAGGAGTTCGTGCTTGTTCATGGGCACCTCGACTCGTGGGGGGAGGGAATCGGCGACAACGCGACGGGCGACGCGACGCTGCTCGAACTCGCCCGCGCCTTGCATGAGAACCGCCGGAACCTCGCGCGCAGCGTGCGGGTCGCCTGGTGGAGCGGCCACTCGCATGGCCGGTATGCGGGCAGCACCTGGTACGCGGATACCTTCGGTTTGGATCTGATCGAACACTGCGTCGCGCAGGTGAACTGCGACTCGCCCGGCTGCCGTTGGGCGACCGAGTATCGCAATCTCTCGTACACACCCGACCTCGGCGCGTTCACGCAGGCGGTGATTCACGACATCACCGGCCTCGCGGCGGAGGGCGAGCGGCCACCACGCGCGGGCGACTACAGCTTCAACAACCTCGGCATCTCCGGCACCCTGATGCTCTCCTCGACGATGCCGCAATCGGTCGCGGACGAGCACAATTACTACGCGGTCGGCGGCTGCGGTGGCAATATCGCCTGGCATACCGTGGACGACACGCTGGAAATCGCCGACAAAGAGAATCTGGAGCGCGACATCAAGGTCTATGGTGGGGTCGTCTGGCGGCTGGCGAACGCTCCCGTGCTGCCGCTCGATCTTGCGGCGGCGGGCGCGGACATCAAAGCGAGTCTGAACCGCTATCAGCAAGCGCTCGGCGACCGCTTCGACCTCGCTGAGGCCGTCGCGGCGGCGGATGCCATGATCACGGCGGCAACGGCATTCATGACGAAGGCGAGCGTGGCTGATCCCGCCGCCGGGAAGGAAATCAATGCCCGCCTCCTGCGTGCGGGCCGGGAACTGACGGGCCTGAACTTCGCGCAGCGCGGCTGGTTCCGGCAGGAACCCGCCCTCGATGTTCCGGCCCTGCCGGACCTCGCCGCCGCCGCGCGCGCCTTTACCGAATCGCCGGAGGGGAGTCACACGGCGGGCGTCGCGCGCACCGCGCTCGTCCGTGCCCGCAACCGCGCGATTTGGGCGCTCCGGGAGGCGGCGCGGGAGTTGGGAACGGCCTAAACCTGGCATACTGCCCCCGACAGAGAGTTATTCTCCCTTCTTTCCATCGCGAACGATGAGGAGGGGTGAAGAAGGAGAGAGGAGATAGGCTGATGACTGGCACGAGCGTTCACCCCGGGACCGTGGACCGTCTGCGCGCGAATACCGCCCGCGCGGGCGTTCGTCTCAACGACGATGACCTGGCGCGGATCGCTGCCAGCACCTACCTGAGCAATGTGGACACCTTCTCGCGCGTCGTCGCGCGCGTGCCGTCGGACACGATTCCCGATTTCTTGAAGGAGTGGCGCGATCATCGGCCAGTCGAGGCGTTGCCCGCCAGCGATGATACCGATGCCGCGCCCGACGCGACCGATCCGCTCGATCCGTTCGCGCCGCTGTCTGTCGTTGCTGCTGCCATCGCCAGTGGGAAAGTCTCGCCGGTGGCGCTGACTGAGTTGATGCTGGAGCGGATCGGTCAGTACGATTCGGCGCTCAATGCCTATCAGCTGGTGCTGCCCGATGCGGCGCGGGCAGCGGCGCGGGAGGCCGAGCAGGAGATCGCGGCGGGGCGCTATCGGGGGCCGTTCCATGGTGTGCCGGTGGCGATGAAGGACTTGCTGGCGATGGCAGGGCTGCCGACGACCGCCGGATCAAAGGTGCTGGCCGATTGGGTGCCTGATGAGGACGCCGAGGCGGTACGGCGATTCAAGGAGGCGGGCGCGGTCATTATCGGCAAAACGCGGATGAGCGAGTTTGCCTACAGCCCGGCGTCCAACAACGCGCACTACGGCGCGACGCGCAATCCGTGGCATCGGGAACGCGACACGGGCGGATCGAGTTCAGGGTCGGCGGCGGCAGTGGCGGCGGGGCTGGCCTACGCCGCGCTCGGTTCGGACACGGGCTGCTCGATCCGCACCCCCAGCGCCCTCTGCGGCCTCGTCGGCCTGAAGCCGACGCACGGGCGGATCAGCCTGGCCGGGGCGATCACCCTCTCCTGGTCCCTCGATCATCTCGGGCCGATGGTCCGTTCCGTCCGGGACGCCGCGCTCGTGCTCAACCTGCTCGCCGGGTATGACCCGCGCGATAGTCGCACGCGCCGCGGGGCGATCCCCGATTTCACCGCCGGCTTGGAGCGCGCCGAGGGCGTGCGCGGCCTGCGGATCGGCGCGGTGCGCGACGACGGCTCCCCGAATGGCCCACCTGAAGCGGAGGCGACCGCCGCCTGGGAGGCAGGGCTTAGCGCCCTGCGCGAGGCCGGAGCCGAGATCGTTGACCTCGCGCTCCCGGAGTTGGAAGACCTGCGGGTCGTCGGATCGGCGATCATCAATCAGGAGGCACTGACCTATCACGAACCGACACTGCGCGACCGCCCGCAGGACCTGGGGCAGTTCCCGCGCGACCGCCTGATGGTCGGCTACGCCTATGGGCCGAATGCCGTGGTGCAGGCGCAGCAGATGCGCGCGATGCTGCGTGCCCGCTTCGATCGCCTGTGGGAGTCGCTTGATCTCCTCTCAACGCCGGCGCTGGCCTATGGCGCGCCGCCGCTCGGCGAGCCGCGCAGCAATACGCGCTATTCGATCCCATTCAATGCGCTCGGCTGGCCCGCCATCGTCGTCCCGACCGGCCTGACCGGCGACGGGCTGCCACTCTCGACGCAGCTGATCGGGAGACCGTGGGACGAAGCGACGGTGTTGCGCGCGGCGCGTGCAGTGGAGCGATACGGCCCGTGGGGCAGGCGGCAACCGGCGGGCTTCTAAGGCCACATAAGGGGAGAGGGCCGGGAATCATTCGGATCGTAGAAGCGCGTCATCCCTTCCCGTTTCGGGAGGGGCAGGGAGTTAGGTATGAACTACGACACACTGATCACCAATGGACGGATCATTGACGGCACCGGCAACCCGTGGTTCTACGGCGATCTGGCGATCGAGGGGGAGCGGATCGTCGCGGTTGCGCCGCCGGGGAGGATTGACCCCCTGTCGGCGGGAACGGTCGTGGACGCGGCGGGTATGGTCGCCGCGCCCGGATTTATTGACATCCAGAGCCATTCGATTCTGCCCTTCTTCACCGATACGCGCTCGCTCTCCAAGATCACGCAGGGCGTAACGACGGAGATCATGGGCGAGGCGTGGACGCCCGCGCCCTTCGGCGGGCGGATCGAGTCGCCCTTCCGCAGCAGTTTCTTCGGCGGCGGCGAGTGGGACGCGAAGGCACGCGGGTGGACGCGCTTCCGCCACTGGTTGGAAGATTTGGAGACGCGCGGCGTCTCGGTCAATGTCGGCTCATTCATCGGTGGGGCGACGGTGCGGGAGTATGGCAAGGCGCAGGAACTCGGCGCGCCGAACAGCGACGAACGGGCGGCGATGTGCCAGGTGACGGCGGAGGCGATGGAGGACGGCGCCTTCGGCGTGGCGACCGCGCTCATTTACCCGCCCGGCGCCTTCGCGGGCACCGAGGAGTTGGTCGAGATCGCGAAGGTGATCGGGCAGTACAACGGCGTCTATATCACCCATCTCCGCTCCGAGGGCGACCGCTTTTTGGAGGGGCTGGAAGAAGCAATCGAGATTGGCACGAAGGGCAACTGCGCCGTCGAGGTCTACCATCTCAAAGCGACCGCACCGCGCAACTGGCACAAAATGGCGCAGGTGATCGCGCGGATTGATCGGGCACGCGCCGAGGGGCTGGATATCGCGGCGGACATGTACCCGTATATTGCCTCTGGTACCGGGTTGAGCGCTTCCTTGCCACCGTGGGCATCGGCGGAGGGGAAACTGTTCGATAACCTGCGCGATCCGGCAATCCGCGCGAAGATCCGCGACGCGGTTGTCGAACCAGATGGCACCTGGGAGGCGCAGGTGACGCAGGTCGGGCCGGAGGGCGTGATGCCGATTGGCTTCCGCAAGCCCGAAAATATGCACTACGCCGGGAAGCGACTGGCGGAAATCGCCGGGATGCGCAACCAGCACTGGTCGGACGCACTGATTGACCTCGTCGCGGACGAGGGGCAGGCGATCTCCACGATCTACTTCAAGATGTCCGAGGAGAATCTCGCTTTGCAACTGCGCCAGCCGTGGATCAAGATCAGCACGGACGCCGGAGGCATTGACCCCGCGCACGCAACAGGGCTTGTCCATCCGCGCGCCTATGGCACCTACACACGTGTCCTCGGCAAGTACGTGCGCGAGGAAAAAGTCCTTCCGCTCGAAGACGCGATTCGTAAGATGTCCTCTGCCGTCGCCGATCGGCTCTTCCTGCGCGATCGGGGCGTCTTGCGTGACGGCCACTACGCGGACGTTGTCATCTTCGACCCTGAGACGGTCGGGGATCGCGCCACCTTCACCGAACCGCACCAACTCTCGGTCGGCGTCCGTGATGTCTGGGTGAACGGCACGCGCGTCCTCGCGAACGGCGAGCACACGAACGCTACCCCCGGCAAATTCGTTCGCGGGCCGGGAGCAAGGTGAACCTCACCCCCAGCCCCCTCTCCTTTGCTTCCGGGCAAAGGAGAGGGGGAGAGATGCAGGGAGGACGCGCGTAGATGCATTGACTATCGTCTTTCGATTTTGGCTCCCCGCTCCATCGCCTTGAGACAGGGATGATAGAACGTCCGTCCGGCGATTGAGCGGGGCCGGGAGTGAGGAAAAACCATGACCTACCGTATCGCCATCGGGGAGTTTGCGCACGAGACGAATACCTTTTGCCCGGAGCCGACGACGACCGAACCCTTTAAGGAGTACCAGTGGCTGCGTGGGGATGAAATCATCCGCACGCACGGCGGCAATCGTACCTACATCGGCGGGATGCTGGCGCGGGCGGCGGAGTTGGGCATCCTGGCGGTGCCGACCTTCGCGGCGGTCGCCTATCCGTCCGGGACGATTACGCGGGCGGCGTATGACGAGATTACCGGCACACTCCTGGCCGAGATTGAACGGGCGATGCCGGTGGACGCTGTCTGCCTCTCGCTCCACGGTGCGGGCGTCGCGGAGGGGATTGACGATCTTGAAGGTGCGGTGCTCGCGGCGGTGCGGGCATGCGTCGGGCCGGATGTGCCAATTGCCGCTTCGCTCGACCTGCATGGCAATATCACGCCGCTCATGCTGGAGAAGGCGAACGGCCTCTTCGGCAACTCGTACTACCCGCATACGGACAGTTACGAGCGCGGCGCGGAGGCGATGGACTTCCTCTCGCGCCTGCTAACGCATGCAATTGCCCCGGTCATGCACCTCGAACAACTGCCGGTGATGAT
>JAICIL010000288.1 GCA_025924435.1 Chloroflexia bacterium | reverse complement strand
CTTTCGCCTGCCACAGAGATGCAGGCGAAAGCCCGCCACCTCCATAAAACGACGTCATTCACGGATGTCAGGACATCCTATTGCCCGAACGAGCATCGTCATACACTCGCTCGAACGCGGCGGCAGTCCGCTCCCATGTCAGGCGGCTCGTTACGTCCGCGCGCGCCGCCGCGCCGAGCCGTGTGCATCGGGCCGGGTCGTTCAGCAACGCGCGCAGCGCATCGGCCAGCGCATCGGCCCGCTGCTCAGGCACCAGCACGCCCGTCTCGCCATCGCGGACGGCCAAACCGACTCCCGCCACATCGGACGCGATCACCGCACATCCCGCCGCCAATGCATCGAGGAGCGCGTTCGGCAATCCGTCCACGTTGCCGCGATGATCGTGGACCGACGGGAGCAGATAGACGTCGCACGCCCCGACCAGCAGCGGATGTCGCGCCCGTTCCACACGGCCCGCGAATATCACCCGCTCGGCGATCCCCAGCCGCGCCGCCTGCGCCCGCAGATCGCTTTCGAGGGGGCCATCACCGGCGATCACCAACCGCGCGGCGGGTTGCGCGGCGGCGATCCGCGCGAAGGCGTCCACCGCCACCGCGAACCCCTTCTTATAGACGAGTCGCCCGGCACAGAGCAAGAGCGGTGTCTCTGGCGGCAGGCCATACCACCCGCGCACCGCCGCACGCGTTGCGTCATCCACCGGCGTGAACTGATCGGCATGGACGCCATACGGTACGACCGTCGTCCGGCCCGCGTCCGCGCCCAATCGCACCGCGCGGTCCGCGAGATCACCGGAGCAGGCCGTCACCGCATCCGACGCACCGAATGCCCATCGCGCCGCGCCGCGCGCGAGCCGCACCTGCTCCGCCACGAACACATCCGATCCATGCAAACTGATGACGAGTGACACTCGCCGTCGCCGCGCGATGAGCGCGGCGGGCGGCCCGTTGGGGATCACCCAATGTGCCTGCACGACATCCGCCGATACGGCCCGCATGACCCGGTTCAACGCCCGCGCCGCGCTGGCGAGCGCCAGTGGCGCGACCGCTATCGCCCCCTTCGTCAACGCGACATCGCCCGCCAGCGACCCTGCATACCCCCCTGCCGCACCCCATGACCGGCGGGGCGCGACCGCGAACGGATGGAGATGAACGCCTTTGTCCATGTCTGACCGATTCAAGCGCGGATGGTTCGGCAAGACGACGTGAACCTCATGTCCACGTGCCGCGACGGCGATGGCGATCTCTTCGATGAACGGCGCCGTCATGTCCCCCGCGAAGAGCGGATACGATGACGTGAGCATGACGACCCGGAGCCGCTCCGCGGACACGCTGCCTCCTCTCATCCGGGTGGCGCGACCGCGAAGACGAGATACGCGTCGTTGTGGGGGTCATAGAGCGGCGTGATCCCCGGCATCGGCTTGAACGAATAGAGCGGTTTGAGGCTTTCGCGCAGTGTGCCCGTATCGTTGATGTGATCCAGTTCGAGGTATGTCACATGATACTGCCGCATCACCGCATAGACATCATCGAGGCTGCCAAGCGGGAGCATCACCGTGCGCCGCTCGCTGTGCCACGACACTTCCCACGGGTTGCGGGTCATAATCACCGCGTCCGCCGGCGTATTTTGCGCCAGCCAGTCCGATACCGCGACCATCGCATTGCCGCTCGTCTGCGCGTCCGCGCGGACACTGATGTCTCGGCCCGCCGGGATAAAAACCGCGAGTAACAGCAGGGCAACGAGGATCGGCGGCAATGCGCGCTGCCACATCCCGGCGAACCACGTCACAAGCGCGTCATACGTCCACTCGATCCCGGCGGCGGCGAAGAGCAGCAGCCACGGCACGACGACGAGAAAATAGCGAATCTCGTAGTGCCAATAGAGGAGCACGAAAAGCGTGTACGGCACGATCGCACCAGCAAGGATGAGGCCGAATCCCGAACGCCGCGACACGCCAATGATTAATCCAAGCAGCGCGAAGGGGATCAATACACGCGGGAGCAGCGCGCCCCGCGTGATGTCCGCCCCGAGTTGGACAAATTGATGAGCCTGCACGGCGAGGAAGTGATCGTAGCCGTAGCCGATGAGCAGGCGCGGATGCGGCAAATCGTGGCCCCAGAAGAGGCGATAAATCCCCTCAGAGGGCTGCCGCGGATCATACTTCAACACCCAGGCATCGAGTGATTCCGTCGAGTACACCGGTGATCCGAATGTGACGAGGTTGCGAATCGCCCACGGCGCGTAGACAACGAGCGCGGTCGCGGCGGCGACGCCCGCGCCCGCCCATCGCATCCGCGCGCCCAACCGGCGTGCGACCGCAAAGGTCGTCACCGCCGCGCCGGCGATGAGTACCGCCCCACTCGGCTTGGCGAGCAGCAATAATCCCGCTGTCGCGCCAACGAAGAGATCCGGCAGCCATATGCGCCACCGCGTGGCAGCGGGCCGCATCGAAGCGGGGAGCGGCTCGCACCATGCGCGGTACAACGCGACAGCGAAGAGGGCAAAGAGGAGTGTGAAAACGAGGTCGTTGACGGGAAAGAGCGTATCCTCGAAGAAGAGTGGCATCGCGGCGAGAAAGAACGCGGCAAGGATGCCAATCCGGCGACTCCAACGCCACGCGCCGACCGCCGCAATGCACGCGAGCAATGCGGCCATCACCGCGACATTCGGCAGTTTGGCGACGACCGTCGAGATGCCCAGGACGCGGAAGAA
The DNA here is from genome assembly GCA_025924435.1 of Chloroflexia bacterium. Next base: position 3,097 of record JAICIL010000288.1, on the reverse strand, counting down.
CGCCGCGATCATCCAGACCTGCAAGGGCGGCCACGTCTCAGCAGGATGCACCACCATCGGAAATTGCCGGTAGAACTGCGGAATATAGTCAATCACATCGCCGTGACCCTGCACGATGTTCCGCGCCCGCACCGCGTTGTCCGCGTAATCCGCGTGGCCGATGAAGTCAACGTGGACGATCACTGCGACGGTGAAGATGGCATAAGTGACGACGAGCGTTCCGATGATCGCTCGTACGATCGTTCGCTGATCGAGGGCATTCCAGATCATGTCGAACAATGCCCCGGTCTCGCGCCACCGCCACGCCGCCCCGAACGCGGCAATCGCAATCGTACCCGGCACCAGGAGCGGCGGCAGGACAAACCGGCTCTCCGGCACCGCGAGGGCGGCGAGCGCGACGGCTGCGGCGCACCCACCGCCCAGCGCGCCGCTCCACGGCACCGACACGACCAGCGCGATCGCGAGAGCGAGCACCGCGAGGCGCACCGCCCACGGCCAGCCGCCTACCGCGCCCGCCCACCACGCGGTATGAAGCGGCTCGACGCGCACCTGATCCACCTGCACCCCAAGCACACGCGGATCGCCACTGGCCGGTGTATATCGCTCCGCCCGCAGCCGCACCGTGAGGTCCGCAGCCGTGCCGGAGGCGGTGAGGTCCGCGAGGACGGGATTGAACTGCGCGAACGCGCCGACCGTCGCCGGATCGCCGCCGAGGTCCACCATGAAGGGTGTTTCGGTGCCTGCGCCGCGCCCATCGCGAGCGACGACCTCAACATGCGCCTTCCGCACGCCGCCATAGCCGGGGATCGCGACGGTCGCCGCCGTTGTCGTCCAGCGGTAGGTGACGCCATTGTCGCGCTCATCGCCGTTGAAACCGGCGATCACGAGGCGATCCGGGAAGCGCCCGACATCGAGCGACACGGGCCGCGCGATGGGGAAGCAGGCGAGATAGGCGACGATCGCGACGCCGACCGCGACGCCGCATTGACGAGCGGCACCGCGCCAGCGTCGCCACCACGCCGCCCAGATCGCTCGTGCATGCGGCAATGTCGGAAGCCGTGGACGCATCGCCACCCCGCTCACGAGTAGCGCACTTCAATCGTGATCGTTTCGCCGGGAAGGATATTGCCAACACGGATCTGCGCGCCATTGATGTCCCGCGCGCCCGCTCCGCCCCGCCACGCGACCTGCTTCGGCACGCCGGGCAGCGTCAAGGTCGCGTCATTCACACCTGCCTGCCCTGCGTCGCGCACCGTCAGCATTGTCGTCGCGCCAACGCGCGCGCTCGACACACGCAACTGATCGCGCGCGTCCACGAAGTTCGTGATCGTCGTCACCGGCGCGACCCAGAGACCGAGCGACCGACGGTCCGCCGCGTATGCGACGACGCGCCCCCAGATTGCTTGCGCCGCCGGGGTCGCGATATTCTCCGGGTGCGCCCAGAGGGAGAAGATGCCTCCCTCGGCGAGCGATATGTCAATACCGCGATCCGCCGCCGCCTCGTCGCCCGCCCGGTCTATCAGTTCCTGATCAGGTACGACATGAATCTGAGGATAGACAGGCACAGACTGGAGATCATACGTCCCCGGCTTCAAATCGTAATACCGCGTCACGTTGGTGATGCCATGCTTCGCGAGCACCGCGTAATACTCCGCCGTCAGACTATTCGAGGCGCGCCAGGGAAAGGCGAAGGAGTGGGCCGGCGCGAAGCCGTTCTCCTTCGCGACGGCGTCCCACGCCGTGAGGTCGTCGTCGAGTTGCTGCGCCGTGATCCCCGCGTGGAGGAAGAGATGCCCGAAGGTATGATTTTCGATGTCGTGCCCGTCGGCGGCGAGCTGCTTGGTGAGCGAGCCAAAGTACCACGCCGGGTCCGTCTGCTCCGTGCCGAACGGATCATCGCCATACCAGGGATGCGTCGCCCAATAGTCGGAGGCAAAACCTGCCGTCTTCGCCGTGTACCGCGTGTATGTCGGGTTGCCGACAAACTGGCGACGCAGGGTGTTGCCGGTGAGGAAATTGTAGCCATTGACATAGAAAGTCGCGCGCGTGTCGTACGCCGCGAACAGCTGGCGCAGGAAGTTCGCGCCATTGCGCATCGCCATTCCCCGCGCGATGGCGTCCGCCACATCGTGATCGGTCTGTCCGCCGCGCGTGTGGATCAACCCACCCATCGCCGTCTCGAAATCGAACGAGAAAGCGAGCGCCGCTTTGGCGTAGTTCGGCAGGGCATCGAGGCGTCCGCCATCGAGCGGCTGAAAATGGATCGTGTCAACGAGCGCGCCGGGTGGCAGGGCAAGCACGATGCTCGCATAGGCCGCACCGGCGGGCGCGGCGCTCGCCACGCTCGGCACGCCGACTGCGAGCGTCAGGGGACTTTCCGCGAGCGGGCGGAACATCGTGTCGGACCAGAGAACATGGGCGGTAATCGCGCCCCCGCCCCCTTGCGCGAGCACGATATGCGCGGAGAGCCGGTAGCCGTCGCCCGCCTGCACCGGCACGCGTGGTGAGGTGGCCGTGCCGGTCTCATTGATGTCAGTCAGCGTCGTCCCGTCTGCGGCGATGTGGGCATTCGCGTCGAGCGTCCAGAGGGGATTGATCGTGCCGGACGCGAGGCGCGTCGCCACCGGCGGCAGCAAGTTCGGCACGCTACTGACGACCTCGCCGCTCGGGGTCGCCGACGCGCCGCAGCCGCTGAGCGAGAGTGTGAACAGGATCGCCACACCGCTGATTGCCGCGATCCGTTCGCGGCGGATGCGCGGCGGGCTGAAGCCGGATACCAGCAGGAGCGCAACCGCGCCAATACAGAGCGCGATGGGAGCGACATAGATGCTCGCCGCCGTACCGATCGGCACGATGGCGGGCCGGTTTGCGCCCGTCGTCGCGATGCTGACGGCGATGCCGACGCCGACACAGGCGACCGCCGCAAGCATCACCGCTGGAACGAGCCGGGGCCGCTCGCGGGCGATCACCGCGATCAGCAATAGATAGCCAATCCCCGCAAACGCGCCGAGAATCAGTACGGGCCGCTCCTCCGCCACGATGCCCGCCGGTTGACGGTCGAGAAGCGCAGGCACGGCCAGCCAGAAAAACAACAGCG
>JAICIL010000287.1 GCA_025924435.1 Chloroflexia bacterium | reverse complement strand
CCCGAGACCCTCGCCGCCGCCGCCGAGCGCTTCGCCCGCCTCGGTGCGGCGGCTCCCTGACCGGACAATGGGCGGGATGCGCCTATTCCGCGTAGCCGAACGTCGGCGGGGGCGGCGGCAGGGCAGGCTCGCCGCCCGTCTCGCGCCGCAGCCATGCCCGGATGTCCGGTTCGTGGTCCGTGTGCAGATGCGTGAATGAGTACCCCAGCAGCGCGGGGCCGATGGGCAGGTCGCCCAGCCACGCGAAGCGGCCGGGCGTCAGCAGATCGTCGCTCGACATCGCCGCCACCGCCGCGCCCATCGCGTCGAACTGCGCCGCACTCTCCGCGAGCACCTCGGCAGTGGGCCGGTCCTTGTCGCGCGCGGAGAACCAGGCGTTGATGGCGTCCGTGTCCGGCCCCTCCTCCAGGCCCGCGGGCCACGGATGCGCGGGCGGCCCCGCCCCTCGATATGCGGCCTCCAAGCGGGCCACGGTGAGCGCGCGCCAGGCGTTGAGGTGCGCCGCCATCTCCTTGAACGTCCACGGCCCGTTGTTCGCGCCGGGTCGGTCCATCAGCCCCGCCGCCTCGACCGCCGCCACGAGAGCATCCCAATAGCGCCGCTCGGCGTCGATCGCGGCGAGCAGATCGTCTTTCGTCGGTGTCGTGTCCGGCATCGGATCACTCCTCTCGGGTAAATCAGCGCGCCGGATATTCGCGGCGCAATGCGCGTGCCAGGTGGCCGCCCTCCGGCCCCTGATCTTCGCACATACATTGACATGCGCGCGATTCCGCACCATAATCGGCGCGTGCAGTCTTCGGGGCAGGGTGTAATCCCCGACCGGCGGTGAGGCAGACGTTACCCGCATGCCAAGCCCGCGAGCCATACCAGGATCCGTCCCAACGGGGTATGGCAGATCCGGTGCGATTCCGGGGCCGACGGTGAAAGTCCGGATGGGAGAAGATGCATCACGAATGTGTGGCGGGTGACGCGATCCCGGAGGGGACGCGGGAAAACATGGTGGCACGGGCTTTTCGCCCGTGTTTCTCGCGGCAGGCTGAAGCCCGCCGCCACCCTGTATTCCCCATCTTCGGTATCCGCTCGCACGCATGCCCCGACGACTGCGGTCGCCGGGATTTTTTATGCCCCCGGCGCGGTTCTTCGTACCGGGAGGTACGCCGGATGGTCGGGACACTCGAACGCACGCCCCAAACAACAGCGGCCGCCGCCGCTCCAGCGCCGCCGCGCAAAGCACGGCGCTGGCGCAACGCCGCATGGTTGAACCCGCTCGCGCCGGTCGCCGCCTTCGTGCTGCTGATCGTCGTCTGGAAATTGGCGGTGGTGATCGGCGGCTATCAGCCGTTCCTCCTGCCGCCGCCGGAAGCGGTCGCGCGATCCTTCCGGGACGCCCTGACGAACGGCATCCTCTGGCCGCATATCCGCACGACGCTGATTGAGGCGGGCTACGGCGCGCTGCTGGGGATCGGTGTCGCCTTCGTGCTCGGCTATGTCGTCGTCCATCTGCCGCTCGTGGATCGCGCGCTCGCGCCGGTGATCGCGGCGAGCCAGGCGCTGCCCGCCGTCGCCCTCGCGCCGATCATCATCCTCTGGTTCGGCACGGGGCTGCTGCCGAAGGTGCTCATCTGCACGCTGATCGTCTTTTTCCCCGTCCTCGTGACGTGGACGGTCGGGCTGCGGGGCATTGACCCGGCGCTCCGCGATGTCGCGCGCATCTACGGCGCGACCCGCTGGCAGACGCTCCGCTACGTCGAGATCCCGCTCGCGCTCCGCTCGCTCCTCGGCGGCGTGCGCATCGCCTTCACGCTCGCCGTGACGGGCGCGGTGATCGGCGAGTTCGTCTCCGCCAAGCAGGGGCTTGGCTACTTGCTCAAACAGGCCGAATTCCTCTATGACACGCCGCTGAAGTTCGTCGCGCTCTTCTGCCTGATGGGTATTGCCGCCTTCGGGTATGCCGTGATTGCCCTGTTGGAACGCTTGCTGCTCTCGTGGGAGGATTGACACCATGCGCCGCCGTGCCCTGCTGATCGCCGCCGCCAATGCCGGGGTGGGCGCGCTCCTCGCCGCCTGCGGTTCATCGAAGGCGACCGCCACGCCGAATGCCGCCCCGCCGACGACCGCGCCCTCCGCCGCCGCCGGCAAACCGCTGGCAACCGCCAAACTCGCCATTTCGTACGTCCCGAATGTCCAGTTCGCCCAATTCTACGTCGCGGACGCGAAGGGGCGGTTCGCCGCCGAGGGGTTGAAGGTCGCGTACGACTACGGCACGACGACGGACTATATGCAACTCGTCGCGCGCGGCGAGCGGGATTTCCTCGACGCGAGCGGCGACGAGGTGGCGCTGGCGCGGGCGCAGGGGCTGCCCGTCGTCTACGTCGCCTCCGTCTACCAGCAGTACCCGATTTGCGTCTTCGCGCCGAAGGGCAAGGGGCTGACGGACGCCCAATCGCTGACGAAACTGAAGGTCGGCCTGCCCGGCAAGTTCGGCTCGACCTACATCGGCTACAAGGCGATCCTCTACGCGAACAAAATTGACGAGAGCAAGGTGGACGCCGTGGAGATCGGCTTCACCCAGGCGCAGTCCGTCCAGGCGGGCAAGGTGGACGCGGCGGTCGGCTTCACCAACAACGAGCCGGTGCAACTGAGGGCGCAGGGTGTGGACGTCGACGTGCTGACGGTCGCGTCCGTCTACAACCTCCCCTCCGCCGGGATCGTGACGAGCGAGAAGATGCTCGCGGATCATCCCGACACCGTCCGCGCCTTCCTGCGCGCCCTGATCGCCGGGATGCGCGACACGCAGGCGGACCCGAAGGGCGCGTTCGCGGAAGTGCTGAAGATCGTCCCCGAGGCGGCGCAGACGGCGGACGTGCAGCAGCGCGTCCTCGCCGCGACGATTGACCTCTGCGGCGACCCGGCCAACTATGGCGCGATTGACCCCGCCGCCTGGACCCGCATGGCGACCTTCATGAAAGAGACCGCCCTCGTCAAGGGCGACCCGAAAACGGAGGAGATGTACTCCACCAAATTCCTCCCATAGAAGGGGAATGTGAACCGCGAAGGCGGGAAGGACGCGAAGGCAAAACGGGGAATTAAAGAACGGGTTCTTTTCTCTTGCCCTCTTCGCGTCCTTCGCGCCTTCGCGGTTCAATCCGTTTCCCCGTAAGCCAATCGTCACTTTCCGCGCGTATACTTGGTAGGGGGCGAAACGCGCGAGGGAGAAATGCATGGACGAGCGGCGGACGGCAGGATGGATCGGGTTCGGGGCGGGCATCGTCGCGGCGTCGCTGATGGGCGTGGTGATGCTCATCGTGCGAATGGCGGCGGGAATCCCGTCGTACCCGGAACTGATCGGCAACGCGCTCAGCAGCAATGTGCCGATTGCCCTCTTCAACCTCTCCACCGGCACGCTCGGCACGGAGACGAAACCGTATCTCTTCTCCTTCATCGTCTTCTGCATGATCGTCGTCGGCGGGCTGCTCGGCCTGCTCCACACAAGCCGCCTCTGCCGCCCCGCTGGGGGCTGGCGCGGGATGCTCTTCCCCGCCGTCCGGCTCGGCGGCATCGTCTGGCTCATCCTCATATTCGTGCTGTCGCCGCTCGTCGGCGCGGGCGTGCTCGGCGCATCGCTGCGCGGCGGGCCGACGGGCTATCTGCTGACCGGCCTGCTCCTCTGCGCGCTCTACGCCGTCGCGCTCGCCGGGATGACGGCGGCATTGCGACGCGCCTTCACTCCCGCGGATGACGCCGAAACGGTCGTTGATGAACGCCGCCGCGCCTTGCTGCACAATCTCGCCATCGGCGCGGGGCTGCTCTCGGTCGGCGGCTTGTTCGTGCAGGTGCGCCGCTTCGCCTTCCATCCGCTGCCGGCCGCCGCGCCGCCATCGGCGCAGGGACAAACCCTCGCCCAGCAGCAGGCCCAGACCATCGCGCAGACCGCGCGGGCGCAGGCGAACCGGGCGACAAACCCTCCGCCGGCATCCACCGCCCCGTCCGTCGGCGCGGCGACGAATGCGACATCGCCCGCGACACCGGCGAGCGGTGGGCCAATTAATACCGCGACGCCGCCCGCGCCGTTCGAACCGGCCCCTGCGGACCCGGCGGCCGAGGTGATGTTCCAACTCGTCGCGGACAAACTGCCGCCCGAAGTGACCGACAGCGATCACTTCTACGTCATCTCGAAGAACTTCAGCGATCCGGTTGTGCGGCAGGACAAATGGCGGCTGATGGTGGATGGCATGGTCGAGCGACCCGCCACGCTCGCGTATGAGGACCTCCTCGCGCTGCCCAGCACGACCTTCCTGCGCACGCAGGAATGCATCAGCAACGAGATCGGCGGCGACCTGATCAGCAACGGGCAATGGACGGGCGTGCCGCTGCGCATCGTGCTGGAGCGTGCGGGCGTCAAGCCGGGCGCGATCAAGGTGCAGTTCACCTGCGACGACGGCTACTCGACCGCGATCCCCATCGCGGAGGCGATGGAGGAGCGGACGATCCTCGCCTACCAACTGAACGGCGCGCCCCTGCCGGAGCGGCACGGCTTCCCCACCCGGCTGATCTTCCCCGCGCATTACGGCATGAAGAACCCGAAGTGGATCACGCGCATCACGCCCACATCGGACGATTACCTCGGCTACTGGGAGCGGCAGGGCTGGTCGGACGCCTCGGTCGTGCAGACGATGTCGCGCATTGACACGCCGACGCGCAAGGATCAACTCGCGGTCGGCGTCCCGACGGTCGTCGCGGGGATCGCCTACGCGGGCAGTCGCGGCATCGCGCGCGTCGAGGTGAGCACGGACGACGGCGCATCGTGGGGGCAGGCCGCGCTCCAGCCGCCGCTCGGCGCGCTCACCTGGGTCTTCTGGGCCTTCCCGTGGACGCCGCCGAAAGCGGGCGAGTTCAAAGTCCTCGTCCGCGCCACCGACGGCGCGGGCACGCTCCAACCCGCCGAATCCACCCCGCCGATCCCCCTCGGCGCCACCGGCTACCATCGCGTCCCGATGACCGTCCGGTAGGGATTTTGAACCGCCAAGACGCCAAGGACGCCAAGCAGAGAAGAAGTTGGGCACAGAGGACACAGAGAAACACGACACTGAGTCACTTCTCCGTGTTCTCCGCGCTCTCTGTGCTACATTCCTTTCGCCTTTCTTGGCGTCCTTGGCGTCTTGGCGGTTCAAGCGGTTTCAGTATCCCGCCTTGATGTCCACGGTGTCCTTGAGTTCGTCGCCGGCGAGGAAGCGGCGGATGTTCTCGACGAGCAGGTCCATGCCGCGCTCCCAGTAGTGCGGGGTGCTGGCGGCGGTGTGGCCGGTGACGAGGACGTTCGGCATCTCCCAGAGGGGAGAGTCGGCGGGGAGCGGTTCGGGCGTCGTCACATCGAGGCCGGCGCCCGCGAGCGTGCCGCCCCGCAGCACGGCGATCAACGCCTCCTGATTGACGAGCGCGCCCCGGCCGATGTTGTACAGATACGCCGTGCGCTTCATCCGATCGAGTTCGTCCCGGTCAATCGTATACTTCGTCGCGCTCGTCAGCGGCAGACAGAGGCAGACGTGGTCGGACTCCGCGAGCAGTTCCGGCAGCGCGTCGCCCGCGAGCAGCCGCGCGACGTACGCGGGTTTGCGATCCGGGTGCCGCTGGATGGCGAGCACGCGCATGCCGATGCCGTGCGCGGCTTCCATTGCTTTCAGCACGTTGCCGGAATTGCCCGACGTCGAGATGCCGAGCAGTACATCGCCCTTGCGGCCGAGCGCGAGCACCTGCTTGGCGAAGATGTCCTGGAAGCTGTAGTCGTTGGCGATCGCGGTGAGCGCGGAGGTGTCGGTGGTCAGCGCGATGCCGGCGAGCGGCTTG
>JAICIL010000286.1 GCA_025924435.1 Chloroflexia bacterium | reverse complement strand
GGGGGCCCCGGGGCTGGTCCCGGGGGGTCTCCCTCATTGGGGGGGGCCGGGGGGGCCGGGTGTTTTGGGCGGGGGCCCCCCCCCCTCGGGGGGGGGGGGGGGGGGGGGGGCCTTGGCAGCATCCTCACCGCTCCTCTCGGTCGGCGCGGAAACCGGCGCGATACTTGCCGATCTTCTCGTCGAACGAGACGCCGCCGCGCTTCCAGTCCACCTTGATGACGGTGATGACGCGCTCCGCGCCCGCCGCCATGCACGCCTCCTGCGCCTCCTTGACGATTGCCATCAGGCGGTCGTACTCGCCCTCCATCGTCGTCTCCATCGCCCCGACCTCGTACGGGACGCCGCTCGCCTGCACAACGCCGATCGCGCGATCCACCACGTCGTAGATGTCCGCCCCCTCGGCGCGGGGCAGTACCTGAAAACTGACGAGCACGGTGTCCATAAGGAAACCTCACCCCCGGCCCCTCTCCATTGCCGGAGCAATAGAGAGGGGAGCAATGCGAAAGCCGCCGTGACGCGACCGGGCGGGAGGTCGGCAAACGGCGGCTTGGCAGCCTTCTGCGCGCTTTCCTCCGCTGGTATTACCCAGGTCAGGTTCCGAGGGTTCGAAGCATTGGCGGGCTTCGCTCTCAGCCGGACTCATCCGGCACCCCTAGCGGCTCATTCAATTATCCGTATCGTATGACTCGTCTCCGCTCGCTGTCAATGTTATCGGACAGCAGATGTAAAGAGGACAGAATAGTCGGTCTCCTTACGGGAGTGGACTTGCTCCGCTTCAGTGGACGGTGACGGTGGGCATTATACAGTCAGGGTGAATCCTTCGTAGCCCTTTGCGGCGACCTCGTCGCATCTCTTCCGGTAGGCCCCGACGCCGCCGACGTACGGCATGAAGACGCGCGGCTTGCCGGGGATATTCGCGCCGACGTACCAGGAGTTGGCCAGCGGGTAGAGCGTGGTGTCGCCCACCTCGTTGACGTGCGCCACCCAGGCATCCTCCGCCGCGACGGTCGGCTCGATTGATTGCACATCGTGCGCGCGCAGGTAGGCGAGGCAGTCCGCGATCCAGTCCACGTGCTGCTCGATGGAGACGATCATGTTGCTGAGCACGGAGGGGCTGCCGGGGCCGGTGATGATGAAGAGGTTCGGGAAACCGGCGACCGCGATGCCGAGGTAGGTGCGCGGGCCGTCTGCCCACTTCTCCTTCAGCGCGCAGCCGCCCTTGCCGCGAATGTCTATGTTGAGCAGCGTGCCCGTCATCGCATCGAACCCTGTGGCGAAGACGAGGCTGTCCAGTTCGTACGCCGCGCCCCGCGTCCGCAGGCCCGTCGGGGTGATCGTCTCGATCGGATCCTTCCGGACATCAACTAGCGTGACATTGGCGCGGTTGTACGTCTCGTAGTAGTCGGTGTCGAGCGGGAGGCGCTTGGTGCCGATTGGATGGTCGCGCGGCGAGAGCGCCTCCGCGACGGCCGGGTCGCGGACGATGGCGCGGATCTTGGCGCGCACGAACGCGGCGGCGGTCTCGTTGGCGTCCCGATTGGTGCCGATATCCGCGAACGCCGAGGTGAAGCCGAATCCGCCGCGCGTCCAGCGCGCCTCGTACGCGCATTCCCGCTCGTCGGGCGTCGCCTCCAGCGCGGGCTTCTCACCAACCGGGACAACGAACCCGGTGCGCGACTCGCGGTTCTTGCGCCGGTGCTCGGCGTAGTTCGCCTTAAGCCGCCGCTCGTGCTCCGGGTCCAGCGGGCCGTTCCACGCGGGAATCGTGAAGTTCGGCGTCCGCTGGAAGACGAAGAGGCGCGCCGCCTGCCGGGCGATGACCGGGATGGCCTGGATGCCGGAGGCGCCCGTGCCGATCACGCCGACGCGCCGGCCGGTGAAGTCCACGCCCGCGTGCGGCCAGTTGCCGGTGTGATACCAGGCGCCCGCGAAGGTTTCGAGGCCCGCGAAATCGGGCACCTGCGCGGTGGAGAGGCAGCCCGCCGCCATGATGCAGAATCGCGCCGTCACACGCTCGCCGCCATGTGTCGCGATCGCCCAGCGGTTCGCCGCCTCGTCGAAGTGCGCGGCGGTCACGCGCGTGTTGAATTGAATATCCCGGCGCAGGTCGAAGCGATCCGCGACGTGGGCGATGTAGCGCAGGATTTCCGGCTGGGCGGCGTACCGCTCGCTCCAGCGCCATTCCTGCTGGAGTTCGTCCGAGAAGGAGTACGAGTAATCCATGCTCTCGATGTCGCAGCGCGCGCCGGGGTAGCGATTCCAGTACCATGTGCCGCCGACATCGCCGCCCGCCTCGTAGACCTGCGCGGACAGCCCCAGCCCGCGCAGGCGGTGGAGCATGTACAGCCCCGCCAGCCCCGCGCCGACGATCACCGCGTCGAAGTCACCGGCCCGCCCCGCGCCCGCCTCCGCCGGTTGCCGTTGCACGTCGGTCACCTTCCCTTCTCCCGTCACTCCCGGCCGCCCGCATTCGCCCCGGCGCGATACGTAAGATCGAACGATACCAGAATTCCCCGTTTGGCTCCGCCTTTCGCGCACGTCGCGCCGCATCGCTCGAAGGTCGTATGTCCCCCATTCTCCTCACAACCGGGCGGACGATCCATCCCGGCGGCACACGGCGTGCAATAGAGCATGGCGGCGCGGGCGCCGCCGCCCGCGCCGGAGAGAAAGGAGTCCCACGATGATCCATCGAGTACGGTCGCTCCGGCCGCTCGCCGTCGTGCCGCTTGTCGTCGTCGCGCTCGTGCTGGCGGCGTTCACCGTCGCGGCGCAGACCCCGGCGCCGACCACGGGCGGGGGGAGCACCCCGGCCGCCACCAGCGCGGCGCCCGCCGCAGCCACCGCCGTCGCCACCGCCGTGACGACGAGCAGCGGGTCAACGAGCACGACGACCACCACGACCGCAACCGGCGCCGGGACCAACTGGACGCCGATCCTGATCGTGGCACTCATCGTCGTGGTCATCATCCTCGCGGCGGGCCTCGCCGTGCGCCGCCCCTGGATATCCGACGTCCCGTGATGCGCGAAGCGCCCTCCTATCGCCGCGCCGGACATGACACGAGCGAGGAGGCATTCCCGCTCGTGTTGCATGTGACACGCCCTATGCCTCCGGGACGAACGCGACCGACTGGACGTTAAGCCCCACATCGGCGGGCGTCGCCGCGCGCCAGAACCACTCGCCGGGCGTCGCGCGGAGCAGGCGACCGCCGGAGCAGACGGCCCAGATGTTGCCATCGGGCGCGGCGGCGAAGACCTCCACCATGTCGGGCATCGGCGTATCAAGGCCCGCGCTGGCCGGTTCCCATGTGTCGCCGCCGTCCGATGAGACGACAATCCGGCCCTCGCGCCCGACGTGCGGCGCCGGCCCGGCGAGGACGAGATCAGGCCGCGACGGCGGGACGAGCGCCGCGCGGGTGTAGTCCGTCTCCAACTTCTCCCAGGTCGCGCCGCCGTCCCGCGAGCGGGCGATGCCGCCGAACCGGCGCGGTGCCGCATCCCCGTTGCGTTGATGCGGCAGCGCCGCGTACCCCAGCGCGGCGTAAAGCAGGTCGGGTTCGCGCGGATGGCCGGTGATGTAATGGATGTCGTCGTCCTCGATCACTGGCGCGCACGCCCACGTCTCGCCGCCGTCGTCGCTTTGCAGCAGGCCGCCGACCTCGACGGAGGCGAAGAGGCGGCCGGCGCTGCCGGGCGGGGCGTAGACATTGCGCACCGCCCCCGCGCGCGGCGAGTAGGGCAGGAACCACCGCTCGTACCCCGCGATCCGCGTGATGCCCGCCAGTTCCCGCCACGTCCGGCCGCCGTCCGCGCTGCGGTAGATGCGCCCCGGCTCGGTGCCGGCGAGGATCGCGCCGGGATCGAGCGGATCGGGGGCGATGCAGCGGAAGGCGGAGGCGGTCAGGCCCGTGTTGGCGGCCGACCAGGTCGCACCGCCATCCTCGCTGCGATACATGCCGTTGCCGTAACTCCCGGCGAGGATGGTGAGCGCGCCGCCGTCGCGCCAGGCGTGGATCGCCCAGACGCGCTCGGCGGCAAGCCCGAGCGACTCGACCGCGCCGTCGCGCAGCCGATAGACGCCGCCGGTGGTGCCGATATAGGTGTCGAACATCGGATGCTCCTTCCCCCGAAAGGGCTGCGCAACGGCGATCACGCCGACGCTTCGGCGGGCGATGGGAGGTGATGGCGAGCATGATACAGGCCACTCGTGGGCACTGCAAATGCGGCTTCGAGGGCCGAGCATCGCACACCTCTCCCGTCGTCTCCCGATGCCGCCGCGATCCGCCACCGGAGCCGGCAGGCGCTTGACAGGGTCCCGCCGATGCGGTATTTTACCTGCGGGTTAATTAACCGAGAGGTTTATGAGCATATGTCGCCGGATCGCCTCAACGCCACTTTCGCGGCCCTCGCCGATCCCACGCGGCGCGCGATTCTGGCGCGCCTCGTCTCGGGTGAGGCATCCGTCACCGAGATTGCCGCGCCCTTCGCGATGAGCCTGCCCGCGGTCTCCAAGCACCTCAAGGTGTTGGAGCGTGCCGGTCTGATCGCGCGCGGTCGCGCGGCGCAGCGGCGCCCCTGCCGGCTCGAGGCGGGGCCGCTCGAGGAGGTTGCCGACTGGATTGAGCAGTATCGCCAGCATTGGGAGCAGCAACTCGATCGCCTGGACAACTATTTGCGGGACCTGCAACGGAAGGAGAAGGACGGTGGCGAAGGGGGAGACTAGCGCCGTCGCGGCGTCGGAGGGGCGGGAGTTCGTCATCACGCGCGTCTTTGCGCCGCGCGACCTTGTGTGGAAGGCGTGGTCCGAGGCCGATCGCCTGGCGCGCTGGTGGGGGCCGAAAGGCTGCACAGTGCGCGTCGGCACGTTCGATTTCCGCCCGGGCGGCGTCTTCCACTACTGCATGCAATCCCCCGACGGCCCCGACATGTGGGGCATATTCGTCTATCGCGAGATCGTCGCGCCCCGGCGGATCGTCTTCATCAACTCCTTCGCGGACGCGGAGGGAAATCCCGTCCGCGCCCCGTTCAGCCCAACCTGGCCGCTGGAAATCCTCAATACGCTGACGCTCTCCGAAGACGGCGGCAAAACGACACTCACCCTTCGCGGGGGGCCGCACAACGCGACCGCGGCGGAGCGCGAGACATTCGATGGCGCACGCGATTCGCTTCGGCGGGGCTTTACCGGGACCTTCGACCAACTCGCCGACGATCTGGCGACGGCATAGGCCCCTCACCCCGGCCAGCGACGCGACGGGAAGGGGTGCTGCTCGACCACAAGCACGCGGTAATTGTGCCGCGACCGGATCGCGGCGGAGACGCCCGCATGATGCGCGCGACAGGGCAAGGAGAGAAGGGCATGAGAAAAGTCATCGCAACGGAATACGTGACACTGGACGGCGTGATGGACGAGCCGGGTACGTGGTCCTTCCCATTCTGGAACGACGAACTGGCGAAGTATAAGTACGATGAACTGTTCGCGAGCGACGCGCTGCTCCTGGGTCGCGTGACCTATCAGGGCTTCGCCGCCGCCTGGCCGACGATGACCGACACGGGGGATTTCGGCGAGCGGATGAACAGTCTGCCGAAGTATGTTGCGTCACGGACCCTCGATACGGTTGAATGGAATGCGAGCCTCATCAAGGGCGATGTCGCGGAGGAAGTCGCTAAACTGAAGCAGCAGCCCGGTCAGGACATCCTCCTCGCCGGCAGCGGCGATCTTCTGCACACGCTGATGCAACACGGCCTCATTGACGAGTACCGGCTCTTGCTCCATCCCATCGTGCTGGGGAGCGGCAAGCGTCTCTTCAGGGAGGGGAACAGCACGACGCTAAAACTGATCGAAACACAGACCTTC
>JAICIL010000285.1 GCA_025924435.1 Chloroflexia bacterium | reverse complement strand
TGTCCCGCCCGCGACCCCCGCCCTCCCACCTGCTCCCGGGGGTGTTTCGGGGGGGGGGGGGCGCGCCCCCCCCGTCGCGGGGGGCGCGCCCCCCCCCCCCCACCACTACGATCCTCGCCTGCCGAACAGCGTCGCGTCCGGCTGTCAGCGTAGCAATTTGACAAACCGCCCGTTGCGCCCTAGTATCATCGTCAACAAACGACGCACGAGCGACGTTGAACCGGACGAGTAGCCGTCCTGGCGCGGCACGCAGCGATCCCGATGGTTGGTGTGAATCGGGAAGGCCGACGCGGACGAGTGAATGGACCGGGGAGTCGCCCCCCGAAACGCGGAAGCGGAGTAGTCGGGGCCGGAGCTGCGCCACCGTTACCACGGCGCGGAGTATCGGAAGCGACCGCTTCCCGTACCGACGAGCGGGGTTGATCGGCCACTGCGATCAATCCAATTGGGGTGGCACCACGGAGCGTCTTCAGCGCCTTCGTCCCTTTCGGGGATGACGGCGTTTTTGTTTGCCCGTGGGGCGGCCCGAAGGAGCAGGGTTCATGGTTGTGACGGCGAAGCAGGCAATCGAGAGCAACGCGCAACACGCAACAAGCAATGAGGGGAGCGAGGCCGCCCAGTCCCCATCCCGCCCAGAGGGCACCCGGAGTCCCCAGTCCTTTCGCCCTTCGCTGGATGAGGTGCGCGCGCTGGCCGGCGAGGGGAACCTCGTCCCGATCTACCGCGAGATCATGGCGGACCTGGAAACGCCCGTCACGGCGTATCTCAAAGTCGCGCAGGGGCCGTACTCGTTCCTCCTGGAGAGCGTCGAGGGCGGCGAGCGGCTGGCGCGCTACTCCTTCATCGGCAGCGACCCGTACCTCGTCGTGCGGATGAGCGACGGCGTGCTGACCGCCACGCATCAGCGCGGCGACAAGCAGGTCTTCCGCTTCACCGATCCGCTGGAGGCGTTGCAGGGCTTCCTGACGCCCTACGCGCCCGTCCGCACACCGGGCATGGACCTGCCCCGCTTCCTCGGCGGCGCGGTCGGTTACCTCGGCTACGAGTGCATCCGCTATTTCGAGCCGCGCGTGCCGATGGCCGCCGAGGATGTGTTGCACCTGCCGGACGCCGTCTTCATGCTCACCGATACCTTGCTCGTCTTCGATCATCTGCGCCGCCGCATCAAGGTCGTCTCGCACGTCCATACGGACACCGGCGATCTCGCGGCGGCGTACGACGAGGCGGCGGCGCGCATCAATCGGCTCGTCGGCAAACTGCGGCACGGCGTCGCCACCCCGCCGCGCGGCAGCGGCGCGAAAAGCGACACCGACCCGGTCGGCAACTTCAGCCGCGCGGCATACGAGACGACGGTGGAGCGGGCGAAGGAGTATATCGCGGCGGGCGACATCATCCAGTGCGTGCCGTCGCAGCGGCTGACCGTGCCGACGAGCGCCGCGCCCTTCACGATCTACCGCGCGTTGCGGGCGATCAACCCCTCGCCGTATATGGTCTACTTCAATCTCGACGGCTTCCAGATCGTCGCGTCCTCGCCGGAATCGCTCGTCCGCAACGAGGGCGGCACGATCACGACGCACCCGCTCGCCGGGACGCGCCCGCGCGGCAGGACGGAGGAGGACGACCGCGCGCTGGCCGAGGAACTCTCGACCGACGAGAAGGAGCGCGCCGAGCACATCATGCTCGTGGACCTCGGGCGCAACGACATCGGGCGGATCGCCGAACCGGGCACGGTGCGCGTCCCCTCGCTGATGCAGGTGGAGCGGTACAGCCACGTCATGCATCTCTGCTCCGAGGTCGAGGGGCGGTTGACGCCGGAGTACACGAGCCTCGATGCGCTGCGGGCCTGCTTCCCGATGGGCACGGCGTCCGGCGCGCCGAAAATCCGGGCGATGGAGATCATCGCGGAGTTGGAGCACGAGCGGCGCGGGCCGTACGCGGGCGCGCTCGGCTACGTCGGCTACGACGGCAACATGGATTTCGCCCTCGCGCTCCGGACGATGCCCGTCAAGGACGGCGTCGCCTACCCGCAGGCGGGCGGTGGCGTCGTCGCGGACAGCAGCCCCGAAGCGGAGTACCACGAGTGCCACCACAAGATGGGCGCGCTCCTGCGGGCCATCGAGACGGCGGAGGCGATGGAAGACGACGAGTAGCCGGTAGACAGTAGTCAGTAGGCAGTAGACAGATAGAACCCCGTTCTCATCCGACTACTGACTACTGTCTACTCAGCGAACGGAGTGAGCGACCTATGATCGTCCTGATAGATAACTACGACTCGTTTACCTATAACCTGTATCAGTACCTCTGCGAACTCGGCGCGGAGGTGCGCGTCATCCGCAACGACGCGGCGACAGTGGCGGAGATCGTCGCGATGGAACCGGAGCGGGTGGTGCTCTCGCCCGGCCCCTGCACGCCGAAGGAGGCGGGCATCTGCGTGCCGCTCATCCATGCGCTCGCGGGGCGGGTGCCGATCCTCGGTGTCTGCCTCGGCCATCAGGCGATCGGCGCGGCGTACGGCGGCGAGGTCGTCCGCGCGCCGAACCTGATGCACGGCAAGGTGAGCGCGGTCCACCACACCGGGCAGGGCGTCTTCCGGGGGCTGCCATCGCCCTTCACGGCGATCCGCTACCATTCGCTCGTCGTCGCGCGCGCGACGCTGCCGGATGTGCTGGAAGTGACGGCGGAGACGGCGGACGGCCTCGTGATGGGCTTCCGCCACCGCGAGATTCCCACACTCCAAGGCGTCCAGTTCCACCCGGAAAGCATCCTCACCGAGCACGGGCACCAGTTGCTGGGAAATTTCCTCGAAGGGAACCTAACCCCCCAACCCCCTTCCCGCGAGGAAGGGGGAGTGAGCCTCCATGAGGGCGGGGCGTTGAGTGTGAGGCACGGCTTTTCGATGAGTCACCCCCTCCTCGCGGGAGGGGGCCGGGGGGTAGGCAGATGAGCAGCAACGCACCGGAACCGGGAATCCGCGACGCGATTGCGCGGGTAGTGGAGGGGCAAATCCTCACGCGGCCCGAGGCGGCGCATGTGATGGACCAGATCATGGCGGGGGAGGCGACGCCCGCGCAGATCGGCGCGTTCCTCACCGCGCTGCGCATCCGGGGCGAGACGGAGGGCGAGATCGCCGGGTTCGCGGAGACGATGCGCCGCCACGCCCGCCGCGTGACGCTCGACGAGGGCATCCCGGTCGTGGATGTCGTCGGCACGGGCGGCGACGGCAGCGGCACCTTCAACATCAGCACGACCTCGGCGTTCGTCGTCGCGGGGGCGGGCGTGGCGGTGGCGAAGCACGGCAACCGCGCGATGACCTCCCGCTGCGGCAGCGCGGACGTGCTGGAAGGGCTGGGCGTCGTGATCGAGCAGACGCCGGAGCAGGTCTCCCGGTGCGTGCGCGAGGCCGGGTTCGGCTTCATGTTCGCGCAGGCCTTCCATCCGGCGATGAAGCACGCCGGGCCGGTGCGGCGGGACATCGGCATCCGCACCGTCTTCAACCTGCTCGGCCCGCTGACCAACCCGGCCCGCGCCCCGTACGAACTGATGGGCGTCGGCGACGCGGCGCTGGCGGCGAAACTGGCGCGCGTCTTCGCGCTCCTCGGCGTCGAGCACGCGCTCGTCGTGCACGGGCAGGAGGGGCTGGACGAGATCAGCATCTCCGGCCCGACGACGATCCACGAGGTCCACATGGATCGCGACGTGGCGACGTACGAGATCACGCCGGAGCAGTTCGGCCTCGCCCGGGCGGCACCGATGGCGGTGCGCGGCGGCAGCGTGGCGGAGAACGTCGCCATCACGCGGCGGGTGCTGGCGGGCGAGCCGGGGCCGACGCGCGATGTCGTCCTGCTCAATGCCGCCGCCGCCCTCGTCGCCGCCGACGCCGCGCCGGACATCTCGGCGGGGATCGTGCGTGCAATGGAGAGCATTGACAGCGGCCGCGCACAGGCGGCGATGGAGACCTTCGTCGCGCTCACCCAAGACTTCGCGGCGCGGGAACTGGTGGCGACCTAACCCCCGGCCCCTTCCCGCGAGGAAGGGGTGACTCGCTGCAATTATCCGGGCGCTCCATTCAGCGCCCCGGCATATCGGAGGCTTGCTCCCCTTCCTTTTAGGGAAGGGGCCGGGGGTTAGGTTCTTTTCATCCCCTTCCCGCTTCGGGAGGGGGTCAGGGGGTGGGTAATGACCGCAACACAGCAGGCGATGCAACCGATCACGGGCACGGTCGTCAAGCCGCGCGTCTTCAGCGGCATCCAGCCGAGCGGGCAGTTGCACATCGGCAACTACCTCGGCGCGATCCGGCGCTGGGTCGAGAAGCAGGATGAGTGGGACAACATCTACTGCATCGTGGACCTGCACGCGATCACCGTCCCGCAGGAGCCGGACGCGCTGCGGGCGGCGACGTACGAACTCGCCGCCGTCTTCCTCGCCGCCGGGCTTGACCCGTCGCGTTGCGCGCTCTTCGTGCAGAGCCACGTAGCGGCGCACGCGGAATTGGCGTGGATGTTCAATTGCGTGACGCCGCTCGGCTGGGCGGAGCGGATGACGCAGTACAAGGACAAGGCGGGCGAGCAGCGCGAGCGTTCATCGGTCGGCCTGCTGGCCTACCCGATGCTGATGGCGGCGGATATCCTCCTCTACCACACGAACGGCGTGCCGGTCGGCGACGACCAGAAGCAGCACGTCGAACTGACGCGGGACATCGCAGAGCGGTTCAACCGGCTCTACGGCGAGACGTTCACCGTGCCGGAGCCGTGGATCGGCGAGGCGGCGGCGCGCGTGATGGGCCTCGACGAGCCGACGAAGAAGATGAGCAAGAGCGCGACGGGCCGCTACCACGGTATCTTCCTCACCGACACGCCGGACATGATCTGGGACAAGGTGAAGCGGGCGACGACGGACAGCGTCGGCACGGTCGTCTTCGACGAGAGCCGCCCCGGCATCTTCAATCTGCTCTCGATCTATCAGGCGTTCACCGGCGAATCGCGCGAGACGATCAAGGAACGCTTCGCGGGGCAGGGGTACGGCGCGTTCAAGCGGGCGCTGGCGGATGTGATGATCGGCGAATTGGAGCCGTTGCAGCGGCGGTACGCCGCGATCACCGCCGAGCCGGGATACGTCGAGCGCATCCTCAAAGAGGGCGCGGATCGCGTCCGCCCCGTCGCGGACAGGACCCTCACCGCCGCCAAGCGGGGCATGGGGCTGCTCTAGCGAAGCAATGAGCAATGAGCAATGAGTGTGTTGACCCCTCATTGCTCATTGCTCATTGCTACGATGCGATCGCATTTCGCGGCGGCGACGCCCGGTGCGGCGGTGAGCCAGGCGGGGTCGGGCGTCTCGCCGCGCGCCCAGGCGAGCAGCGCCGCCGGGAGGTTCGCGCCCGCCGCGTGCGCGAAGGGGTAGCCGCCGCCGAAGCGCGGGTTCATCTCCAGCACCGCGCACGCCTCGCCCGCGACGAAGACGTCGCAATCGAGGTTGCCGATGTGGCCGAGCGCGCCGCCCACCGCCGCACCCAATCGCTCCAGCCCCGCATGGCGCACCGTGATCGCGCGATCCGTCTCACCGGCGCGCATGACGAGTTTGCGCTTGGCGAGCGTACACGCGTATCGCCCTTCGAGGTCGTTGACAATATCGAGGCCGTATTCCTCGCCGCCGAGCCATTCCTGGATGAGGACGGGCGGATCGGCGCGCGCCTCCGTGGGCAGGGAACGCGCGGCCCGCTGCGTCGCCAGCGCGTGGACGAGCGCCAGTTCGTCGGCATCCCGCGCCCGCTCGACGCCGCACGAACCGCTGCCCCGGCGCGGTTTGACGACGAGCGGGTAGGCGATGTCGCCCGTGGCGAGGGCATCGCGCGCGGCATCGAGCGAGCGGTACGTCCGCGCGGTCGGGATGCC
>JAICIL010000284.1 GCA_025924435.1 Chloroflexia bacterium | reverse complement strand
TGAAAAACCGCCTGAATCTCCCGCCGAAACGTCTGCCGCTCGCGCGCGGAGAACTTGTGGATGTCCGTGCCCCGGTAGCGCACCGTGCCCATCGTCGGGTACTGGAAACCGAGCAGGATGCGCGCGAGCGTCGTCTTGCCGCTGCCGCTCTCACCGACGACCGCCGTGAACGACGGCACCGTCTCGCTGATCGAGAACGAAAAGTCGTCGAGCGCGACGGTATGTTCCTTCTTCGGGTTGCCGAAGCGTTGCGTGACGTGTTGCGTCTCGACCAGCGCGGACATTGCACCTCCGGGGCAGTAGTCGGTAGTCAGTAGCCAGTAGTCAGTAATCAGAAGACACGGGACAGCATCCGTAGTCTGTGACATACCTTTGATTCCTCGCCGCCTCCCCACTGTCTACCGACTACTGGCTACTGGCTACTACGCTCAATACAAATGGCAGGAGACCCAATGGTCGGGGCGGACTTCCTGGAGTTCGGGGATTTCCACCGCGCACCGTGGCATCGCGTGCGGGCAGCGCGGGTGGAAGAGGCAGCCGGACGGCGGATCGAGGAGCGAGGGGGCGAGGCCGGGGACGCCCCGGAACACGCCTTTCGCTTCGAGCGAGGGCAGGCTGGCGATCAGGAGTTGGGT
Source organism: Chloroflexia bacterium (assembly GCA_025924435.1). The sequence goes on along the minus strand of JAICIL010000284.1, from coordinate 5,266 downwards.
GTACGGGTGCAGCGGCTCGCGGAAGACCTCCTTCACCGGGCCGATCTCCACCAGTTTCCCCGCGTACATCACGCCGAGGCGATCCACGAACTGCGCCAGCAGCCCCATGTCGTGCCCGACGAGGATGACCGACGCTTCCAGCCGCTGCTGCACCGCGCCGAGCGTCTGCATCACCTGCCGCTGCACGACGACATCGAGGGCGCTCGTCGGCTCGTCCGCGATGATCACCTTCGGCTGCAGGGAGATGCCGAGCGCGATGCAGACGCGCTGCTTCATCCCGCCGGAGAGTTCGTGCGGGTAGAGATTCGCCGTCTCCTCGCGCAGGCCGACCATGCGGAGCAGTTCGCCGATCCGCTCGCGGATCGCCTGATCGGTCGCGCCGCGCTCGTGGGCGCGGATGCTGTCGAAGAAGTGGTCGCGGACGCGGCGCACGGGGTTGAGGGAGTTCATCGCCCCCTGCGGGATGAGGGCGATGTCCGCGAGGCGCACCCGCCGGAACTGCTCGTCGGAGAGCCGCGTCAGGTCGCGGTCGTCGAGGCGGATCGAGCCGCTCTCGATCCGGCCGGGGGGCTGGATGAGCCGCATGATGGCGAGCGCGGTGGTGGATTTGCCGCTGCCGGACTCGCCGACCAGCCCGAACCGCTCGCCCTGCCGGAGCGAGAAACTGACGCCGTCCACGGCCTTCACGGGGCCGCGATCGGTGTGGTAGTGGACGCGCAAGTCCTCGACGCGGAGGACATCGGTGCCGACGGGCGCGGAGACGCTCATGTCGTCGCCCTCCGCACGCGGGGGTTGGCGATCTCGTCGAGGCCGACGCTGATCAGCGTCAGGCTGATGAAAATAAGGGCGAGGAGCACAATTGGCGTGATCCACCACCACCACAGGCCGCGAATCAGGGCGTTGAAGGAGAGGAACCAGTAGATCGTCATGCCCATCGTCGGCGCGTTCTGTGGCCCCAGCCCCAGCGCCTCCAACCCGACCGAGGCGAGGATCGCCGAGCCGACGGAGCCGACGAAACTCGCCGCCAGATAGGGCAGGAGGTTCGGCATCAACTCGTAGAAGATGATCCCCGGCGTCTTCATGCCGGACATCTTCGCCATCTGCACGTAGGCGCGCTCCCGCAGCGAGAGCACCTGCGACCGGATCGTGCGCGTCGGCCACATCCAGGCGAGCGAGGCGACGACGAGCGCCATCTGCTCGACGGTGATGCTCCCCTTGATCGTGGAGGCGATGATGATGAGGACGACCAGCCCCGGCACGGTGAGCAGGATGTCGGCGGTGGTGCGGATCACGTTGTCCACCGTGCCGCCGAGGTAGCCCGCCGTGAAGCCGAGGATGATGCCGATGCCGACGCCGACCGTCCCCGCGATGAAGCCCATCCGCATCGTCAGGGGCAGCCCGACGACGACGACCGCGAAGAGATTGCGGCCCTGATCGTCCGTGCCGAGCGGGAAGGCGCGCGAGGGGTGGAGGTCGGGCATGACGGTGGCGGGCTGCGCCTGCGCGGTATCCACGAAGAGCGGCCCGACGATGCCGATGCCGAGCAGGCCGAGCAGGATGGCGAACCCGATGATCAGCGTCGGGTTGCGGCGCAGATAGGCGCCGAAGGTGCGCGCCCGTTCTCGTCCCGCCCCGCGCGATTGCACCGATCCCGCGGGCGTGGTCGCGGCGAGTGTTCCCAACGTTCATGCCCCCTGGTGATAGCGGATCCGCGGATCCAAGAGCGGATAGAGGAGATCGAGTGCCAATGTCGCCAGCCCGAGCGTCAGGATGACCATGAAGACGACGCCGTAGATGACGAAATAGTCCGACCCCTTGATCGCGGTGTACAGGAGCGAGCCGATGCCGGGGTAGGTGAAGATGATCTCCACGATCAGCGAGCCGGAGACGACGCGCCCGATGGAGAGGGCGAGCGAGGTGTACTGCGGCAGCATCGCGTTGCGCAGGGCGTAGTTGCGGAAGACGAAGTTGCTTCGCAGCCCGCGCGCCTCCGCGAAGAGCATGTAATCCTCGCCCTCGGTCGTCACCATCATCGAGCGCATGCCGAGCGCCCAGAAGCCCATCTCGACGAGGACGATCGAGCAGGCGGGCAGGATGGAATGCTTGACGATCGTGGCGATGAAGGGGAGCGAGAAGGTCGGCACCGTCCCGGCGGGGTAGCCGCCGTAGAGCGGCAATTTCTTCAGGGTGAAGGCGAAGACGTAGAGGAGGATGAGGCCGAGCAGATAGTGCGGGATCGCGGAGAGCGTCAGGAAGGGCGAGGCGAGCGATTTGACGACCCTCGGCGCTTTCGGCCACGCCATCAGCGCGCCGAAGAGGGTGCCGACGGCGAAGGCGATCAGCGTCGAGACGGTGAGGAGGCCGATCGTCCAGGGCAGCGCGTTGAGGATGAGGTCGAGCACTTTGGCGGGGTAGAGCGAGAGCGAGTAGCCGAAGTTGAACGTGAAGATGTCCCGCAGGTAGCGGAAGTACTGCATATAGAGCGGTTGGTCGAGGCCGAACTTCGCCTGATACGACCGCACCATCTCCTCGATGCCCGTCTGCACGTAGCCGCTCTGGACGGCCATCGCGCTCAGGCGCTCGCGGATCGGGTCCGCCGACGAGAGGCGCGGGATGATGAAGTTGAGCGTCGCCGCCCCCCAGAGGACGAGGAAGAAGAGGCCGATCCGCTTGAGAACATACGACGCCCGCATTGATCGCCCCCCTCGCAGCCCGCTCGGCGACGGCAGGTACACAGGAAAATGGAACGGCTATCATCTCTGAGCCATGATGGCGTACACCATCATGGCAGATTTCTTTATGGAAACCTTTGACGATAAGAAGATACCACGCGCGGATTGACCGCGTCAATGTTGCGCGAATGCCACCACGTCTGCATCTCCGCCGGATGTACCCACCCCCCGGCCCCCTCCCGCGTCGGGAGGGGAGAAAGGAGAGAAAATGCTCCCCTCCCCGACGCGGGGAGGGGTTGCCACCGAACGATGACGGCCCGACGGCCCCGGCGGCACGGGCCGGTGTAGAATGGGGCCGATGCGCTGCGGCTGGGAAAACGGCAAACGAAAGCGGGGGTGTGCGTGGAGGAGCGGGAAACGACGTTCGGCGCGCGGGTGGCGGAGTTGGCGGCGCTGCATCCGGAGAAAGCGGCGATCATCTTTCTCCCGCAGCAGGGCGAGGAGCGCACCGTCACCTGGCGGGAGTTCGACCGGGCGACGAACCGGATCGCGCGGCTCCTGGCGGGGCGCGGCGTCGGCGAAGGGTCAACGATCGTCGTCGGCGTCTGGAACTCGCCGGAGCACCTGATGGTGACGGCCGCCGCCTGGAAACGCGGCGCGCTGGTGCTGCCGCTGCGCGCGATCCTGCCCGCCCCGGAGCGCGACGGCATCCTCGCCCTCGCCCGGCCCGCGCTCGTCTTCGCCGATTGGGAGGATGTGCCGTACCCGCTCCTCCGCCCGGCGGACCTGTCGCTGGCGGACGCCTGCGACGACGGGCCGCTGCCGGACGACCCGCCCCACCCCGGCAAGGCGATCGCCTCCGGCGGCTCGACCGGACGCTCGAAGATCGTCGTGGACCGCACGGCGCACCCGGTGCGGCGCGGCCCGCGCGGGTCGCGGCTCGGCGAGGCGCACGGGCAGGTGCAACTGCTCTGCGCGCCGCTCTACCACAACTCGCCCTTCCTCAACGCCTATCGCGGCCTGGCGGACGACAACACGCTCGTCCTGATGGAGCGCTTCGACGCGGCGCGGGCGGTGGAGGCGATCGAGCGGCACCGCGTCAACTACGCCTACATGCCGCCGATCATCATGCGCCGGATTATCATGCTGCCCGGCGAACTACTGCGGGGGCGCGATTTCTCCAGCATCGAGGCGATCCACTCCTCCGCCGCGCCGTGCCCGCCGTGGCTGAAGCGGGCGTGGATTGACCTGATCGGCGCGGAGAAGGTCTACGAGGTCTACGGGTCGAGCGAGGGGATCGGCGCGGCGATCATCCGCGGCGACGAATGGCTCCAGCACCCCGGCAGCGTCGGGCGGCCCGTCGTCTGCGACCTGCGCATCCTCGATGAGCACGGGAACGAACTGCCGCCCGGCGAAGTGGGCGAGATCTACACGCGCCCGACGATGACCGACGGCCCGACCTTCCGCTATGTCGGTGGGGCGCGCATCGCCGCGACGCCGGACGGCTTCTACAGCGTCGGCGACCTCGGCTGGGTGGACGAGGAAGGCTACCTCTACATCGCCGACCGGCGCGTGGACCTCATCATCAGCGGCGGCGCGAACGTCTACCCCGCCGAGGTGGAGGCGGCGCTGCACGACCACCCGGCGCTCGCCGACCTCGCCGTGATCGGCGTGCCGGACGAGGAGTGGGGGAGGCGCGTCCATGCCATCGTCCAGCCCGCCGACCCGGCGCACCCACCGGCGGTGGCCGAGTTGGACGCCTGGGCGCGCGCGCGGATCACGTCCTACAAAGTGCCGAAGACGTACGAGATCGTGGACGAACTGCCGCGCAACGAGGCGGGCAAAATCCGCCGCTCCGCCCTCGCCGCCGAGCGCGAGTCCGGTTGGAACTCCGCAATGCTCACCACGCGCGGCGAGCCGCTGCCCGCCCCGTCAGCGGCACAAGCACCCACAACTTGACTGCATATATCGCTGGCGAGAACCGCTCGATAAACGTTCAATCTCACGATAGCAGTGATGCGAAGTCCTGCTTGGGAGCGGTTCGTGAACCACCCTCCCTGCGTAAGCAGCAAAAATCTCAAGCATGTGTGCAGGCGTCTTGGTCTGTAACCATATAACTTGTTATCATGTAGGCATTCATTAGATATAGGTGGTGAGTGAAGGGAGCCAGCCAATGTCCTCGGAATCCGCATCATTGAGCGCGGCGGCAACTGCGGTGCTTGAAGCAATCGCGAATGGATATACCTACGAGCAGATTCTGACCCTACATCCCAACATGACCTATTTGGATATTTTCTCTGCCGCTCGCGATGCGTTAGCTATCATCGCCGTTTTTTCAAGTGAAGCACGAACAGCAACCGCCCCAAAGGGAATTGGTAAGAATCTTGATGAGCATCGGCAGACCGATCCGAGAGCCTACGAGAAATGGACCGAAGAGGAGGACGCGCTTATCGAACTCATGAAGACAGGTCACACGATACGAAGTGCTGCCGAATTACTGCAGCGGAAATCCAGTGCTATTCGAAGCCGTCTCGAAAAGTTAAACGCCCGCTCGACTGATGCGTCCATCCCCGTTTGACGCCCGTTTGCGCCGC
>JAICIL010000283.1 GCA_025924435.1 Chloroflexia bacterium | reverse complement strand
TTTTCTTCCGCGCAGTCCGGCAATTTTTGTCCGCGCGTTCCCCCCGCCTCGTCGCGCATTGCTCATCGCGGCCCGCTCGTTTACACTCACCCTCGCCGCCAGACCAACGGTGGCAGGTGGCGGCACGCGACGGAGCGCAGGAGAGAGGGCAGCAATGGCGGTGCAACTCTACGTCGGGACCGAGCGGGGTTTGTTCACGCTGCGCGAGGGGCGGCGAGGCTGGCAGCGGACCAACACGACGCTCGAACGCAGGCGGATCGTCGCCGTGGACTACAACCGCTCCAGCCCGAACCTGCTCTACATCGCGGCGGACAACGAAGGCATCTACAGTTCGAGCGACGCGGGCGGTTCCTCGGTCTTCCGAGTCGGCGGCGACGCGCACTGTGTCCATGTCCGCCGGGACGCGCCGAAGATGATCTACGCCGGGATGGATCGCGCGATGGTCTGGGCGAGCGGCGATGGCGGCACTCGCTGGGAGCGGCTCGACACCTTCCGCGAACTCTGGGGCGACCCGGAGGAAGTCGCGCGGCAGCCCCGACCGCGCGGGATCGTGCGCGCCGTGATCGGCGTGCCGGAGGAGAAATACGGCATCCTCGCCGGGCTTGACCCCGAAGGGCTGGCCTTCAGCCTCGACGACGGCCACATCTGGAACTATGTGGAAGGCAGCCCGCCCGGTATCCGCGCCCTCGCCGTCAACCCCGCTAACCGCGCCTACATCTACGCCGCGACGGAGAGCGGCATCTGGCGGAGCATCAACGGCGGCAACAACTGGATTGATAGCAACATTGACCTCCCGGCGGGCGCGGTCACCTGGGTGAGCGCGACGGCGGACGACCTCTTCACCTGCGTGGACGGCACGCTCTATCGCGCGCCGCAGGGCGTGCCGATCTGGCGGCCGATCACGACCGCGCCGACCGCCCGCATGACGGCGATCGCGATGGACGACACCGACCGTCGCCCCGGCGGCGCCCTCTACTACGGCACGCACGAAGGCGCCATCGTCCGCAGCACGGACGGCGGCACGACCTGGGCCGAGATCGGGCACGGCCTCCCGCCCATTCATTGCCTCGTCGTCACGCAGGAGTAAGGACCAAGGAGTGAGAAGGGATTTGGTTCCCTCCTCAGTCCTATTAGGAGTTCGCGCTCGCGTTCGGGGCGGAGGCCGCAGGGGCGGGGGGCGTCCGGCGGTTGGGTCGCGTCCCAGGCGAGGGTGTCGCGGGCGGTTTCCGCGACGGGGCGGAAGGTCAGCCCGGCGGCGATGGCCTTCTCAGACCTGATGGAGTAGAAGCCCGCGCGCTCCGGCAGATTGGGAATCCAGAGCGGCATCTCCGTGTACGGCGTCACCCCGGCATTAAGCAGAAATCGCTCGCTCGCCCAGACGAAGCGCGCGTCGCTGCCGGTGATCGCCTTGCAGGTGTCGAGCAATTCCCCGAAGGTCAGCGTCTCGTTCGGGCCGCGCGCGTTGTAGACGCCCGTCGCGCCGGACTCGATCATCTCCACCGCCCATGCGGCCAGGTCGCGGGCATCAATGAACCGGGCGGGGTGGCTTGGCCCGTCCGGCGCGAGCACATCGCCGCCCTGCGCGACGCGGCGCGGCCAGTAGGTGAAGCGGTTCGTCGGGTCGTGCGGCCCGACGATCAGGCCGGGGCGGATGATGAGCGCGCGGCCCGGCAGCGCCGCCCCCACCGCCTGCTCAGACAGCACTTTGAGCGGCCCGTAGTTCGGCCCCGTCGCGTCCTCGACGGTCGGGTCGGCAATCGTCGCCAAGGGAGCATTCTCGTCCATGCCACGGATGCTCTGGTCGCCATAGACCGAGGTAGTGGAGATGAATGTGTAGTGGCCGACGGCGGGCGCGAGCAGCGCGGCGGACGCGCGGACGATGCGCGGCACCCGGCCATGCACGTCAATCGCCGCGTCCCACCGCCCGCCTTCGAGCGCGGTCAGGTCGCCGTCGCGGTCGCCGCGCAATTTCTCGACGCCGGGGAAGAGATCGGCGTTGTGCCGCCCGCGATTGAAGAGCGTGACCGCGTGCCCCCGCGCCAGCGCGGCCTGCGTCAGATGCCGACCGAGAAAGAGCGTGCCACCGAGGATCAATAGCCGCATGTCGGCTCCCTTCCATCGTCCCGTCGTGCGTCATTATTGATAATGCCGACTACAGAGCAGCATCAGTTTCCTGCCGTCCGGAAGCCGCTCGAAGGTCATCCGCAGTTCGTCGGAGGCGGATGCGGACCAGATACCGGCCTGATCTCCATGCAGGAGATAAACACGCAAAGAGGGATGCCGCTCGTTGTGCGAGAAGTCCCGCCCCACCAACGATTCAACGAACTCGCCGGTGAGGCGAACTGTCGCATACTCAGGCATGCGTCATTCGCGCGATCAAGTCCCGTGCGGCTGCCTGAGGATCGTCCGCCGCGATGACCGCTTCCACATCCTCTTCCGTGACACCAGTGAGTACCGGACTGGTGCGAGCGCGTTCCAGCCGCGCGCGAAACACCGGCGTCAAGGCCCAGGAATCTTCATCGTGCGACCGTCGCGCTTTCTCGCGGATCGCGAGTTCGATCACATCACTCTTGCTGACACCAAGTTCAGCCGAGAGCTGGGCGAGCAAGTGGCGTGCATCATCGGTGAGCCGGACGCTCATCGGTTCTCGTGCCATGACAATCTCCAAACGTGGTGCATGCAAATGTAGTCAATTTGTCGTCGTATTGCAACCGCATCCACTTCACCGAACAAGCCGCTGACATATACGTTCGTCCGCGGCACGATCTCCGCGCCTCCGCCAGGCATCCGCAAGGAAATCGCGCATGCGCGTGCGGAAGACGGCGGCATCGAAGCGGCGCGCGTGGGCGATGATCACCGCGCGATCCCACGAGTGGCATTGGGCGCGGCGCATGGCGTCCATCATCGCCCCGACGGTCTGTTCGGGGAAGAGGACGCCCGTCACGCCGTCGCGCACCGTCTCCGCCGAGCCGCCCCGGCCGTAGGCGACGACCGGCCGCCCCGCCGCCATCGCTTCCAGTTGGGCGATGCCGAAATCGTCCTCGGCGGGGAAGAGCGTCGCGGTGCAGCGGGCGTACTTCTCGCGCTTCTCCGCATCGGAAATCCAGCCGAGGAAGCGGACGGTCGGCCCGGCGATCGCTTCGAGCGCCTCCCGATCCCGCCCGGTGCTGGCGATCTCCAGCCGGACGCCGAGCGCGTTCGCCGCGCGGATGGCGAGGTCTATCCGCTTATACGGCACGAGGCGGGAGACGAGGAAGAAGAACGGCTCCGGCGCCATCGGCGTGCCCGGCGGCGGGGCGTAGCGGTCGGTCTCGACCGGCGGGTAGATGACCGTCGCGTCCCGGCCGTAGATCCGCGCGATCCGCACCGCGACCGTCCGCGAGTTGGCGATGAAGTGATCCACGCGCGCGGAGGTCGCGCGGTCCCAGCGGCGGAGCGCGGCGAGCAGCGGGCGGATGCCGACGTCCACCGCGCGCCCGAACCCCTCCCGCGCGGCGTACGCCTCGTAGCTCCAGGCGAAGCGCATCGGCGCGTGGCAGTAGCAGACGTGCAGCGCGCCGGGCGGCACCCGCACGCCCTTGCCGAACGCGCTCGACGAACTGACGACGAGCGGATAATCGGCGAGGTTGAAACGCGCCATCGCCAGCGGATAGAGCGGCAAATACGGCTGATGATGCCGCATCACCCCCGGCAAATGCTGCATGAACGACGAGTGAATATCCCATCCCCGGTACGCCGCGGGCATCCGCTCGCGGTCGTAGATACTCGTATACAAAGGGGCATCGGGGAAAAGGATATGCAATTGTTCCACGACACGTTCCGCGCCGCCATTTTGGTTGAGATAGTCGTGCGCTAGCGCAACGGGGGGAAGGACTGAGGACTGAGGACTGAGGACTGAGGTTTCGGAGGCATCCGTCACCATATGTGCGTTCCCAATCCTTCTTAGAGGGCGGAGGAATCTTACCGATCCCGACCTGATCTCGCTCAGTCCTCAGCCCTTCCCTAATACGCGCCGCGCATACTGAGGACGGCGCGCGGGGTGCGCAGCAAGATTTCGAGGTCGAGGCGGACGGACCAGTTCTCGGCGTAGTAGATGTCGAGGCGGACCATCTCCTCGAAGGTCAGGTCGCTGCGGCCGGAAACCTGCCAGAGGCCGGTGATGCCGGGCGTGACGGCGAGCCGCTGATGGTGCCACGGCTCGTAGTGCGCCACTTCGTCCGGCACCTGCGGCCGGGGGCCGACGAGGCTCATCTTGCCGATCAGGACGTTGAACAACTGGGGCAACTCATCGAGGCTCGTGCGGCGGATGAAGCGACCGACGCGCGTGCGGCGCGGATCCTCCTTGTGCTTGCGCAGCCGGGCATCGCCGTTGCCGAGCGACAGGACTTCTTCCTCCAACTGCGGCGCATCCTGCCGCATCGAGCGGAACTTGTAGCAGGTGAAGTGCTTGCGATCCTTCCCGACGCGCACTTGCCGAATGAGAATCCGACCGGGCGTATCAATCCGGATGGCGAGCGCGATGACGAGCATCGGGATCGCCATGACGGCGAGCGCCACGGCCGCGCCGAGGGCGTCCACGCCGCGCTTGATCCAGAGGTTCCAGCCACGGAGGCGGCTCGCGCGCACGCTGATCAGCGGCACGCCGTTCAATTCGTTGATCTGCACGCGGCCGAGCGAGAGTTCGAAGACATCGGGCACGAGTTGGAAGCCGACATCCGCGTCCCGGCAGGTCGTGATGACGCTCAGGATGCTATCGTGCGCCTGGGGTGGTAAGGCGATGACGACCTCGGAAATGCCTGCATCCTCGATGACCTGGGCAAGTGTCTCGCTCTCGCCCAGCCGCTGCGGCCGCATGATACTGCGGCTCGTCGCGATCGCCCAATCGTCCGCGACGGGGCGGTCATCAACGAAGCCGACGAGATGGAACCCGAGATCGTTGTGCGTCGCGAGGTAACTCATCACCCGCTGCGCCGCCGGGCCGGAACCGACGACGACCGCCCGCTCCACGCCGATGCCGCGTTGCCAGAGTTGATCGCGCACCAGCCGCCGGACGCCGCGTTCGAGCGTCACAAAGAGCAGGATCGTCCCCCACGCGTAGATGACAAAGAGGCGCGAGGAGACGAACTCCGGCTGCAAGAAGACGATCACCAGCACGGCGGCATTGGCGACGGTCACCGCGCCCCATGCCATCGTCACCTCGGCCAGAAAGGTCGTGCCGCGCGGCAGGCGATACAGACCGCGGACGCCGAACGCAACGACGATCGTGCCGACCAGCAGGATCGCATAGAAGCGGTAATCATCGAGACGCTGGATGTTGTACGCTTCAACCGCGCCGCCGAGTTGCGCCGTATAGCGCGCCCAGTATGCGAGCCGGAAGGCGAGCGCGACGGTGAAGGCGTCGAGGAGCATGAGGGTGAGGATGCCGAGCGGTTCGAACCAGCGCGAATGTACGGCGCGCGCGCCGCGCACCGGTGGAACAGACGGCGATACGATGCGTTCTCGCTCAATCACCGACACGATATCGTCCCACCTCCACCGCTCGTCTCTCGCGCACGCCGAATCTTCCCCATCCGCGACGCTCGCGGCTGAGTATAGCACATCACAAAGTGTACGTACACTAGAAACGGCGACAAGCAGCGCGGAGGACTCTCTTCGGGGCGATTGATTTGTATCATTCTGCCCGGTCCACTCCGGGAGCGCGGGCTTTCCAGCCTGCGCGAGCCGCCCCGAGAGCACGGCGTGCTCCGGTTGCGTGATGACCAACCAGTCCGCCCCGTCGTCTCGCCGTAGCATGGTCCACCTCCTTCATCTCAATCCCGGACCGCAGGTTCGGGGCCCGAATCCGGGAGCGGGGGGGGGGGGGAGCGCCGCCCGCGGGGGCCGGCGCGGGGACGCCCCCCCCCCCCGGGGGGGCCGCGGCGGCAAGAAAACACAAAACCC
>JAICIL010000282.1 GCA_025924435.1 Chloroflexia bacterium | reverse complement strand
GGGCGCTTGAACTGCGCCTACTTTGTTACGTCCCCCCCCCCCCCCCGCCCCCGCGGGTGGCTGCGGGGGCCGGGGGGTTGAGGTTTCTCCCACTATCGCGCAAAACGGGGGCGAACGCCACCGTCCGCCCCCGTTTTGCGCGTTGTCTGAAACCGTTTATCCCTTGACGCTGCCCGCCGTCAGCCCCTCGACGAGGAACTTCTGCCCGTACGAGTACAGCACCACGACCGGGATGGCCATCAGAAGCGCGCCCGCCATCAGTTGCCCGTAGGGGTAGATATCGCCGAAGATCATGGATTGCAGGCCGACCGGCAAGGTTTGCAGGCCCTGCTTCGTGATGAAGACGAAGGCGTAGAGGAACTCGTTGAACGAGTTGGTGAAGGTGAAGAGCGAGACCGCGAGGATCGCGGGCATCGCCAGCGGCAGCGTGATGCGCCGGAACGCCTGGAAACGGGTCGCCCCATCAATCAGCGCCGCGTTCTCCAGCTCCTCCGGGATGCCGCGGAAGTAGCCCATCATCAGCCAGGTCGCGAAGGGGAGCGCGAAGGTCGGATAGGTGAGGATGAGCGAGCCGAGCGTGTTGATCAGATGCAGCCTGCTGAGAATCTGGTAGAGCGGGATGAAGAGCAGCGCGGTCGGCACGAGGTAGGTCAGGAGCACGATGCCGGTCAGTCCCTGCGCGCCGCGGAAACGGAGACGGGCGAGCGCGTACCCGGCCAGCGCGGCGAAGGTGACCGCGATAATCGTCGTGCAGATCGCGACGATCGCCGAATTGCGGAACCACGTCCAGAACGGATGCTGACTCGTCAATTTGTGGAACTGAGTAAACGTCCACGGCTGCGGCCAGAAGACATTGCCCTGCTGCGATGTCACCTGCAACTCGGACTTGAAGGCGGTGATGATCATCCAATAGAACGGCGCGAGGACGAAGAAGAGGAGAATCGCGAGCGCGACCCACGCGGGGAGGCGACCGAGGACGTTCGGGCGCTCCTTCATCGTCTGCGTCCGCACTTTTCCTTGCGCACGGCTGCGCGCTTCGCCGCGATCCGTCAGCCACGCCGAGAGATACCCGAAGCCGTAGCCAAGTCCGATGACCACCGCGAGGATCGCGGCGGCGCGGATCAGCATGCCGCTATTGATCGCGAAGAGCATGACCGCGAAGAGCACGATACCGATGTAGAGAATCATCTTGCCGTATCGCGCCAGGAAGCGGTCAAGCCCGCTTTCCTGCACCTGCTGCTCGGAGCGGCGCATGTAGCGGGCGAGGAAGAAGATGAAGACGGCGAGGATCGGCACCATCATCAGCGCGACCGCCGCGCCGGGGCCGAATTGCAGGCCCTGGATCGCCTTCTCATAGGCGAAGACGACGAATGGCCGCGTCGAACCGCCCGGCCCGCCGCCCGTGAGCAGATAGATGACATCGAACGTGTTGAAGGTCCAGATCGTGGAGAGGAGCGTCGTGACAAGGATGACGTAGCGCAGGCCCGGCAGCGTGACATTGAGGAACTTCTGCCACGAGTTCGCGCCGTCCACGGAGGCGGCTTCGTAGAGATCGCTGTCAATCGCTTTGAGACCGGCGAGGAAGTTCAGCGTGAAGAATGGGATGCCCTTCCAGACATTGACGAGGATGACGGACGGCATCGCCAGGTCCTGCTGCCCGAGCCACGACGCGGGGATGCGGTCCACCAGATGCAAACTAATCAGGAGATTCCCCAGGTGCGAGTAGATGAGCGCCTTGTTCAAGCCGCCGAAGATCGGGTCGAAAATTGAGCGCCATGCGAGCGCCGTCACGACCGTCGGGACGATCCAGGGCAGGAGTACAAGCCCGGTGAGGACTGATTTGCCCCGCCGCAGATTGTGCAAGAGCATCGCGGCGATCAGGCCGGAGGTGACTTTGAAGACTTCCGAATAGGTGGTAAAGACGACCGTGTTCTTGACGGCGTCCTTGAAGAACTTGTCGTGCAGCAAGTCCGTGTAGTTTTGCAGACCAACCCAGTGCGTCGCGTTCGTCAGTTGCCGCGTCGTGAAACTGAGGCGGATCGCGTCGAAGAAGGGGATCGCGATCAATCCGGCGAGCAGCAGGATCAGCGGTAAGATGAAGGGCAGGGCGACGGCCCAATCCGGGCCGAAGGCTCTGCGTACCCACGTGGTCGCACGTGGTGCGGGAACCGGGGTGGCAAGTGTTCGCTGTCGCGTTGTCTGCGCCATTTCTTCCCTGCTTCGTTGCATATGGGCGGGGAACCCCGCGCCAATCGGCTACGTTCGGTCCCGTCTCACTGGGTGCTTTTGCGAGTATAGCACAGTTCTCCCGCGAGGGATGCGCCGGACACGCCACAGCAAATGATCGCCGCCTCCCGAAATCGTCCGCAATGAGTGTGCCATGCTGCGCTGACGTACCATTGCTCACAAACGCACATAGAAGTGAAATCAGAAAACATATTTGGATATTTTCGCCTCAAGTGTTTGTCTTCTCGCCGGAGTGCTATCATATGCGTAAAGGATGGGCGCGCCGCGTGTGGCGACGTCTCAGTATTTGCGCGATCGTGCCGCGATGGTTATCAATACATAACGGCGCGGTTGTACGCGCAATGACGGAAATTGCAAAGGAGCAATGACCATGAATGACGACGGCTTGCGATTAACCCGCCTCTCGCGGCGGGGTTTCCTCGGCGGTATGGCGGCGAGCGCGGCGGCGGCCATCCTCGCCGCGTGCGGCGGCGGGTCGAACCCGACCGCGACAAGCGCGCCGAGCGCGGCATCCACCGCGGCGACGACGGCCGCGAGCGGGACGAGCGGCGCCGCCACGACGCGCCCGGCGACCACCGGCTCGGCGGTCTCGGGCACGGCGGCCAGCACCGCCTCCACGAGCGGCACGACCGTCAGCGGCACGACGGCCGCCGGCAGCGCGACGAGCGGCACGGCGGCGAGCGGCACCACATCCGCCGCGTCGTCGGGGCCGTTCACGCTGCTCCCCACCCCCTCGCCGACGCAGTTCAAGGGTCAGTCCCTCCAGGTGATCGCCCGGCAGGAGTATTTCAAGGAGGTCGAGACCGCCTTCGATGCGGAGGTGCAGAAATTCGCCCAGATGACGGGCGCGAAGATCGAGAATAACCGCATCAACGAGGATACCGGCCAGGTCGTCCAGAAGATGGACGCGGCGGTCAAGGCGGGCAACCCGCCCGACCTCGCCTATTTCGACCGCTTCGTGCCGGAGTTGTACCAGCTCGGCGATATCGTGGATGTCTCCGATACGGTCGGCCAGATTTCGGACGCCTACGGCGCGCCGGAAGACAACGTGCGGATCAACGCGACGGTCGGCGGCAAGTACTACGGCATCCCGTACTCCACGCAGGGGGCGGGGTACTTCGGTCGGAAGGACTGGCTCGCGGAGAAGGGGATCAAAATCTCGGACATCAAGACCTTCGAGAACCTGCGCGATGTCGCGCTGGAGGTTTCCGATCCGTCCAAGAACCGCTACGGCTGGGGCATGACGGTCAACCAGAGCGGCGACGGCAACGGGTTGATCCAGACGGTCATCAATGCGTACGGCGGCGCGGGCGCGAGCGACGACGGCAAGAAGGCGATCTTCAACTCGCCGGAGACGGTGGACGCGGTCACCTTCCTGGCGGACGTCTACACGAACCCGAAGTACAAGAACATGCTGCCTCCCGGTATCCTGAGTTGGAACGACACCGGCAACAACGAGGCGTGGCTGGCGGGTGTGATCGGCTTCACGACGAACCAGTTCTCGCTCTACGCGCAATCGAAGGCGACGAAGAACCCGGTCTACGACAACACGGTCGTCTTCCCCGGCGTCACCGGCCCCTCGGTGGATCGCCCGCTCGCGTTCGGGAACTACACCTATTTCGTGATCTTCAAGGGTGCGAAGAACCCGGATCTCGCGAAGGCCCTCGCCAAGTATCTCGTCGCCGGGCCGGCGCTCCTGAACATGGTGAAGCCCGCCAACGGCCTCATCCTGCCCGCGTACAAGAAAGTCTGGGATTCCGACCCTTACTATCTGAACGGCGACCCGGTCTTCGCGGCTTCGCGCGCCGTCGTCGAGCAGCCGCTGCCGATCGCGACGAAGACGGGCCTGCACTTCCCGCAGACGCCAAGCCCCGCATGGCAGCAGGCGTACAACGGGTATGTCCTCACCGACATGATGGGGCAGGTTATCCAGAAGGGCGTCAAGCCCGCCGACGCGGTGAAGCAGGCGAGCGACCGCATCGTCGCGGCATTCAACCAACTCGGCATCACGCAGTAGCGCGACAACGGGAGGGGCGGCGCTATCCATCGCCGCGCTTCCGGCCGTATCGAAAAACGAAGAGGGCGGGCACGCGGCCCGCCCTCTTCGTTCGCGTGCGCTCAATTACTGCGGAAGGCCGAGTTGGTTCGCCGCCGCGACGAGACGGTCATGTGCGTCCTTAACGGCGGCATCCACCTTCGTCCCCTTCTGGATGATGTTCCCCATCATGTCGTTGAGGACGTGCTGGCCGTTGACGCCCTGCTCGTAGATCGGGCTTGGCGACTGCGGGAAGGCGTACCCCGTCTTCGTCGTGATCGGCAGTTTTCCCTCGATCAGTTGCTTCAGCGCGGGGAAGGAGGGGTCGCCGGTCGTGTAGAACGGATCGCTGTTCCAGATGTTCTTATAGGTCGGCATGATGAGGCCGAGCGACGGCTTGACGAGACTCAGGAATGCGGGGCCGCCGACGAGGAACAGCGCGGTCGCTTTGGCCAACTCGACGTTCTTCGCGCCCTTCGGGATCGCCAGGTAGCCCGAACTCGGTGTGGCGATCACCTGCTCCGTGGCGGGGCCGACGAAACCGGGCAGGATCGCGGTCTGGTCGTAGACCGGATTCTTCGTCGCGAAGGATTGCGCGTAGAGCGTGTAGGCATTCGAGGTGATGCCCAGGGTGCCGGCGAGCCATGCCTCGTTGTTGCTCGTGTCCGTCCAGCCGCCGACGCCGGGCGGCAGCATATTCTTGTACTTCGGGTTCGTGTAGATGTCCGCCAGGAACGTGACCGCCGCCACCGTCTCCGGCGAGTTGAGGACGACCTTCTTCCCGTCATTGCTGACCACCGCGCCGCCGTACGCATAGATGGTGTTGGTGACCGTTGCGGTGCCATCGCCGCCGGTGTTCGTCGTCATGCCCCAGCCGAAGCGGTTCTTGGCGGGGTCGGAGATGGCGAGCGCGGCATCCCGCAGGTTCTCGAAGGTCTTGATGTCCGTCGGCTTGATGTTCTTCTCCGCGAGCCAGTCCTTGCGGGCGAAGTAGCCGCCGACACCGGCGAAGTACGGCAAGCACCACCACTTGTTGTCAATCTTGAGGTTGATGTTCGCCGCGTCCTCCAGCGGGCCATAGGCCTGCTGCGCCTGCGCGACGGCATCGGCCATATCGGTCAGGTCGCCGAGCTGGACGAACTGGGAGAGGAAGCGATCCACGTAGACGAGGTCGGGCGGGTTGCCCGCCTTGACCGCCGCGTCCACCTTCGTGGCGAAATCGCCCGTGTCAACGTTGATGCGGTCGTTGGTGATCTTGACGCCGAGTTGCTTCGCCCAATCTTGCAGGGTGGTATCCAGCGCCTGCTCCGAGGACTTGAAGTACTCGTTGCGGGAGATCATGTTGAGCGTCTGGCCCTTAAACTTGTCGGGCGCTGGCGGGGCGATGGTGCCGACCGCGCCCGACGCGGAGGCGACTGCGCTGCCGCTCGGCGCCACCGTCCCCGCCGCCGCCGCGCTGCTCCCCGTCGCCGTCGTGCTCACCGCCGGGGCGCTCGTGCTCGCCGCCCCCGTCACCGCGCTCGCCGCCGGCCTGGTCGCCGCCGCGCTGCCCGCCGGGGCGCCGGTCGCCGCCGATGCGGTGGTGGGCGCCGCCGCGCCGGTGGTGGGGGCGGCGGGCTTGGGGGTATCGGTGGCGGTGCTGCCGCCGCAGGCGGCGAGGATGGCCGCCGCC
>JAICIL010000281.1 GCA_025924435.1 Chloroflexia bacterium | reverse complement strand
GGCGATCACGCCGCGCACGAAGGCGATCATGCCGGTGCACCTCTACGGGCAGGCCGCCGACCTCGGCGCGATCATGGCCATCGCCGGGCGGCACGGCATCCCGGTTGTCGAGGACGCGGCGCAGGCGCATGGCGCGATGTTCGATGGCAAGCGCGTCGGCAGCATCGGGGCCATCGCCGGGTTCTCGTTCTATCCGAGCAAGAACCTCGGCGCGGCGGGTGACGGCGGCGCGGTGACGACGAACGACACCGCGCTCGCCGAGAAGGTGCGGATGCTGCGCAACGGCGGGCAGCGCGGCAAGTACGAGCACGTCATCCAGGGCGTCAACAGCCGCCTCGACGAGTTGCAGGCGGCGGTGCTGCGCGTCAAACTCGCCCATCTCGACGACTGGAACGCGGCGCGGCGGCGGCTCGCGCACCGGTACGACGAACTGCTCGCGGGCAGCGGCGTCGAATTGCCCCAGGAGCGGCCGGGCGCGGCGCCGGAGGGGCACGTCTGGCACCTCTTCGCGGTGCGCCATCCGCGCCGGGACGCATTGGCGGCGTATCTGAAGGAGCGCGGCATCGGCACCGGGGTGCATTACCCGACGCCACTGCACCTGCAACCGGCGTTCGCGTCGCTCGACCTCGGCGCGGGCGCGTACCCGGTCGCGGAGCGGCAGGCGCGCGAGGAACTCTCGCTGCCGCTCTACCCGGAACTGACCGCCGACGAGGTCGCGTACGTCGCGGACGCCGTCCGCGCATTCGAGGGCTGAGGCGGCATGGCATTGGAGACGGAGGAACGCAGGGTTGGCACGATCACGGGGCGATTTCGGCGGATACGCGCGCGCGGCGGTGGCACGACGATGACGGGGACGGCATTTGTGCTACTGGTCATCGCGATTGTGCTCTCGACCTTCGGGGAAGTGCTGCTCAAGGCGGGGGTCAACCGGATCGGCACGATCACCCTCGCGCCCGGCACGCTGCTCCGCGCCTTCCTCCAATGGCAAGTGCTCGCCGGGTTTGTGCTGCTCTTCGGCGGGTCGCTCTTCTGGCTGGCCGTCCTCTCCCGCGTCCATCTCTCCATCGCCTATCCCCTGCTGGCGCTGGGATACATCCTGACGACGATCTGGGCGCTCGTCTTCCTCAAAGAGCCGGTACCGGCCAGCCGCTGGCTCGGCATCGGCGCGATCTGCGGCGGCATCGTCCTCGTCCTCTACAAGAGTTGACCGAGCATTCTTGAACCGCCAAGACGCCAAGGACGCCAAGAAACACAAAGAAGGGAGCGGAATGGGGCAAGAATCCTTTCCCTATTCTTTTCCCGCTTGGCGTCCTTGGCGTCTTGGCGGTTCAGTTCTCATTTAATCGGCGGCGAGGCGCCCTTCGGTGATCGGCGCGTGCGCTTCGGTGCGCCCCTTGCGCGCGAGGATGAGGAGCGACGAGCCGAAGGGGAGGCGCGGCACGCGATGGAGGAGCCGCCGTTCCAGCCGGGCGATGCCGAGCAGCGTGCGATTGACCGGCGCGGCGGGCGGCGTGATGTCGGAATGCGCCGTCGCCGCGTCGAGCGGCTTCCGCCGCGAGAACTGCCGGACGAGCCAGATAGCGGGCGTCGGCGCCATGTTCCAGTACGAGCAGCGCTCCACGGCGAAGCCGTGCGCCTCGACGAGCGCGCGCGCCTGCTTCGTCGTGTAGCGCCGCGCCGTCCGCACCGCGACATCGTGCTCGCCCGCCAGCGACGTGAAGGCGGGCAGGTTCAAGAGGAGCCGGCCGCCGGGCCGGAGCGCGCGATGGAGTTCATCGAGGGCGGCGGCCTCCACCGCCACGCCCGCGTCCGAGATCACATCGAGCGAGACAGCGGCATCGAAGGTCTCGTCGGGGAACGGCAGGGCGGCGAGCGAACCGCGCAGCACCGGGCAGCCGCGCCGCGCGCGCGCGATGCGGACGGCGTGGGGCGCGAGGTCAATGCCGACGGCGGCGCCGTAGGGCATCAGCCGTTCGAGCATCCCGCCGGTGCCGCACCCGGCATCGAGCAGCGTCAGGACGGCGCGCGGCGGCGTCTCGCTGAGGCGCAGCCAGTCCAGCACATACTCGCGCAGCGCGACGTACCACCAGAGCACCGTCTCGCTCTCGAACATCGCGTCGTGCTCGTCGGCGCGCCACTCGCTCACTGCTGATCCGAGGGCACGAGACGGACGGTTTTCGCCGCGCGTGCGCCGACCGCCGCATCCGTGCCCAGCGGGTGATAGCGCACGCGCGACCACGGGATCGCCTGATCGCGATAGTGCCGCGAGCGCACATTGCCGGACTCGCCGACCGAATTGCAGGCGAGCGCATGAGTATCCTTCGACGGATCGCTGAGATCCACGAGCAGCCGGTATGACGCGCCGCTGATCACCGCGAAGGGGTCGGCGAGATTCCAATACTGGCAGTTGAGCGTATTGCAGTCACCGCCGACCGGGATCGGGCCGACGTTGAGCAGGCGAGCGAGCGGCTTCGCGCCCTGGGCGACGGGATGCGCGAAGGTGACGGTATGGACCGCGCCCCACTCCCACTCCGCCGGGTAGGGGCCGATCCGCTCGGTGAGCCACGCCACCGCCTCCGCGAAGGCGGCGATCAGTTCGGCCTCGCGCGTCGTGCCGGTGAACCAGCCCACATCGTCGCCCGCGAGCAAGCGGTCCGGCAGCGCCCAGTGGAACTCGCCGAGGAACTTCGTCATCGCCTCCTTCGTCAGGCCGGGGGAGAGGCGCGCCCGCAGCACGCGGCGCATCCAGTTGTTGTACGTCACCTCCCAGATCGCCGCGCCGGGGCTGTCCACTTCCGCGAAGCCGTCCCAGGCGCGCAGCAGTTCGAGCGCGGCGTTCTCCTCGGCGGTCCAGGTGCGGGCCGTGGCGTCAAGTGCCGCGAACAGCGCGGGGCGGAGCGGTTCGGCGTGCAGCACGTAGACATCCGCCTGCATCCGTCGCATATCTTCGAGCGTCAGCCCGTCGCGCCCGTCGAGCATCTGCCGGATGCGGCGCACCCGGAAGGGCGAGGCGTGCACGCTCTGCAGGGGATATGGATAGTCGTCCGCCTGAATCTGCGTGTTCGCCGTGGCGATGAATCCCTCCGGCGGGTCCGCGAGGGCGGGCAATTCATCGAAGGGGACGAAGCCCCGCCATTCGTACTCGCCCGTCCAGCCCGGCACGGGGCGGATGCCGCAGCCCGTCGGCCGGATCGGCGCGCGCCCGACGAACTGATAGCCGATGTGATCCTCCACATCGGCGAAGACGAGATTGAGGGCCGGGACGGCGATGCCGGCGCACGAGGCGCGAAACTCGTCGGCGGAGCGCGCCCGCATCAGGTTGAGCAGGCCGGTCATCTCGTCCGCGCCCTCCTGCCCGACCCATTTGAGGGCGAGCGCGCGCGCTTCGCCCTTCGCCTCGCCCAGCCCTGTGACAATCGGCCCGTGGCGCGTGATGCGCGTCTCGTGCGGCTCCGCGTCCCGCTGCCCCTTGACCGGGATGACGTCCACGACGCGATCCATCAGCGCCCAGCCCGCTTCGGTGCGGTAGCGGAGCCGGTTGTCCGGGTCAATCTCCTCCACGTACAGGTCGGTCTGCACATGCATCGTCGCGGTGATGCCCCAGGCGACCCGGTCGTTGTGGCCGATGGCGACGCCGGGGACGCCGGGGATCGTCGCGCCCGCCGCATTGATGCCCGGCGCGGTCAGATGGCACTCGTACCAGATCGAGGGGATTGTGTAGCCGAGGTGCGGGTCGTTGGCGAGCAGCGGCTTGCCCGTCGCGGTGTGCGCGCCGGAGACGGCCCAGTTGTTGCTGCCGGGGATCGTGGACGAGACGCCCGCGACCTGCCCCAGCGTATCGTTCACCCTGGTTAATTGCGCGCGGAACGATGCATAGGCGGCGGACGAGACGACCGGATCATTGGCGGCGAGCGAGCGGTCCTCGTTGAAAAGGAGGGACGCCCATTGCTCGCCGATCGCGTCGCCGATCCGGTCGCGGAGCAGCAACTTCTCGATGAAGCCGTCCAGCGTCCAGCCCATGATCTTCAGGACGCCCATCGAGGCGGCGGCGCCCCACGGCAGCGGCGGATAGCGGCCGAAGACAAACTCCATGCCGAGGAGCGGCCCCTTGCGTCCGACATAGGCATTGACGCCCGCGGCGTAGCGATCCAGCGCCGCCTTCGTCTCGCCGGTGAGTCGGGCCGCCTCCGCCTCCGCCGCCCGCCGGATGCCGAGCGTCAGCATGAACTTGTCCAGGTCGAGCGCGTGCGGGCCGACAATTTCCGCGAGCCGCCCGAATGCCGCCCGGTGCAGGATATCGAGTTGCCAGAGCCGGTCTTCCGCCGTCGCATAGCCCAGCGCGAACATCAGGTCGGCGACGCTGTTCGCGCGGATGTGCGGGATGCCCCGCGCGTCGCGCGCGATCTCGATCGGTTCGGCGGGGCCGGGCAGGGCGATGACGCGCTCGAAATCGCCGCGCCGCCGCGCCAATCGGGCGAGCGTCGCGCCCCCGGCGATGACGCCCGCGCCGACGAGTAGTTGCTTCCTGTTTGCCACGCTCTCCCTTTCGCTCGCCGTGTCGCGCACCAAAGATGCCCCCGGAGCGATGCGCGTCCCGCTAAGGGTACTGTCTGCGGCCACGCGGAGCAAGCACAACCGCTGGCATAGAAGCCGTTGCGCGGCCACAACGGGTATGGTACACTGCGAAGGGCGCATGCATACGTACACCGTTGCAGGCACGATGAGTTCCCCCAACGAAGTCGGTCGGATAGAGGAGTTTCCCACGTGGCGGATGTCAAGTGGTTGGGCGATACGTGTTTTCGGATCAAGAGCCGCGAGGCGACGGTCTTGATGGACCCGGTCGCGCGGGCGGGCGGCATGACGATGCCGAAGCAGAAGGCGGACATCGTCACGCTCTCCGTGCGGGGCCGCGCCAACGCGCTCGCGAATGTCGAGGGCGAGTATACGCTCGTTGATGGGCCGGGCGAATACGAGGTGCAGGACGTCTTCCTTTCCGGCATCCGCACCCGACGCAACGGCGCCGCCCAGAAGGAGTTCAACACCGTCTATCTCGTCGAAATGGACGAGATGATTTTTTGCCACCTCGGCAGCCTCAACAAAGCGCTGACCGAGGCGCAGGTTGAGGCGATGGGCGATGTGGACGTCCTTTTCATCCCGATTGGCGGCGAGGACAGCCTCTCCCCGACCGACGCAACCGAGGTGATCGGCCAGATCGGGCCGCGCCTCGTCATCCCGATGCGCTATCGGATCGGCGAGGACCGGGGCAAGCGCGCACTCGCCGAGTTCGTCGCCGCGCTCGGCCTCGCCGAAGTGCCGCGCGAGGATCGCTTGACCATTCGCAAGAATACCCTGCCGGAGACGATGGGCGTGACGGTGCTGGACGCGTGACGAGTAGTCGGTAGTCGGTAGTCAGAAGAGGCGAGCGGAGATGGTGGGCGTCGGAAGGGAGCCGTCAGGAGCGAGTTTTCGGTAGTGCGGGGGCGAGGCCGGGAGTGCCCGTCCGTCTCACTGACTACCGGCTACTGACTACTGACTACTGAGGAGGCGTGGGTGCCGAAGTTCATCTTTGTCACGGGCGGCGTGGTTTCATCGGTCGGCAAAGGGATTGCCGTCGCGTCAATCGGCCGACTCCTCAAGAGCCGGGGCATCACCGTCTCCATCATCAAACTCGACCCGTACCTGAATGTGGACCCCGGCACGATGTCCCCGTATCAGCACGGCGAGGTCTTCGTCACCGACGACGGCGCGGAGACGGACCTCGACCTCGGCCACTACGAGCGGTTCATTGACGAATCGCTCACCCGCGCCTCGAATGTGACGACCGGGCAGATCTACTCGACCGTCCTCCAGAAGGAGCGGCACGGCGACTATCTCGGCGGAACCGTTCAGGTAATCCCCCACATCACCGACGAGATCAAGCTCAACATCCGCAAGCTCGCCGAGGGCTACGACGTCGTCATCATCGAGGTCG
>JAICIL010000280.1 GCA_025924435.1 Chloroflexia bacterium | reverse complement strand
AAGCGGAAGGTCTGCCACTTGTCGTAGCAGGTCTCGATGACGGCGGGGGAGGAAACGACGGGGAACGTCCCAACCGCCCGGAAGCACTCCCGGTGTCGCGCGAGCAGCGGCAATTCGTGGTCGTTGAGCGGAATCAGCAGGTCAATGCGCCGCTCCCGGCTGACGGCGAGGAGCCGGTCGAGGTATGCCGGGTCGTCCAAGCGGGGCAGGACGAAGGCCGCATCCGCTTCCCGGAGCGCGGGCGCATGGGCGGCGGCGTCCGCCGCGAACACCGCACCCTCCGGGCCGAGCGCGTCGCGGAAGAACTGGATCAGATAGTTGCGCCGCCCCGCGCACGTCAACAGCACCTTCACGCGCTTCTCCCGTCAGCACATCGAAACCGGATTATCGCAAAGACGCAAAAACGCGAAGAGGCGAAGAACCCAAAGGGAGGTACGAGATCGGGTCCTTCTTTTGTCCCCGTATTCCCTCTTTGCGCTCTTTGCGCTCTTTGCGCCTTTGCGGTTCAATCGGCTTCATCTTGGTTCCATGCTACCGGCGCGCGCGGCGGTCGCGGCGCTCGACGGTCAGATCAGGCTCGTTGATCGCCGTATCCACCTGGACATTCGCGCGGCGCGGCACCTGCCAGACCGTCATCGCGAGGATTTTCAGGTCCAGGGCGAGCGAGCAGTGCGCGACGTACCAGGCGTCGCAGGCCAGCCGCCGATCCCACGGCAGGTCGTTGCGCCCGTTGACCTGCGCCCAGCCGGTGATGCCGGGCCGCACGGCGCAGCGCGTCCGCTCTTGCTCGGTGTAGTATGGCAGATATTTCGTCGCCAGCGGGCGCGGGCCGACGAGGCTCATCTCCCCTTTGATGACGTTGAACAGCCCCGGCAACTCGTCGAGGCTGCTGGCGCGCAGGAAGCGACCCAGCGGGGTCAGCCGGTCCCGATCCGGGAGGGGCCGGCCCGCCCCGTCGCAGGCCTCCTTCATCGTGCGGAACTTGTAGACGGCGAAGGGCCGCTCGCCCAGTCCGGGCCGCACCTGCGTGAAGAACACCGGGCGGCCCATCCGCCGCGCGACGAGCAGCGCGACGACCGCCATCACCGGCGACAGCGCGATCAGCGCGGGCACGGCGATCGCGAGATCGAGCGCGCGCTTGCCCCGGTAGCCCACCACGACGGTCGTCATCGGGTTCGGGGTTCGGGATTCGGGGTTCGAAGAACGGAATCCGTGCCCTCCGAACGTTCCGCTTCGAGCCTCGAACTCCGAATCCCGAACTTCACGCCGTGCGCGAGGCCCCGCGCGGCGTAGCCGGTGCCCGCGACGAAACGCATCAGCGGGCCGAAACTCTCCGCCGCCGGTGCGCCGAGGAAGTGCAGCCCCGGCACGGAGGACTCGAACCCGGCGTTCAGCCGCGGGTAGCCCGCGATCCGGTCCAGCCCGCGCAGCAGTTCCGGCGTCAGGAAGGGGTAGCGCGCCACGTCCACCGCGTAGCCGGTCGCGAGGAGTGCGTGGTCCACCGCGCGGATCGTGCCGTCGCTGAGCGCGAGCCGCAGTCGGTCGCCGGATGGCTTCGCGGCGACGACGGACAGCCCCGTCGCGATCGGCACGTCGCGCAGGCGGGGGCGCAGCCAGCCCGACCCGGCCGGGCGGATGGCGCGGCGGGCGGCACGGCCCCGCAGGGCGCGCGTCGGGATCTTCGTGAAGAGCGCGGGCTTATCCACGAGGTAATTGAGACCCGGCGGCCCGATGTCCGACGCGGGATAGAGGAGCGACCGCAGGGGGTTCTTGTCGCTGTGCAGCGCCGCGTGCAGTTTCGAGCCGGAGCCGTAGCGGAGCCAGTGGATGGCCGCCGCCCGCGCGATCACCTCGACATGCGCCCCGGCCTCGCGCAGGAGCGCGGCGGATTCGAGCGCGCTCTGCCCGCCGCCGATCACGGCGACGTGCCGCCCGGCAAACCGTGAGAAATCGGCGCAGTCGGCGGTGTGCGACGCCAGGGCCGGTGCGATCCCGGCGAACGGCTCCGGCCGCCGGGTGAACGCCGCGATCCCCGTCGCGACGACGACGCGCCCGGCGTGGATGGACTCGCCATCCTCCATCGTCAGCCGGAAGCCGCGCGCCTCCGGCTCGATGCGCGCGATCCGCCGCGTGTCCAGATCGGGCACGATTTGCTGGCTGAACCACCGGCCATAGGCGACGAAGCGGTCCAGCGGCACCGGTCGCGGCACCGGCACAGGGGAGGCGGCGTCATAGGCGTCCAGTGTCAGGTCGCGGTCGGGATCGGCGATGTGCGAGGCGTCCCAATAGGAGCGCAGGAGCATCCCGGCGGGCATCTGCCGTTCCCAGAAGGCCATCGCCTCGCCGAACACGCGCGTCTCGACACCCGCCGCCCGCAGGTGCGCCGCCGCCGCCAACCCATATGGCCCCGCGCCGATGATGACGACCGGACTCGTCCCCGCCATGCTCCGCACCCTCCCGCGTATCACGCCTCCGACCGCTATCATGCCGCATAACCGATGCCGCCGCCCAATGCGCGACGCTTACATTCCGTAGAACGTACGATACATCCGATTTGTTGCGCCGATCTGTTTATTCGCGGCACCCGGCTGTCAATTCAGCAATGAAGGGGGTTGGAGTTCGATGTTCGATGTAGGGAACTCCGAACATCGAACTCCGAACTCCGACCTTCCACCTTGTTCCTCGCTACTGATCGCGGTACACTACTCGGACGGGGAATTCGCACCCCGTTCGTGGTATGCGCGACGAAATGAAGGTAACGCTCGATGGCAACGAAGACGGCGAAGGGCAAAGGCGCGGCGGCGCCCGCCGGGCAGCAGGTTCCGGCGGAGACGCTGAACCGCATCGCCCAGGAGATCGCGGCACGCCGCCGCCCGATGACGCTCGCGGAATTGCTCGAAATCAGTGGGCAGTAGTCAGTAGCCAGTAGCCAGTAGTCAGAAAGACCGGAAAGAGGCGTATGCAGCACATCCGACTATATCTGACGACTGTCAACTGCCTACTGCCCACTGCCTACTCCCGGAGGGATACATGGCACAGGTAACGGAGGCGCCGACGCTGGCGGGCAGCGCGGCGGAGCGGGGGCTGGCGCGGGAAATCCTGCTGGTGATGCGGTCGCAGGGCCGCTTTTTCGAGACGGGTCTGCCGATCCGGCAGCCGGTCGCGGCGCTCGCGGAGTATGCGACCGCGCGCAAACTCGTCAAGAAAGACGCGGCGAAGGCGGTCGAGGCGGCGGTGCGCGCGAATCCGATGGTCTTCGCGCTCGAAGACGACGGCGAGGGGCTGACCGTCGTCACGACGCGCGACGGCGTCTCGCCCGCCGCGCGCGCGGAAGGGATGTCGCACTCCTTCCTGCACCGGCTGACGGAGCCGGTCGCCACGCCGCCCCCGGAGCCGAAGGCGCGCCCGGAACGCCCGCTCATCAACACGAATTGGTACAACGAGATCGTCATCCCGGCGGACGCGGAGGACGAGGAGGAGGACGAAGCCGCCCCGTCCATCTTCGCGGAGTTGGCGGCGGCGCATCAGGATGTGGTGGCCGAAGTGCCGCTCGACAGCGCCGTCGCGCCCCTCGAACACGAGGAGGAAGTCGCCGCCGAGCTCGAAGAGGTCGTCGAGGCCGCCGCCGATGCCTCCACGCCCGCCGGTGCGCTGGAAACGGCGCTCGAAAGCGACCCGCGCTTCGTCTCCTTCGGGCCGGAGTATTTCCTGCGGGAGATGCTCGAATCGTACGGCCGCAACGACACGCGCCGGATCGGCGACTACATCAAGGAGCGGGGCGAGCCGCTCTCCGATGTGGACCTGCTGCTCGATGTCTACGGCAAGCGGCGCACGGACACCGATTTCCAGGCGGCCTGCTTCTCGCTGAACGCGCACCTCGCGACGGAGAAGGATTTCGAATTCGTCGGCACCGCCGAGCGCCGCCTGTGGAGCGTCGAGGGGCTGCCGACCATCGGCTCCGAGAAGCGCAAGGCGGCCGATCTCGGGCAGGATTACCGCGTGCTGCTCGAATACCCGACGCCCGCCGACGCCGACTTCTCCGAGGCGGAGGAGTACGTCGAGCATATCCTCACCTACTACGAGTACGAGTACGGCGTCCTGCCGCTCGATGGCGACTTGGCGCGCTTCTTCCCGCAGGCGTACCTGCGCGGGCAGCGCTCCGCCGTCGTCACCTTCGAGGCGCCGCAGCACTACCTGACGTTCAACGTGGAAATCCGCTTCCCGACCGGCAACCGGGGCGGCTTCCTCAGCGGCTTCAGCACCTTCTTCCATGAGAACCTCGTCCCCGGCGCGCTCTTCACCATCGAGCGCGGCGACACGGCGGGGACGTACCGCATCCAATACCTGCAGGTGAGCGCGCAGGAGCGGAAACTGTTGCAGGTGGATGAGAAGAAGGGGAAATTCACCTTCAAGCCCGTCACCTTCTACTGCGCGACGCGGGATCAGATGCTCCTCAGCGAGCACCGGCTGCCGCGCCTCGCACAGATGAAGCCGCTCGACGCGCGCGATCGCCGCGTGCCGGCGAAGATCGTCGCCGCCGCCTTCGAACGCGGCGGCGAGAACGTCGGGGAGGCGAGCGCGCCGCGCTACCTCGCGGAGTTCGACGACCTCTACGCCCTCGCCAACATCGAACGCCCAACCTCCGCCGAAGCCCTGCGCGCCATCCTCACCTCCGGCGCCAACGGCTTCGAGGAGGAGGACGGCCTCTATTACTACTCGCCTTCGGCATAACGAGGACTGAGGACTGAGGACTGAGGACTGAGTGGGAATCGTCCCTTCTCAGTCCTCAGTCCTCAGTCCTCAGTCCTCCGAGGGAACCTCGGACATGGAAGACAAAGAGCGGGACGCGCGGATTGACGCGGACGTGGCGTTCCTCGAAGAACTGGAAGCACTGGAGGCCGGCGAACTCGAAGACGAACCGCTCGATCTCGATGTGGACGTTGCCAGCGAACCGGCCGACGAGCCGCGGGGCGACATCGCCGCGCGTCTGCGCGACCCGGCGTTGCGCTTCGGCTCGCTCCGCTTCCTCTCCGGCCTGACGCGCGGCGAATCGGGCGCGGTGCGGGAGGTCTGGCCGACGCTACCCGTCGAACGGCGGCGGCGGCTCGTGCGGGCGATGGACGATCTGGCGGAACTGACCGTCGAGTTGGACTTCGCCCGCGTCCTGCGGATCGCGATGCGCGACAGCGACGCCGAGGTGCGGATGCGTGCCATCGAGGCGCTCTGGGAGCATGAATCGCCCGATTTCCTCGTCGCGCTGCTCGACCTACTGCATACAGACCCCTCCGCCGAGGTGCGCCGGGCGACGGCGAAGGCGCTCGGCCTCTTCGCCGTGCGCGCCGTCGTCGGCAATCTGGCCGAACCGCTCACCGTCCGGCTGCACGACGACCTCCTGGCGACGGCCCAAGATATGCGCGAGCCGATCGAGGTGCGCCGCCCGGCGATCGAGTCGCTCGGCCCGGTCAACGACGAGCCGGTCGCCGCGCTGATCACCGAACTCTACAACCGGGGCGACGTGGAGGACCGCGCGAGCGCCCTTTTCGCGATGGGCCGCAGTTATAACCCCCGCTGGTCCGGCACGCTGCGGGACGAGATCGAGGCGGAGGAGAGCGATGTCCGCTTCGAGGCGGCGCGCGCCCTCGGCGAACTCGGCCAGTCCGAGGCGGTGCCGGACCTGATCGGGCGCCTCGCGGACGAGGACCGCGCCGTGCGCCTCGCCGCCGTCATCGCCCTCGGCCAGATCGGCAGCCGCAGCGCGACGAATGCCCTGCGCGAACACCGCGCCGACGAGGAGAGCGAGGAATGGACCGACGCCATTGACGCCGCCCTCGCCGAAGCCGCCTACGGCGACCAGCCCCTTTTCCCGCTCTGATCGGGAATCAACCTCACCCCGGCCCCTCTCACCTGCCCAAAGGGCACCCGAGCGGCGAGGGTGATGCGCACGTAGTGCTGTGGCGTTCCCCAAACATCCGGCTCTCTCGAAGGTCGCTCCCCCTCTCCATCATAATGGAGAGGGGGTCGGGGGGTGAGGTTT
>JAICIL010000279.1 GCA_025924435.1 Chloroflexia bacterium | reverse complement strand
CGGTCGGAGAGCGCGCCGCGCCCGTTGCGGGACATGACAACCGGCGCTTGCAGCATCTCCGCGACCGCGCGCAGTTCGTTCCACGCGCCGCTGCCGAGGACACCGCCGCCCGAGACGATCAGCGGGTTCTTCGCCTCGCCGAGCAACTTCGCGGCGCGGGCGATCGCATCCGCGTCCCCGGCGGGCCGCTCGCGGTCCACCTTCTCCGGCGCGAAGAGTTCGACCTCACCGGGCTTCGCGAGGATGTCCGGCGGCACCTCGATCTCGACCGGGCGCGGGCGGCCCGTGCGCATCTGCTGGAACGCCTCGCGCACGAGGCCGGGGATCTCCTCCGGCGTCATGCCGCAGGCTGACCATTTCGTAACCGACTTCAGCATCTGCTGCTGATAGGGAATCTCGTGCAGCATGCCGCGCCCGACGCCGATCAGGTCCGACTGGATCTGCCCGGAGAGGCAGAGCACCGGCGCGGAGCAGGCGTAGGCGGTCGAGAGCGCCGCCGTCGCATTGAGCAGCCCCGGCCCCGGCACGACGAGGCAGACGCCGACCTCGCCCGTCGTGCGGGCGTAGCCGTCCGCCATGTAGGCCGTCGCCTGCTCGTGGCGCGTATGGATGATGCGGATGTTCTCCTTCTCCGCGTAGAGTGCGTCGAACGCCCAGTCCAGTTGCACGCCGGGCAGCGCGAAAATCACCTTCACGCCCTCGCGTTTCAACGACTGGACGAGCGCCTGTCCCCCGGTCAGTTCGGCCATCTGTCTTCCCTCCCATTACCGACAACGACGAATCCATCGCGCAACCGATTGTATACCAGAGATTCGCAGGGCTGATAGCGATATGGCGTCCTCTTCTCAACCGTTCCCGCGTTCGCGGCATTGTAGCATAACCTCACCCCCGGCCCCTCTCGTACGGAGCCGTCAAGCGGCGAGGGGTGACACATCGCGATACTGCGGCGTTTCCCTAACGTCCGCTCCCCACGGAGGCTCACTCCCCCTCTCCACGCGATGGAGAGGGGGCCGGGGGGTGAGGTTCCCGCTCAAATCCGTGGCCCATCGCCGAAGCGGCCCAGGCCGCCGAAGGGCCAGCGACCGAAGGTCGGCGGAGCGGAGCCGTCGGTGCGGTAGGTGAGAACGGTGAAGGTCGCATCCGGCGCCCGCTCTTTCGCGCCGGGGCGGCGCGGCGGGTCGGCGTTCGGCTGCGTCAGCCGCCGCCAGACATCGGGGTTCGTCGCGTCGGAGACCCAGAGGAGCGTGCTCGCTCGCTGGAAGACGCGCATCGAGCCGTGCCCCGGCTCCTCCTGCCAGCCGTCTTCCGGCAGGTGCGTCGCGTACCAGTCCGCCACCGCGCCATAGGGCGAGGGCGCGCGATACCAGAGCGCGGTGCCGGTGACGCCGCGCGTCTTGAGCATCGGCGCGGGGTTGCCCGCCTGCGCGATCGGCACGTTGTCCACCCGCAGGAGCGTCGCACCGGGCGGGACGGGCAGCCAGACGGCGGGATTAAACGGGGTCGCGTTCGCGGCGGCGTCGCCGAGCGATTCCGGCCCGGCGGGCGGTTCCGGCCGGGTCGTCGCCTGCCGCGCCAACTCCTGCACGCGCTCCCCGGCGGCGATGGCCTGCCGCCGCGCGAAGCGGTAGATCGCGCCGAGGATCAACCAGAGGACGAACGAGACGACGAACAGCGCCGCGAGCAACCCAATAATCGTGACAAGCATTCCGATGCCTCCGAAGCGCCGGGCGGCGACGATGGAACGTGTCGCCGGCGCGCAAGCAGGATGAGAGGCGTACCCATGCGCCGGTAACGGTGGAAGGCGACCCGCGCCGACCGACCGGAAGGAGCGCCACGGCTAGGATACCGCAGACTCCCCCGCGCTTCTACGTTCCCAGCGCCGCCAGCACCGCCGCCTTCAGCGCGTTGAAGGCCGGGTCGGCGACGAGATTCGCATGCGCGCGCGGGCGGCGGAGCGGCACGGCGATCTCCGCGCGGACGCGGCCGGGGCGGGGCGTCATCACGACGACGCGATCGGCGAGGAAGACCGCCTCGTCCACGTCGTGCGTGATGAAGAGCACCGTCTGCCCCTCCGCCGCCCAGACGCCGAGCAGCCATTCTTGCAGGGCGGCGCGCGTCAGGGCATCGAGCGCGCCGAACGGCTCGTCGAGCAGGAGGACGTCCCGCTCCATCAGCACCGTGCGCAGGAGCGCGGCGCGCTGCCGCATGCCGCCGGAGAGCGCGGCGGGGTAGACATCCGCGAACCCATCGAGGCCAAAAATGGGCAGCCGCCCCCGCGCCTGCGCGCGCGCCGCCCGCGCCCCGCGCCCCGCCAATTCCGGGCCGAGCGTGACATTCTGCAGCACCGTCCGCCACGGCAATAGCAGGTCGCGCTGCGGCATGTAGCCGACCTGCCCCGGCGTGCCGATCACCGATTGCCCATGCACCGCGACACTGCCGGAGACGGGAATTATCAGGCCCGCGAGCAGGCCGAAGAGCGTGCTCTTGCCGCACCCCGACGGCCCAATCACCGTCACGAACGCGCCCGCAGGCACGGTCAGCGAGAGGTTTTGCACGGCGGTGACGGGCGTGGCGCCCCGGCGCGCGGCGGGGAAGGTGACGGTGACGTCCGTCAGTTCGACGGCGGAGGAGGTCGTCACGCGGGCGCACCCGCCGTCAGATTGGCCGCCTGCGCGACGCCGAGCGCCGCGCCGAGGATCGTGCGGGCGGCGGGGAGCCGTTCGGGCACGAGCGCGTAGCGATCCCGCCCCTCCTGCACGATCAGCCCCGCGCCGATCAACTCGCGCAGGTGGTGGTACAACTGCCCCGTCGTGTTGAGGCCCGCCGCCTTCATCAGTTCGCCGCTCGTCGCCGGATGTTCCAGCACGGCGCGGTAGAGGGCGAGGCGCGGCATGCTCGCCAGCGCCGCGAGGACGCGCACGCCGCCATCGAGCGGCACGGCGAAGACCGCGTTGCCGTCCGGCCCCGCCCCGCCGCTCGCCGCCACCGCACGCTCCCCGAAGACCTGCCCTTCGAGCCGCGCGATCCGCTCCTGCAATTGCGCGAGTGCACTCCCCAGTTCGCCCGCCGGCACGCTCCCGTCACGCCCTTCGCGCTCGCGTTTTCGCGCCATCGTCCAACCCTCCCTACCGTATTCCGTCGTGTCGCCCCTATCCTACCGCATTTCGTCGCTACGTAACGGCCATATCCGGCGGAATGGTCTTGACGCAGGGCCTCTCGTGAGATAGTGTCTCGAAAAGCGATGTTGAGATACGATCTCGACAGCATGTGGGAGACGGGCAATGGAGCGTGACGCCGGAAAGCAATGGATCGCGCGACGCACGATGCTGCGCGGTATCGCCGGATCGGCGGGCGTCGTGCTGCTCGCGGCCTGCGGCGGCACGAGGGGCGGCGACAATCCACCGGCGGCGACGAATGCGCGCATCGCCACCGTCCCGCCCGGCAGGCAAGTCGCGGTCGCGGCGACGACGACGCAGATTCAGGACTTCGCGCGGAATGTCGGCGGCGATCATGTCACCGTCGCGGGCATCCTCAAGCCGAATGTGGACCCGCACGACTACGAGCCGACGGTCGAGGACGCGAGCGCCATCGCGAAGGCGGACATCGTCTTCGTGCACGGCATCGGCCTCGACAGTTGGATGGACAAAACCGTCAAGGGCGCCCGCGCCAACGCGCCGGTCGTCACCGCGACGAGCGGCATCAAACTCCTGAAAGGCGACGAGAACGAACCGGAGGGCGACCCGCATCTCTGGTTCGACCCGACCCTCGTGCAGGCGATGGTGGCGAATATCGCCGACGGCCTGGCACGCGTTGACCCCGCGAACGCGGGCGCGTACCGGGCGAACGCCAAAGGCTACGCCGATCAGCTGGCGCAACTGGACGAGCAATTGAAGGGCGTCTTCGGCGAGGTCCCGAAGGAGCGGCGCAAACTGGTCACGAATCACGACGCCTTCCAGTATCTCGCGAAGCGGTACGGCCTGACGATTGTCGGCGCGGTCATCCCCAGTATTTCCGACGCCGCCGAGCCGTCCGCCAAGCAGGTGAACGACCTGATTGACACGATTCGGAAGGAGGAGGTGAAGGCGATCTTCGCCGAATCGTCCGCGAACCCGAAGGTCGCGCGGCAGGTGGCGCGGGAGACGGGCATCGCCATCGTTGATACCCTGTACGGCGACACACTCGGCGAGCCGGGGAGCGCGGGCGATACCTACCTGAAGATGATGGCCTACGACGCGACGACCATCGCGGATGCGCTGAAGTGATGGAGAGCCTAACCCCCCGGCCCCCTTCCCGAGACGGGAAGGGGGAGGATTCCGCGATAATTGACGTGCGCGATGTCACCGTCGCGTATCACCGCACCACCGCCATCGAGGGGATCAATGTTGCCTTCCCCGCCCATGCCGTCACGGGGATCATCGGGCCGAATGGCGCGGGCAAAACGACGCTGCTGCACACGATCATGGGCATGCAGCCGCACCAGCGGGGCAGCGTCGCGCTCTTCGGCACGACGATTCGCCGGGCGCGCCGCCGCATCGCCTACGTCCCGCAGCGCGAGGCGGTGGACTGGCAGTTCCCGGTCACGGTGCGCGATGTCGTCCTGATGGGGCGCTACGCCGCGCTGGGCTACGGACGCCGCCCGACCGCCGACGACGAAAGCCGCGTGCGACGCGCGCTCGCGCAAGTGGAGATGACGGCGTTCATCGGGCGGCAGATCGGCACGCTCTCCGGCGGGCAGCAGCAGCGCGTCTTCCTCGCCCGCGCCCTCGCCCAGGAGGCGGAATTGCTCATCCTCGACGAGCCATTCGCCGGCATTGACGCCGCCTCGCAGGAGACGATCTTCCATCTGCTCGCCTCGTTCCGCAGCGGCGGCAAGGCGGTGCTGCTCTCCACGCACGACCTGACGAGCATCCGCAGCCACTGCGATTACGTCCTCTGTCTCAACCGGGGCGTGATCGCCTTCGGCCCGGTGGCGACGACCTTCCGCCTCGACGTGCTGGAGCGCACCTACGGCGGGCGGCTCTTCCACCTGCACGGCGCGGAGGCGGTGATGGTGCAATGATCGCCCTCGCGAACCTCTGGAATGACTACGCCTCCGTGCTGCACAAGCAGTTCTTCCAGCACGCGCTCGTCGCGGCG
This sequence comes from Chloroflexia bacterium, assembly GCA_025924435.1. Next base: position 933 of record JAICIL010000279.1, on the reverse strand, counting down.
GTGCTGATTGGCGTCCTCTGCGGCGTCGTCGGCACGTACGTCGTTTTGCGCGGCTACGCCTTCCTCGGCGACGCGCTGGCGCACGCGACCTTCCCCGGCGTCGCCGTCTCCTACTTGCTCGGCACGAGCATCCTCGGCGGGGCGCTCGTTGCCGGGCTGGTGACGGCGGCCCTGATCGGCGGCGTCTCCCGAAACCGGCGCGTCTCGAGCGACTCCGCGATCGGCGTCCTCTTCGCGGGGGCGTTCGCGCTCGGCGTCATGCTGATCAGCCGCATCCGCTCGTACCGCAAGGACTTGTCATCCCTCCTCTTCGGCAACGTGCTCGGCGTCTCGACGGCGGACCTCGTCATCATCTGCGCGATGGGCGCGCTCATCCTCGCCCTCGTCGCCTTCTTCTACCGCGAGCTGCTGCTCATCTCCTTCGACCCGATCTATGCCGCCTCGCTCGGCTACCCGGCGTGGGCGCTCGATCTCCTGCTGCTCGGCCTGCTGACGCTGACGATCGTCGTCTGCTTGCAGGTGGTGGGGAATGTCCTCGTCGTCGCGATGATCCTGACGCCGAGCGCGGCGGCGCGGCTGCTCACCGACCGCGTGCCCGCGATGATGGCGCTCGGCGCGGGGATCGGCGCATGCTCGGCGGTCGTCGGCCTCCTCGTCTCGTATCCGGCGGAACTCGCGCCCGGCGCCACCATCGTGATCGTCGCGACGGCGATCTTCTTCCTCGCGCTGCTCTTCTCGCCGCGCCAGGGGTATCTCACGACCTGGCTCGCCCACCGCCGCGCGCCGTCGCCCGCCGAGCGATCGTGGGAGCAAACAACCGCGAGCGGCCGGTAGCGGAGGAATTACAGCCAGCCCGAGCGACCAAGGCGCACGCCCGAAGCCGACGCTACCGAAGGAAGTAAATTAAACACTTGGCTGGCAGCAACGCCCGTG
>JAICIL010000278.1 GCA_025924435.1 Chloroflexia bacterium | reverse complement strand
GGCGTCGCAGAGGTCGTTGAGTTGGCGAACGAGTGCGTCCATAAAACCTAACCCCCCGGCCCCCTTCCGTCACTCCGGCGTGGGAAGGGGGAGCGGACATTCCTTAGGAATGTCAGTCGAATAGCGTGGCGACGGCGGGGATGCCGGTCGCGGCGATGGCGCGGTTGAGGATGTTCCCTTCCTCCGCAAGCGCGTTTTTGAGGCGCATCAACTGCTCGTCCAGCCGCGCGGAGAGTTCGCCGAAAACCTCCTCGCTCTGGCGCGTCGGGACGTAATCGGCGCTGTCCACCGCGTCGAAGAGCGCGTTGAACTTCTCTTGCAGGCCAATCGGGAAGAGCATTGGGCTTTTGGAGCGGACATCAATCAGCGCGCGCTCGATGGAGGCGAGTTCCTCCTTCAATTCCTCCGCCGCCGCGCGGACGGCCATCGCCTTCTCGTCGCCTTCGCTGTCCTTGAACCGCTGCTCCCACCCTTCCACCTGCCCGCGCACGGTGCGGATGCGCGCCACGGCGCGGTGTGTCTCCGCCAGCCGGTCGCGCATCCCAAGCAACATATCCCTTTGAGCGATAAGGTCGCGCTCGCTCGCCGCGATGCGCGGGTCGCGGACGATCTCGACGGGCTGCGTGAGCATCTGATCGCCGACCGTCAGTTCGACGGTATACCTGCCGGGGATGACCATCGGGCCGACCGAGCGTTCCCAGACGTTGAGGTCCGGCGCGTCAATGTTTGGCACGCCCGCGTAGCGCATATCCCAGACGAGGCGATTGACACCCGGGAAGGACGGAGGACGGAGGACGGAGGACGGAGAATCGGCCTTCTCCTCATTCGTGTAGGTGCGGATGACGTTACCTTTTTCGTCCTTGATCGTGACGGTGATATTGCCCGATGGCTGCTCCGGGAGATAGTACTGGATGATGACGCCGTCGGGTGGGTTCGCCCCGGCGTTGACGTACTCCTTGCGCGCGGCACCGTCCGGCCGCTTCACGGGCAGATACGAGACGACGCTCGTCGCCGCGTGTCCGTGGTTGACCATCCCCGCGATCGGCTCGCCGCCGAACCCCCGGTGGATGCGCACCCGCGTCGTCGGGCGCGGCGCGAAGAGGTGCGCGCCGTCGCCCGCGATGCCCGCCGCGACCTGCCGGAGGGGCGTCACATCGTCCAGAATCCAGAAGGAGCGGCCATGCGTCGCGACGACCATGTCCGACCCCTTGATGATGAGATCGTGGATCGGCACGACGGGCAGGTTTGTCTCCAGCCGGCGCCAGTTGCCGCCGTCGTCGAGGGAGACGGAGATGCCCGTCTCCGTGCCGCAGTAGAGCAGGCCGCGCCGGGCCGGGTCCTCGCGGATCGTGCGGGTGAAGTCCCCGTCCGGGATGCCGCCCGTGATCTTCGTCCACGTCTTGCCGTAGTCGTTCGTCTTGTACAGATAGGGCGCGGTGTCGTCCATCTTGTAGCAAGTTGCGGCGACATAGGCGGTGGCCGCGTCGTGCGGCGAGGGCTCGATGATCGAGATCATCGCCCATTCGGGGAGATCGGGCGGCGTGATATTCTCCCAACTCTTGCCGCCATCGCGCGAAAGGTGAATCAGGCCGTCGTCCGACCCCGCCCAGAAGACGCCCTTCTCGTGCGGCGACTCGCGGAAGGCGAAGATCGTGCAGTAGATCTCCGCGCCGCTGTTGTCCGCCGTGATCGGCCCGCCGGAGGAGCCGAGTTTCTCCGGGTCATTGCGCGTCAGATCGGGCGAAATGACTTCCCAACTCGCGCCCTCGTCCGTCGAGCGGTGGACGAAGTTCGAGCAGATGTAGATCGTATCCGGGTCGTGCGTGGAGATTTCGACCGGGAAGGTCCACTGGAAGCGGTACTTGAGCGTGTCCGCCCCGCCGCCGAAGCCGATCACTTCGGGCCAGACGGTGACGTTGCGCTTCTGCCCCGTCTCCGGATTCCAGGCGACCAGCCGCCCGTGGCCGAGGCCCGTGCCGATGCCGCCGCCGTAGACCAAATGCGGCGGTTTCGGGCTGACGGCGATGTAGCCGCTCTCGCCGCCGCCCGGCTCGACGTAGTCCTTCCACGAGATCGCGCCCTCGAAGCCGATGCTCGGCACGCGCATCGCGTAGTTGTCCTGTTGGGAGCCGTAGACGTTGTACGGCACCTGCTCGTCGGTCGTCACATGGTAGAACTGCGCCGTCGGCTGGTTGAGGATCGAGGACCAGGAGCGGCCACCGTCGAAGGTGACGCACGCGCCGCCGTCGTTCCCCTCGATCATCCGGTTCGAGTCGCGCGGGTCAATCCAGAGGCCGTGATTGTCGCCATGCGGCGTCGGGATCGCCTCGAAACTCTTGCCGCCGTCAATGGACTTCCAGCAGTTGAGCGTCAGCACCCAGACGGTGTCCGCGTTTTGCGGGTCGGCGTAGATGTGCATGTAGTACCACGGGCGGCGGCGCAAATCCGGGTTGTCGCAGACGCGCTCCCACGTCTCGCCGTAATCGTCGGAACGGAAGAGCGCGCCGTCCTCCGCCTCCACGAGCGCCCAGACGCGGCCCGCCCGCGCCGGGGAGGCGGCGACGCCGATCTTGCCGAGCACGCCGGTCGGTAGGCCGGGGTTGCGGGTGATCTCCGTCCAGGTGTCGCCGCCGTCCATCGAGCGCCAGATGCCGGAATCCTCGCCGCCGCTCACCGCCGCGTGCGGGTAGCGCTGCCCCTGCCAGATCGCCGCGTAGAGGATGCGCGGATTGCTCGTGTCCATCGCGATGTCGTGCGAACCGGCGCGGTCGCTCTTGTGCAGCACCAGCTCCCAATGCTCGCCGCCATCATTGGAGCGGTAGACGCCGCGCTCCGGGTTCGGCCCCCAGGCGTGGCCGAGGGCGGCGACGTAGACGATGTCCGGGTTCTTCGGGTGGACGACGATGTCGCCGATGTGGCGGGTGGCGGCGAGGCCCATGTTCCGCCACGTCCGCCCGCCGTCGGTGGACTTGTAGACGCCGTCGCCGTGCGAGACGTTCGAGCGAATCGCCGTCTCGCCCGTGCCCGCGTAGATGACATTCGGGTCGGCGTCCGAGACGGTCAACGCACCGACGGCGGCGGTCTTGAAGAAACCGTCCGTGATGTTCTGCCAGTGCGAGCCGCCATTCGTCGTCTTCCAGACACCCCCGGCGCAGCCGCCGAAGAAAAACGTCCCCGGCTCGGTCGGATGGCCGGCGACGGCGACGACGCGCCCGCCCCGGTGCGGCCCGATGTTCCGCCATTCGAGCGAGTTGAAGAGCGCTGAATCCATCCCTTCCCCCTTCGATTCCGCGATGCAACGGCGCGGTCGCACGCCCCCGCTCGCCAGCTTCAGACAGCGGACGCCAGCATAGCACCATCTACCTTCGAATCGGAATCTCTTTTTGAACCGCCAAGACGCCAAGAACGCCGAGAGGGGAAAAGAGGAAGGAGTCGAAGCCTTCTTTCATTCTCTGTTTCCCTTGGCGTTCTTGGCGTCTTGGCGGTTCCTGTTTTCTCTCGTCAGCATTGTGCATTCATGTGCTCGCGGGCCGCGACGGGAGTGGAAGCGAGTTCCGAGAGCAAGGCGGCGCGGCGCGCGGCGGTGGTGAACGATGCCCGGATGGCGTTGCGCGTGAAACCGCGCAGTTCCGCCGGAGAAAAACCGAGCGCGGCGGCGATAGCATACTCCCGCCCGATCGTCGTGCCGACGCGCACCGGATCGTCCGTGTTGAGCGTGACGGGGATGCCGCACGCCATGAACTGCCGAATCGGATGCTCCGCGTACGACGCGGTCGCGCCGAGCAGCACATTGCAGGTCAGCGCGCACTCCACCGTGACGCCGCGACGCGCCATCGCATCGAGCAAGCGCGGGTCGCGCGCGGCATGGACGGCGTGGCCGAGGCGCGTCACGCCGGGGACGCGGAGCGCCGCCGCGAGGTTCGCGGTCGAGAACTCCCCGGCGTGGACGGTGATCCCCAAGCCCGCCGCCGCCGCGCGCTCCGCCCAGCGATAGATGTGTGTCCAATCCGCCTCGGTGTCGTAGGGGGAGGAGAGGAAATCCGCGCCCGCGAGGCCCTCCCGCGCCCCCCGGACACACATCGCCAGGCACCGCTCGATCTGCGAGGCGGTGTACGCCTGCACGAGGACGATGATCGCTTCGGCGTGGAACCGGGGATAGCGCGCCCGCACCCGCCGCTCGGCCTCGCGGAAGAGCGGCATGAAGTCGGGCCGGAGGATCGTCGCGCCGCCGAAACGCACTTCGACGAGGATGGCCCCATCCGCCGCCCCCTCCTCCAGCAAATCGGCGACACGCGCGATGAAGTTCTCCGGCACGGCGTCCAGCGCTTCCGTCTCGGGTTGCGGCGGGATGGCCATTTTGATGAGGCGCGGCATGCCGGGCGGTGCATCGAGCAGCGCCCGCACCGCGTCGCGCATATCCGGTACCTGCTCTCCCGCACGGCGGGCGATGACCCGCGCGAGGCGTGGCTCGGCCTCGGCGTGGACGTGCAGATCGGCCTTCGGCAGCGCCGCGATCGCCGGGGTAATCGGGATGTCGGCGAGCGGCTGGATCACGCGTGTCCTCCGTGATAATTCCCGAAAGGACCTAACCCCCGGCGAAACATCGAATGTACATACTCCGCTGCCTGATTGGTTGTTCATGCTCGGCGCCGCCGCGTATGATAGCATCGCTCCATCGTACACTCGAATCACCGCCGCGAGGGAAAGACGCCCGTGCGTACGGAAAGGGGCAGATGCCATGGCCACCCTCCTGATCGAGCACGCGACGCTGCTCGCGACGATGGACGACGCGGGGACCGAGTGGGCGGATGGCGGCCTCTTCGCGCGGGACAATGTGATCGAGCGGGTCGGGCCGACGGAGCAGTTGCCCACGGACGCCGACACGATCATCAACGCGCGGGAGATGGTCGTCCTGCCCGGTCTCGTCAACACGCATCACCACTTCTTCCAGATTCTCACGCGCAATCTCCCGGCGGCGCAGGACGCGACGCTCTTCACCTGGCTGACGACGCTCTACCCGATCTGGGCGGGCCTGACGCCGGAGGCGATGTATGTCAGCGCGCAAATCGCCATCGCGGAGCTGATGCTCTCCGGCTGCACGACGGCCAGCGACCACACCTATCTCTGGCCGAACGGCGCGCGCCTCGACGACCAGATTCGCGCCGCGACGGAGATGGGTTTCCGCTTCCACGCCGCGCGCGGCTCGATGTCCGTCGGGGAGTCGCGCGGCGGGCTGCCGCCGGACGCAATCGTCGAGGACGAGGCGGCCATCCTGCGCGACTCGCGCCGCGTGATCGAGCGGTACCACGACGCCGCCCGCTACGCGATGACGCGGATCGTCCTCGCGCCCTGCTCGCCCTTCTCCGTCTCGCCCGACCTGATGCGCGAGAGCATCGCCCTCGCCCGCGCGTACGGCGTCCACGCGCACACGCACCTCGCGGAGACGCGCGACGAGGCGGCGTACTGCGCGGAGCATTTCGGCCGCACGCCCGTCGAACTGGCGGAGGATCTCGGCTGGGTCGGGGAGGACGTCTGGCACGCGCACATGGTCCATCCGAGCGCGGACGAAATCGTCCGCATCGGCGGAACGCGCACCGGCGTCGCGCACTGCCCGAGTTCCAACATGCGGCTGGCGTCCGGCATCGCGCCGGTGCGGCGCCTGCGGCGCGCGGGCGCGCGGGTCGGCCTCGGCGTGGATGGCTCGTCGTCCAACGACAGTTCCCACCTGCTGAACGAGGCGCGGCAGGCACTCCTCCTCCAGCGGGTGACGGGCGACCCGGCGGCGATGACGGCGCGGGAGGCGCTGCACCTCGCCACGCGCGGCGGCGCGGCGGTGTTGGGGCGTGACGACATCGGCGCGCTCGCCCCCGGCATGGCGGCGGACATCATCGGCTACCGGCTCGACACGCTGCCGATGGCGGGCGGCGCGATCCACGACCCGCTCGCCGCGCTCGTCTTCTGCCGGCCGCCGAATGTGGAGTTCAGTGTCATCAATGGCCGCCCCCGCGTGCGGGGCGGCCAGCTGCTCGCCGTGGATCTCCCGCCCCTGATCGCGCGCCACAACGCCATCGCC
>JAICIL010000277.1 GCA_025924435.1 Chloroflexia bacterium | reverse complement strand
GCCGCCGACGATGTCCCCCAGTCGCCGCGACCGCCCGTCCGCGATCATGCTGACGAGGCCGACGAGATAGCCGGCGGGGAGGAAATCCACGAGCCGCACGACCGTGCGCGCCAGCACGGCGGCGGCATCCACCGGCGTGCCGTCGTCCCGCACCACGCGCAGTTTCAGCGCGCGCTTGCCAACCGTCTGGCCGTCCCACAAGAGTTCCAGCGCCGCGTAGTAGGCGAAAACGAAGCCGAAGAGGAAGAGGAGCGTGAACGCGCCGAGCACCGATCCCGCCGCCACGCCGCGCGGTTGGAGCGCGATCACGCTATCGAGGAGGGCAATCGCGATCAGCGCGGCGAGGATAACCGCGAGCATCACGAGCGCATCGAGCAGCGCGGCGAGCAGCCGCGTCCCGACGCCCGCGAGCGGCAGCGTGATCGCCACCTGCTCCGGCGTCGCGATCCGCACCGCATCCGGCGCATCGGCGGTGGTGATTGGTGGGGGGAGATTTCCTAACCCCCCGGTCCCCTTCCCTCCGAGGGAAGGGGGAGAAATACGGAAATCAGGAGTCATCGTCGTGCTCGGCGAGGAAGCGGCGGTCGGCGTCGGTGAGGGGGGCATGGGCGAGGAGATCGGGGCGGCGGGCGCGGGTGCGGAGCAGGGCCTGCTCGCGCCGCCAGCGGGCGATGCGGGCGTGATTGCCGCTCGTCAGCGCCTCCGGGACGGCGAGGCCACGAAACTCCGGCGGGCGGGTGTAGTGCGGTTATTCGAGCAGGCCGTCCGCGAACGACTCTTCGGCGAGTGATTCCGCCTCGATCACGCCGGGCAGGAGGCGCGCGACGGCGTCCGTGATGACCATCGCGGGCAGTTCGCCGCCTGTCAGCACGTAGTCGCCGATGCTCACCTCGTCCGTCACGGCGAGGGCGATTGCCCGCTCGTCCGCTCCCTCGTAGTGGGCGCAGAGGAGGATGAATCGCTCCCGCTCCGCCAGTGCGTGCGCCATCACCTGCGTGAACGGCCGCCCGGCGGCGGACATCAGCAGCACCGGCACGCGCGGCGCGCGCTCAACATCCTCGCCCAGCGTCGCCTCGATGGCCGCGACGACGGGCGGCGCTTTCATCACCATGCCCGCGCCGCCGCCGTACGGATAGTCGTCTATCGAGCGGTGGCGGTCGGTCGTCCAGTCGCGCAGGTCGTGGACGCGTAGATCGAGAATGCCCCGCTCCACCGCCCGCCCGATGATGCTCGCGCCGAGCGGCCCCGCCCCCGCGAACATGCCGGGGAAGATCGTGAGGATGTCAATGCGCACGCCGGTCGCACCGCTACGCCGTCACTGCGGACGACGCCAGCACGGTGCGGACGCGCTCAATCGCCTCGTCCTGCGTCGGCATCCCCTCCTCGAAGGTGGAGTAGATCGAACGGCCATCGAGCGTGATCTCGTATGCGCCGCCGGTGGAGGGGATGATGAGCACGCCGCCCAGTTGCCCCTCGAAGGTGCGCAGCAGCCCCTCCGCCAGTTTCGTCGCGAAGCCGAGGTAGCCGCATTCGTGGCAGTATTCGATGCCGATGGTCGGGAGACGGTTCGCCATGGTGATGCTCCTTTGTGCCTAACCCCTCGGCCCCTTCCCCGCAGGAAAGGGGAGGACGTTCTACAAAGTGAAACGCGGGCCTATTCCCGCGTCAAGCGTCGGGGTGGCTCTTCTGCCAGTCGGGGTAGGCGGCGGCGACGTTGCGCATCAGGTCGCGGCCAATCGTCTCCATCTGCTTGCCGACGGCGAGCGAGGTCGTCCGTTCGAGGAGCATCCGGGGCATCCGGCGCAGCATCGGCGGGATGGTATCCACCACGGTGAGCGTGGCATTGCCGTCAATCACCGTCTCCGCGCCATGTTCGGCCAGGGCGAGGGTGGCCGTGAAGTCGCCGAGGATGCCCTTCGGTTCGAGTGGGGGAATGTCCGTCGGGACGGAGTGGAGCGTCACGGTGCGCGCGCCGTCGCCGGAGACGCCCAATTCGAGTTCGAGGACGAACTGCAAGCCCGCCGCCCCGACCGGCGCGAAGACGAGCCGGTACGCGCCGCCCGCATGGGCGACGATCCGCGCCACGTTCGGCACGAGCGGCAGCAGCGTCTCGGCGTCCGCGAGGAAATTGTAGACGGACGGTCGTGGCCCGGCGAGGGTCAGCCGCTCGGCGAACGCCCCCCGGAGCGTGAATTGATCGTCCCGCGCGGCGAGTGGCATGTGGTGTCCTTTTCCGTCTTCCGTCGTCAGCGGCGCGACGATGCGCCGCGCGTCGTCTCCTCATCCGGGGGCAGTATATCCGCATCCGCGATGTCCCGTACGTTCGAACCGGGGTGCGGATCATCCGGCAGTGCGGCGCGGCGGAGCGGTTCCTCCTCGGCGTCGTTCAGATCGTCCTCCTCGTTCTCGAAGTAGGACTCGTCCACGACGCGATCCACGCCCGAATCAATCGAACCCTCGGCGGCGAGCATATCCTCGTCGTCGCCGCCGGTGGCGTTGTTGTTCGGCGCGTCGAACGGTTCCTCCCACTCCGCCTCCTGGGTGCTGTCCTGCGTCGGGTTGACGGACCAATTGACCGGCTGCGGGGTGGCGTCCTCGGTGGGCATCAGGTATTCGGGTTCGGTCCGCGTCGCTTCGAGCGCGTCGTCCGCCGATTCGCCCGTCGCGGGGTCGGTCTCGTCGGGGAGCGTGCGGTTGTCCGCGTAGGCATCGCCGGGGATGGTGTCGCGTTCGCGTGCCTCGTCCATCAAAAGAGTTCCTTTCACAATCGCGGCCCCCACCGCAACCGGTAGGGGCCCGTATGCATCCTCGCATTGCCGGTGTGCGGCGTTACTGCATCGTGCGCTTCTGGCCGGAGCCGAAGTGCCCCTCCTTCGCGTGCTCGGCGAGTTCGTGGGTGAAGAGTTCGGCCAGTTGCTTCTTCAGGTTCAGTGCATCTTGCCAGAATTTGCTGCTCTGTCCGGCATTCTGCATGTACTCCTGGAACTTCTCCAAACCCTGCAACTCGTTGGCGAGGGCTGAGATGATGTTATAATCATGATCGGAGACGGGATAGATACCCTGACCGTGGAACTGCTGACCCTGCATGCCGCTTGTCTGGCCGCTCTTACCCTGTGTCCCGCCGCTGCTCTGCTGCTGCATCAATGCGCTCCTTTCGTTACGGTACGGTCCCTGCTACGGACGGCCATGGAGGATTTCTCCATGCGCCGGGTGACCTCAGTTCGCTGATGGCAAATGCCGTGCCGCGACGCGCGCCGCCAGCGCGATCAGGAATCCTCGCCGGGGATGAGCATGTAACCGCCGCCGTGGTGCGGCGCACTCGTCCGCACGGGGGATTCTCCCTCGCTCGGGTCGTGGTATTTGTCCGGCGCGGGCGGTGGCGGGGCCGTCGTCGTGCCGAGGTTTTCGCTCGCCTCCTCGCCGTAGCCGAGCGGCGCGGGCGGCGAAGGCTGCGATTCGGCGGCGCGCTGGCCGGGCCGCGCACTGCCCTCGGGCCGTTCGCCCCCTTTGGTCGTCGGGCCGGGTACATCGCCGTGTTCGTGTGGCATGGATTTCCCCTCTCGTTCCGCCGCGCGAATGCACGTGGCAAAGAGAGGAAACCGCACAATATATGCCAGCGGGGAGGTTCGGGGTTCGAGGAAGTCCCCTCTCCGAACCGCGAACCTCCCACGATTGACGCGCGTTGGCGGGAGCGCAAGAATGCGTGTCGGACGGACCGCCAACCGCCGGGCGCGGATCGCGATGCGCGCGGCAAGAATGGAGAGTGCAACCGATGACCGCTTCCGGCAGCGCGCCTTTCCTCTACGTCGGCACCTACACCGAACCGGCGATGCACGGCACGGCGGAGGGCATCTACGTCTACCGGATGGACCCGGCGTCCGGCGCGCTGGCGCATGTGCGGACGGTCGCGGGCGTGGTCAATCCCTCCTTTCTCGCCATTGATCCGGCCCGTCGCCACCTCTTCGCCGTCAACGAGACGGAGACGCACGACGGGCAGCCGGGCGGCGGCGCGAGCGCCTTCGCGCTCGATGCCGCGACGGGGAGCCTGACGCCGCGCAACGCGCGGCCGACGCGCGGCACATTCCCCGCCCACCTCACGGTGGACCCGAGCGGCGCGTACCTCCTCGTGGCGAATTACGGCAGCGGCAATGTCGCGGTCTATCCCATCGAAGGGGGCGGCAATCTCGGCGCGATGGGCGATCTCGTGCAGAATACGGGGTCGGGGCCGAACAAAGCGCGACAGGCGGGGCCGCACGCGCACATGATCACCTTCGACCTTTCCGGGCGGTACGCGCTGCTCGTTGACCTCGGCATAGACAAGACGCTCGTCTACCGCCTCGATGCGGCGACGGGGAAATTGAACGCGCACGATGTCACCACCGAGAACGGGGCGGCGGAGCAGTCGTGCGGGCGATCCGCGCCGGGGGCGGGGCCGCGCCACATCGCCTTCCACCCGACGAACCGCCACGTCTATGTCATCAACGAGCTCGACTCGACAATTGACGCCTTCGCCTGGGACGCGGCGCGCGGCACGCTCGCGCCTCTCCAGACGATCTCCATCCGGCCCGCCGACTTCACCGGCGCGAGCAGCGGCGCGGAAATCGCGGTGCATCCGTCCGGTCGGTTCCTCTACGGCTCCGTGCGTGGCTACAACGGCATCGCGCTCTTCGCGATAGACCCGAACAGCGGGAATCTGACGGCGCGCGGCCACGCGCCGACGCAGGGGAAGAACCCGCGCAGTTTCACCCTCGACCCGACGGGAACCTTCCTGCTCGTCGCGAATCAGGATACCGACAACGTCGTCACCTTCCGGATTGATCAGTCCACCGGCACATTGACCGCGACGGGCGACATCGCCCATGTTCCGACGCCCGTCTGCCTGCTCTTCGGGTAAAAGGTTGACCGGAGGAGGCCGGGGGATGTGCATCCCCCGGCCTGAACTCGACGTGCCGTATTCTCGATCTCCCTATCCGTCGCCGAGGCGGTGGATGAAGCGCGCTTCTCCGCCCTCGCCGGTCGAAGGCGGCGCGCTCGGCACGCTTGGTGCGCTCGGCGCGGGCGCGGGGGCCGGTGCGGGGGCGGGCGCCGGTGCGGGCGCGGGCGCAGCCGCAGGGGCGGCGCAACTGACCATCGGGCCACCGGGCGTCCGCTCGATCACATTGCTGGCATCAATCGCGCCGGGGCCGGGATAATTGGCGGCGGGGCCGCTGCCGTCAATGATCCCCAATTGCCGGAGGGCCGCGATGATGTCGGTGGTGTTCGCGTACAGCGCCGGTGCGAACCCGTAGTTGTTCGCGGGCCGCGCCCCCTTCGCATAGTTAGCGAGCACCCGGTGCTCCGCCTCCTCGGCGGCGTACTGGAAACTCACCTTGACGAGATCCGGCCGGTTCATCGCCGTGAAGGTCGTCATCGCGGCGATCTGCGCGGCGATCTCGCGCGTCTCCTCGGCCTGCACCGCGTCGAAGAAGGCCACCGGATCGGTGAGGAGCGCGGGGTCCGGGATGTGGAAGGTCTGGGTCAGGGGCTTGCCGCCGAGACTCGAGAAGAATTCGAGATGGGCCTGCTCCTGCGCCCGCGCCGCCGTGAGGATGGCGACGACCGGGGCGGGAAATGCGGGCTTGAAGTTGCCTTTCGCGTTGCTGTCAAGCGCCAGGCCGAGGATCGTCACCCCGAACATCTCGACGGTCACGGTCGTATTGAGAATATCCTGGAGATTCTCCGCCGCCGCGACGTCCGTGCTGATGGAGGGCAGGAAACCGGCCCTGGTCAGCGCCAACCCGGCCCCGAGCACGCCGACGCCCTTGAAGAGGGTGCGCCGGGGAAGCCGCGTGCTTGTCACTATTTCGAGTTTACTCACCGTGAAGACTCCTCTCTCTATCGTCGTGGCCGGGGCGTTACGGCGTGAGGTGGCTGAGGCCGGTGTTGTCAATGGCGCCCGGCCCGGGGTAGGTGATCTGCGGGCCGCTGCCGCCGATGAAGCCCAGCTTCTGGAGGGCCGCCGCCGCCTCGGCGACGCTGCCGAACATCGCCTTCTCGAAGGCGACGTCGTTCGGCGTGCCGGAAATCACCCCGGCTTGGACCGCGTAGAAGCGGACGCCCGCGCGGTGCTCGGCCTC
>JAICIL010000276.1 GCA_025924435.1 Chloroflexia bacterium | reverse complement strand
GCGTCAAGGTCGTCGAGGGGACGCGCGAGCGCATCCAGGTCTTCGAGGGTGTCGTCCTCAGCCGCCGGGGCGGGGGCATTAACGAGACGTACACGATCCGCCGCATCGGCGCGAACAGCATCGGCGTCGAGCGCACCTTCCTGCTCCACTCGCCGCGCGTGGACAAGATCGAGGTCGTCCGCCGCGCGAATGTGCGCCGCCAGCAGTTGTATTACCTGCGCAACCTGACGGGCAAGAAGGCCCGCCTCAAGGAGCGCCGCGAGCAGCACCCCGTCGGCAAGCGCGGCGCGACGCAGACGGCGAGCACCGGCGCGGATTAGGTCGAAACCGGAAAGCGTTTGAACCGCAAAGACGCGAAGGACGCAAAGGAAAAAGAGAAGACGAAAGGTGCGCCGTTGTGACGCACGCGCTCAAGAACCGGCCCGGACGCGGGCCGGTCTTTTGCATCCCGAACGCTGCCCGGAGGGCGCGAAGGAAACGGCCTCTTTTCCTTTCCCCTTCGCGTCCTTCCGGGTGCCCTTTGGGCAGTATTCGCGGTTCAATTCCCCGATGACATATTCCCATCGGTGCGGAGATGTGCTACTATTCGGAGTGTACGTACATGATCGCCCGATGGGGAGAATGAGGGAGGGGACGATGCCACGCGGCGCGAGACGGGTGCTCCCCACGCTGGATGAGGAAGTGCGCCTGACGCACGACGGCCACGGCCCGATCGCGGGCGTGGACGAGGTCGGACGGGGCGCGTGGGCGGGGCCGCTCGTCGCGGCGGCGGTCGTACTGCCGCCGGTCTTCTCGCCGCCGCTCGCCGGGGAACTGCTCCTGCGCCTCGCGGGCGTGCGCGACTCGAAGACCTGCACGCCCGATGAACGCGCGACGCTCGCCGCGACGATCCGCGATGTGGCGAGCGGCATCGGTGTCGGCATCGTCCCGCCGGACGAATTGGACCGCTACGGCCTGACGGTCGGCAACCGCCTCGCGATGCGCCGCGCGATCGAGGCGCTGCCGTGGATGCCGGGCTACCTGCTGCTCGACTGGGTGAAGTTGCCGGAGTTGCGCATCCCCCAGCGGGCCTTCGCGCGCGGCGACGCGACCAGCCTCTCCATCGCGGCGGCGAGCATCGTCGCGAAAGTGGAGCGGGACGCGATGATGGCCGCGCTCGACGCCGCGCATCCCGGCTACGATTTCGCCCGCCATAAGGGGTACGGCACGGCGCTGCACCGCGCCGCCCTCCGCCTGCACGGGCCGTCGCCCGTCCACCGCTACCGCTTCGCGCCCGTCCACGCCGCCGCCGTCGCCGCCCGCACCTATCCGCTGGAAACCGCGCCGGCGATCGCCATTGAGCCGTCGGCGGGCATCACCGGCATCGCGGCGCGGTGACGACGCCTTCGCGCAGTGCGGCAATCGGGGCGAGCGGCGAGCGGGTCGCCGCGCTTCTGCTCGAACAGGCCGGGTGCCGGATCATCGCGCGCAACTGGCGCTGTCGCGGCGGCGAGCTCGATCTCGTCGCCCTCGACGGCGAGACGCTCGTCTGCGTCGAGGTCCGTGTCCGCACCCAAGCGGGGCACGGCACGGCGGCGGAATCGGTTGTCGGCGCGAAGACGAAGCGCGTCCTCCACGCCGTCGCCGCCTTTATTGACGCCCACCCGGAGCACGGCGACCGCCTTGTCCGCATTGATGTCGTCGCCATCACGCTCGACCGCGCCGGGCACGTCGTCGAAACGCTCCACATGCGGGACGCGATTGCGGAGGCATGATGCGTGGCGCGGGCTTTCCAGCCTGCGAACCGGATGCGCGGGAGAATGTGTGGATGGTGATGGACTCGAAATCCCAAGAAACAAGACCACATCCATCCCTTGGCCGCCGCATCGCGGTGATCGGCATGACGGCGACCGGCAAATCCACGCTGGCGCGGCGCCTCGCGCGGCTGCTCGGCGTGCCGCATGTCGAACTGGACGGTATCGTCCATGGCCCGAACTGGGTAGACCTGTCCACCGAGGAGTTCCGCGCCCGCACTGCGGAAGCGCTGAGCGGCGACGGCTGGGTCGTGGACGGCAACTACACGGCCGTGCGCGACCTGACGATCGGCCAGGCGGACACGGTTGTCTGGCTCGATTACCCGATCGTCGTCCCGCTCTGGCGCGTCTTCCCGCGCACGCTGCGGCGGATCATCCGGCGCGAAGAACTCTGGAACGGCAACCGGGAGACATGGCGCGGCGCGCTCTTCGGTCGCGACTCGCTCGTCGTCTGGATCGTGAAGATGCACGGCAAGCGCCGCCGCGAGTTCGACGCCATCTTCCGTGCGCCGGAGCACGCGCACCGCATCCTCGTCCGCCTCCGCTCCCCGCGCGAGATGGCCCGCTGGCTGTCCAATGTCATCGGAACAGGCACAGACGCATAATCCACGGTGCCGGTGGGCTTCAGCCTGTTGGCGAGATGAGCGCGTGGAGATGGCTTGCGAGCTGGGCGATCTCGACATACGAGTTGTGGCCCTGCCTCGTGTGCAAGAAGGGGAATCCGGCGACGGGCACGGACCCAAGGGCCGTCTCGTACGATCCTTCCCGATGGTGCAGCCGCTTGCCTTGCTTCGACTCGGAGGGATATCGCGCGTCCTTTGACCACTCGATGCGCCCGCCCTCGACCGCTGACAGCGACTCGACCGCGGCATTCCCGTTGACGAGGATCAGGGCGGGATGCCCCTCGCCCGCCGCCAACTGGAGGATTCGGCGCGCGATGCGAAAACCGGGATCGCCCGCGACGAGTTCTTTCACTCGCTCCGGTGCCAAGTCGAAGCGGGGCGAGGCGTATGGGCAGAGTTCGAGGAAGAGCATCTGCGTGGTCGCGAACGTGCGCTCGTCCTCTAGGGACAACTCAATTCTCATCGCTCCTGCAGCCACGCGCGTGAGCGGGCGATAAAAGCCGGGGTACCACGTTTTACAATTGTAGGTGCGCCAGAAGTTCCAGTATTCTGCAAAGGTCGCGAAGTGCCGGTCGACTGGCTGTTTAACCTGATGTGGATTGAGCGAAACCACCAATATCCAGCGCCCGGGCTGTAGTGCCTCGATGTCGCCGTTGAAGAACGTTGGGGGTTCACTCGGCCCATGCGTTGAGAAGCGGTGCTCAGGTCTGAGTCTGAGATGCTCATTCAATGCGTGTAGGTGCGCGTTCCACGAGAAGTGGAACACGTCCTCCAGCATATGGTAAACGTCGTCCATCCATCCGATGCGTTCGCCCATTCTGCCCCTCCGATAGAGAACTGTAACCATCGCTCAGTGCGTGTGCGGGTCCTTCGGGATGATGAGATGCACCGGCCCGGCGTCCGGGGCGTCTTCGGGCTCGATGATTTGCAGTTTGCCGTTGAGTCGTTGGACCCACGGCACCGGCCAGCCGCCGTTCCGCTCGGTGAGCATGCGCAGTTGCTCCTCCAGTGGCGGCACGTCGTACTGGGCGCGCTCGGCGTCGGAGACTTCCGGATCCGTCTCGTAGATCGCGTAGCCGTGCGTGCCGATGCGGACATACTGCGTGCCGTACTGCTGCGGCTTGCCGAGCGAGACGAGCCAGCGGTCGAGCGTGGCGGCGAAGAGCCAGCGCGCCGGGCGGGAGCCGCGCGCCACCGCCTCGGCGGCGAAGTCGTGCGCGCGGCGGAACTCCTCCGGCAGCGTGCCGTGCTGGAGGAGGTAGGCGGCGTAGTAGTAGTCGTCCGCACCGCGGAGCGCGCCGTCCGCCGCGAGGTGTTCCAGCCGCTGCCGTCGCTCGTAATCGCGCAGGTTCAGTTCCGGCTGCGTCATCTCCCGGGCCGCCACCGCCCGCCGGTCCGCCTGGTCCGCCTCGAACATCGCCCGCAGTTCGTCGCGACGACTCTCCATCCGCATCTCCGCACGAGATATGCGCGTGGCTCCCGACACATATCGGGAGCCACGCCGATCATGATGGTATTGTACGCGCGTTTGCCGCGCGGGGCGATGCTGACGTCTCAGGAATCCGTGCCCTCCTCTCGTTCGTGCCGCCCGACCGGCACCGATTTCCGCACCTTCTCCAGTATCGGATGCCGCTCGCGACCCGAATTCGCCGCGTCCGGCGTTCCGCTGGCGATAGCGATCTTCCGTGGCTTCGCCGCGTTCGCTTTCGGCAGGGTCAGCGTCAGGACGCCGTTGGCAAACGAGCTCTCGATGCGGTCCACGTCTATCGCATCGCGGAACGCGATCGTGCGGGAGAACGTGCCGACACCCAACTCGCGATGATACCAGGTCGTCTCCTCGCCCTGCGGCACGGGCGGCTGCGGGATCGCCGCGCGGATCGTCAGCGTGCCATGGGCATAGGTGACGTCGATTGTACCCGGCAGCAGCGCCCGGAGCGTGTACCGCTCCGGCGTGCTGTACAGGTTGACCGGCAGAATTTCGGTCGCGGCGTCCGGCCCGCCCGTGCCCGCTCTCCCCGTGGAGGGGACGGCGCTCTCATCGAAGAACCAGCGCATCGCCTCGCGCAGCGCGAGCGGCTGACCGAACGTGCTCATGTTTGCCATGCCTCCTTCCCTCCGTCTCGTTGACTGCGGGCGCTCAATGCGTCTCGCCCGCGCCGACGAGTTCGGGCGTCTGGCTGGCGATCGCGATCTTCTTCGGCTTGGCCCACTCCGCCTTCGGGAGCGTCAACGTGAGGACCCCGTTGACGAAGGAGGTTTCGACGCGGTCCGGCTCAATCGGGTCCGCAAACTGAATTGTGCGCGCAAAGATGCCGTCGCCCAGTTCGTGGAAGAACCACGAGACCTGCTCGCCTTCCGGCGCCGCCGGTTGCGCGACCTTCGCCTTGATCGTCACCGCGCCGTCCGCGTAGATAACATCCACGTCCTCCGGCGACACGCCAGGGAGGAAGGCGCGCAGCGTGTAATGATCCTGTGTGCTGTAGAGATCGACGGCCAGCGGGCGGACGGCGCTGGTGCCGCTGCCATTGCCCTTCCAGCCGAACGGGACGAAGCTCTCGTCGAATAGCCGCTGCATGGCGTCCCGCAGCATCAGCGGCTCGCCAAACACATGAGTACCAACCATGGCATCACACCTCCATCACGAATACCGAAGCATCCGATCCAGAGCCGGGAGACCACCGTTGATCCGGTGCCCTGCGCTCTTGGTTTCGCCAATTATCTAGCATATTGATGCGGTCTTGTCAAGGAGTCTGATACAAGAAGACTAAGGAATAGTGCAGTCACGCCGGGCGGCCGGGGCGGAGGGCGCGGTCGGTGTCGGCGAGGAGGCGGCGGAGGACGGCGTACGATCGGCCCATCCAGAAGAGTGGGTCGCCGAGCGCGAGCGCATGCCGGTAGCGGATTTCGAGGATCAGCGGGCCATCGTATCCATGCTCAACAAGCAAAGGAGTCATCGCGTCGTACGGCACCGAATTGAAGACGAGCGGGTGATGGTTCGCCATCGTCGCGCCGTTCGCGTCGTGGACGTGGGCATGAACGACGCGGTCGAGGAATGCGTCCGACGGGCGCGGCGTCCACGCCGGGTCGCGCAGGCCGTTGTACCAATCGTGTTCCATATCCCAGCAGATACCAACCCGCGCGGGGTCGCAGTCGCGGACGACCGCCAGCGCCCGCTCGCGCCCGGAGGCGGCGTGCACATCGCGGTCGCCGCGCGCCCGCAGGAGTTCAATGGCGATCCGCACCCCGCCGCCGAGCCGGGGGATTGCGCCCGCCGCCCAGTCGAGGAAGGCGCGCGTCGCGTCCTGATTCGCCTGCAATGTCGCCGTCGTGTCGCCCGCGCCGTGCATGACGATCGTCACGGCGCGCCCTTGCGCCTGGGCCATCCGCGCGCAGCAGGCGAGGAGCGGCGTGTACTGCGATTGCACAAAACGGGCGTCCGCGTGCCACCCTTCGAGCCGGAAACCGGGCGCGAGCGAGGCGTGCGCGTGGCAGGCGATGCCGCACGCGCGATACAGCGCGAAGGTGGCGTTCCAATCCTGCTCGATGACATGGACGAAGCGGAACTGCTCGGTCGCCGGGCCGTGGTGGAGCACCAGTTCCGCCGCCCCCGCGCCCCACGCCCGCAGATCGCTCAGGTATGCCGCCAGCCCCGACACCGTCCCCCGATACCAGCGCGGCGCCGACGCCGACCCAATCGCATTCATGAGGTGCAATTCAT
>JAICIL010000275.1 GCA_025924435.1 Chloroflexia bacterium | reverse complement strand
GCACCACGGCGGCCGGCATCGACGCCAATCGGATCAGCCCGCACCGCCTGCGCCACACCTTCGCCCTTCGCAGTCTGCACAGCCGGCAGACGTGATCGCCGTGCACAGGCCCCTGGGACACGCCAGCGTGGCGACGACGCAGCGCTACCTGGATCACGTGGACCTGGCCGAGCTGCGCCGCGCCGACGTTGCCGGGCGCGGCGCTCGCCACCGGGATCGTCGGCACCCTGGTCCTGGTCGGCGGGGCGGTCGTCGTCCACGACACCTTCGACACCCACGCCTGACGGACGGCGGCGCTGCCGAGCAGCCCGGGGGTCCGCCCGCCTGCGCCGTCCTCGCGCGACGCCCCGCGCGGGCCGTTCGCCCGGGACAGATGCAACAGAACGACGTTTTCCCCGCGAATGCAACCGAAGGCGGTTTCGCCATCCGTTTGGCCTGGCTTTGTTAACGTCGTCGCCTGTCCCTCTTTCCCTCGGGAATAGCCCCGTTCGCTGTCGTCGGTTGCCGCCATCGTGACCCTCCCTCTCTGGTGAATCTGACTCCACAGGCCTTCGGTTGCGTTCACGGGACCAAGCGGGGAGAATGCCCCGTGGTGTGTATCCGGGATTTAACCTGGCAACGAGGCTTGGTAGTTCTTGCTCCTACGGGTGGTGTTCGCCAGCTTTTGCCGGATACCACCGCTGGTGTCGTAGCATCCCAAGTTTCGCTGCTAGGCTGGTTCGACAGCCGTTGCCGCTCGGTGGCACCCGGCGGATCGTGCCGAGATGTGGGCAGTCCCGCGCCGATGGGCGTCTTCTGGCTCGCTGTGAGCCGGGCGGGATGCCGACCGACGCGGTCAGCCGATCGCGAGCACGATCTTGCCCCGGGGATGTCCGTGTATTCCCGCGTCGTAGGCCCGACGAGCCGCAGCCAGCGGAAACACCGATCGACAATTGGCCGAACCTGTCCCCCATCGCGCAAGCCGCCGATCTGGCGCAACTGCTCGCCGCTCGGGACGCCACCGGGTCGCTCAAATGCCGCTGAGGATCTCCGACTCGACCACCTCGCCGTCATGCCACTCCGGGTCGGCTGCGAGTGTCGCGCGCATCCGGCGATACCAACGATCGGTCTCCGGATCCCTCGCGTTCGCTTGGTAGCTCTCCCGGTCGCGGAAGATCCCGATGACGTAGTATTCCCCAGGTTGCCCCTCCATCCTGAACACGTACTCCGCGACCTGCCCGGTCGCCGCGCCGCGCTCCTTCGTCCACTGTTCGCCGATCGCCCGGAACTCGTCCTCTTTGCCGGGTTGCACCGTCATGCGCGCTACCGTACCGTACATGCTCTGCCTCCTTCGGGAATCCGCCGACCGTTTGCGGGCCGCGCCGCTATCCGCCGCTCACGGCGAGGGCGGGATGTTGAGGTTCATGCGGAAGAGATTCGTCGGGTCGTACCGCGTCTTCAGCGCCTGCAGCCGCGCGTAGTTCGACCCGTACGCCGCCCTGACCAGTTCCTCCTTCTCCTCCCCGAGCCCGGGGAAGTTGAGGTAGATGCCGCGCGAAGCGAACCGCTGCATCGACGCCCACGCCTCGCGCGCCCACGCGACGTTCGCCGCGTCCTCCGCCGCGTCGGTCCACGACGACTCGAAGGCAACCATGAACGGATGCCGCTCACCGAAGGCCGTCTCCGCCGCGTTCACGCGCGCCACCGCCCCCGTCTGCGGCCAGATATCCATCGTCGTCTTCGACGAGGGGCGGGCCGC
Organism: Chloroflexia bacterium; assembly: GCA_025924435.1. The sequence goes on along the minus strand of JAICIL010000275.1, from coordinate 4,408 downwards.
AGCGAGATCGCACAGCGCATCCAGCAGCTCGTCGCTCAATTCGGTGACGTAGGTGGACTTCCAGTATTGCCGCAGCCCCTTCGGGAAGAAGGGATCGAAGGCGCTTTGAACGGCAGCGAAGGGCGTCGGGCCGCTCATATCCAGGAGCGGGGTCGCGAACTCGCGCATCGGCCGGACGACCTGGTCGCCCTCCTCCACCGGGCCGGCGTGGACACCGGCGAGGATGACGATCGGCCTGCCCACGATCTCCGGCGGGAAGCCTTCCGGCACGCTCCAGAAGACGGCGAGCGGGGTGAACTCCTCGGGGGTCGTGGCAATGTAGTCGCGCCATTTGCGCAGCACCGCAGGTCCGTCGTCCAGCGCGTACAGGGCGGCGCACAGCATGACGATCGGGCCGACGGGGTGGAGCCGGAACTCGAACGACGTGATGACGCCGAAGTTGCTCCCCGCCCCCCGCACCGCCCAGAAGAGGTCCGGGTTCTCCGCCGCGCTCGCGTGGCGCAGTTCACCGTCCGCGGTGACGATTTCGACCGAGAGGAGGTTGTCGAGGCTGAGGCCGTGCTTACTGCGCAGGTGACCCATGCCGCCGTGCAGCGTTAATCCGCCAATCCCGGTCGTCGAGACGACACCGCCGGGGGTGGCGAGGCCGAAGACCTGCGTCTCGCGGTCGAGGTCGGCCCATGTGGCACCCCCCTGGACGTGGGCGATGCGGGAGCGCGGGTCGACATGGACGCCGCGCATGGGCGAGAGGTCGATCATCAGCCCGCCGTCGCAGACGGCATTCCCCGCGACGTTGTGCCCGCCGCCGCGGACCGAGAGGAGGAGGCCGTGGTCGCGGGCGAAGTTGACGGCCGCGATGACGTCCGCTGCCCCGGTGCAGCGGGCGATGAGGGCGGGCTGGCGGTCGATCATGCCGTTCTGGATCGCGCGTGCGGCGTCGTAGTCGGCATCGCCGGTGCGGAGCAGCGCTCCGCGCATGCTCATGGCGAATGCCTGGATCGCGTCGCCGTCGAGCGCGCCGATCCCTACGCCGGTGTTCGGGTTGGCGGTCATCGTGGTGCTCCTTTCGCGGAACCCTCCGCCCGAGGATGAGGGACGGGAGAGCAAGATTGTGCCGACGCTTTCAATGTAGCGGTGGAAGGCGGCAGCCGCGTCGTGGATAGTACGGATTCCCCGCGCGACGCGGTACGGAGATCGATGGACCGCGGTACGGACGGGCGGCGGGCTGGTTACCGACGGCCGGGCTCACGGGGCCGTGCTGTCGGGCCGGCGTGCCCGCATGGCCCGACGCGCCGCCCACACGGCGATCTCAGCCCGCGATCCGAATCCCAGCTTGCCGAGGATGTGGCCGACGTGCGTCTCGACCGTACGCTCGCCGATCGAGAGCGCGTCCGCGATGTCGCGGTTCGAGAGCCCGCGCGCCACGAGCGTCACCACTTCGCGCTCGCGCGCGGTGAGGGTGAGGGTGTTCCTGTCGCGCCGCGCGGCTGGGCTGCGATCGGCAGGCAGGAGCTCCGTGGTATGCGCGAGGAACTCATCCCGGAGCGCGCCAGCGGGCAGGCTGGCCGCCACCTGTGCGATGGTGGTCCGCGCGGATTGGTAATGCTTGTCGGCGTCATGGCGCCTGGCGTCGGACAACCGGCCGAGCGCCAGATGGCCCCGCCAGCGGAGCGGGAGCAGGCCGTGGTCGGTCGCGATGCGCACCGTCGCGCGCACGGGAGCCTCCGCGTCGTCGAATCGCCCGAGCGCCAGCAGGCAATCGCCGCGCAGGAGCGCGAGTAGCGGGATGTCGTGCTCGCCGGTGCGGCCGGCAGCGGCGGCGATGAGGCGGTCGATGATGCTGAGCGCGCCCGCCACTTCGCCGCGGGCGAGTGCGAGTTTCGCCCGAGCCAGCCAGGTCCGGCGCTGACCGAGCGTGCGCATCGGCAGATCGGGCGCGGTTTCCGCCACGATCGCGGCGGCCGCGCTGAGGTCGCCCAGTGCGATGTGGTTCTCGGCCAGCGCGGCCGCGGTGATATGCAGCCAGTGCAGCGAGCCGCTCGCGCGGGCAAGCGTATGGGCGCGACCGAAGTGATCATGCGCGCGCCCCAATGCGAGCAGGTCGGTGAACAGCATCCCGTGGGTCCACTCGCCGTGCGCCGTCCACTCGCGGTGGTCGATCTCCCGCGCGATCGCGAGCCCGTCGCGGGCGGCCTCCAGCGCCGGCCCATACTCGCCGTAGGCGCCGAAGTGCAGAGCGAGGTTGAGGAGCGTGTACGCCTCGCCCGCTCGCCAACCGATCTCGCGCGCCAGCGAGAGCGATTCGTCTGCCTCCTGCAGCGTCTGCGCGACAGGGATATGAGGCGGGACGACGACCGTCTCGAAGATATACGCGCCGCCGGGGATCAGCATCGTCGCGAGGGTGGAGGAGAGCGCCTGGCGGTCGCCCAAGTCGCGGAAGAGGGCGGCGGCCCGCTCGTAGCGCCGGCGCATCGCGGCGATGTCCCCGGCGATGTCGCTCACGGTGCCAAGGAGATCAATTGTCCGGGCAATCCCGAGGCGATCATTGGCCTGCTCGAAGACCGTCAACGCGTCTTGAAGACACTGCTCAGCCTCGTCGGTGCGTTCGGTATTGAGGTACCAGCCGCCGAGTTGCGTGAGGCTCTCACCAACGAGGAGCGGATTGCCGAGTGCGCGTGCCGATGCGAGTGCCTGCTCAAAGTAGCCGCCCGCGCGAATGTAATCGCGACCAGCCCACAGGCCACCGAGATCGAGCAGCGCCTGCCATGCGGCGAGCCGATCAGCTCCCTGTTGGGCTAGCGCCAACGCCATCTCGTCGTCCGCCCGCGCGGCATCGAATTCCCCGAGGATCGCTAGCGCCCGCCCGCGATCGCGATGGAGGTGCAACGAGGGCGCGATCGACAGGTGAGCGGCGGCCTCTATCGCCCTACTGAAATGCTCAACGGCGGCGCGGAGCGTATAGAGGGCGAGTGCCCGCGCGCCAGCGCGTTTCCCGTATTCCATCGCCTTCGCCCATGCTTCGCCCTCAGCGAAGTGGCCGGCGAGATCGGTGAGATAAGCGTCCGATGTGTCCCCGTACAGCTGCTCGATCGTGTTTGCAATCGCGAGGTGGAGTCGACGGCGCTCGCGCGCGAGCATCGCGGCGTAGATCGCTTGGCGCGTGAGCGCGTGACGAAAGGCAAAGCGGTCGGCCGATTCCTCGACGACCAACTGGGCGGCGACCAGCTCGCCGACCAAGGTGAGCATGCGTTCCTCGTCGTGGCCGGTGAGCACCCGTAGGACATCAAAGTCGAAGCGCCGTCCGGCGACCGCCGCCAAGCTCAGCAGGTTGGCCGCCTGCGGGCTCAGATGCGCAGTGCGACGCACCACCGCGTCCTGCACACTGCGCGGGATCTGCATCTGCGCAAGTGCTCGACGCTCCCACCTCCCGCCCGCACGGAAGATGTCACCCGCGACGACGAGCGAGCGGATCACCTCCTCGATGAAAAACGGGTTGCCGTCGGTGAGGTTGTAGATCGCCTCCAAGAAGTCGGCACGGATCGGCCGCTTCTGGCCGAAGATCGCCCGCAAGATGCCGTCGACGCCGAGCAGCGTGAGCCGGGGCAGTGCGATCTCGGAGGCGAGCCGCTCGCGATCAAGCATCGCCAGCAGATGCCGCAGACTCGGGGTGATCTCGTCGCTCCGATACGTTAGGAGGAGCAAGATCGGATGGGCTGTGACACGGCGCGCAAGGGCGAGCAGGACCGCGAGGCTGGCCTCATCGCTCCAGTGCAGATCCTCCAGGACAACAAGCAACGGGCGCGTAGCCGCGAGATGGGTGATGAACTGCACGAAGACAAGGACGAGGCGGTGTTGCTCCCGCTCGGGATCGAGCGGGGCGGCCGGGACGATTCCCGGCAGGTGCCCGGGGAGATCCGGCAAGAGAGAGACAAGGTCGGAAGCGACGGGACCGAAATCACGCGCGATCGCGTCCGCTGGCTGCCTAGTGAGGAGTGTGCGCAGCATGTCGAGGAGCGGCGCATACGGGAGGACGCGGTCGGGCTCGAAACAGCGGCCCACGAGGACAAGCATGTCCCGCGCGGCTTCCCGCGTCCGCACCTCCGTCACGAGACGCGACTTACCGATGCCCGCCTCGCCCGCGATCACAACCGTCCCGCCACGGCCATCGCGGGCAGCGGCGAGGTGGGCATCGAGGCCGACGAGAAGTGGGGCGCGGCCGACGATCACGGGGCAGACTATCGGCGTGTCGATGGACGAGGCCATGATGCATAGCTCGTGGCAGACGAAATCGAGCACAGCGCTCTGTGAGCAGTATACGATGCGAGAACACCACGGAGTCACCACGCACGGTCCTACGATGCCACACCGCGCCATCCCTCTTTTGCCGTCGAGCAGTGCGGCTTTGTGT
>JAICIL010000274.1 GCA_025924435.1 Chloroflexia bacterium | reverse complement strand
CGGCTCGGCGCGACGGTGGATTTCACGCTCGTGCCGCTGCCGCAGTACACCGAGAAGGCGACGGCGCTGATCGCCAGCGGCGACCTCCCCGATATCCTGCTCATCTCGCCACTCTCCGCGCCGGACCAGTACAAGGCGGTGCAGCAGGGGGCCTTCACCGACCTGACCGCCTATCTCTCCGGCGACGCGCTCAAGGCGTACCCGAACCTCGGGCAGTATCCCGCCTCGTCGTGGAAGAACGCCGCGCTGCGCGGCAAACTCTACGGCGTGCCGCGCCTCAGCCTGGCGATCGGCCCCGCGCTCCTCTCCCGGCAGGATTGGGCGGCGAAACTCGGCATTCCCGCCCCGAAGAATGCCGACGACATCCTCACCCTCTTCACCGCGATGACCAAGAGCGATCCCGACGGCGACGGCAAGCCGGACACCTGGGCGCTCGGCGGGCAGGGGGCGGACTGGAGCATGCCCTTTCTCCGGGGAATGTTCCGCGTGCCGAACGGCTGGCGGAAGAACCCGGACGGCACGCTGACGAATCAGATCGAGACCGACGAGTTCAGGCAAGCCCTCGCCTTCGCCCGGAAACTGAATGAGGCGGGCGTCTACCACCCGGACGCCGCGACAATGAACCGGACGCAGGCGACGAACGCGCTGATCGCCGGTACCATCGGCGGCTACGCGGACGCGCTGATCCAACTGAACGGCGACCTCCGCGTGCGCTTCGAGGCGAAGCGGGTGAACCCGGCGGCGAATCTCGGCGCGCTCGTCCCGCCCGGTTTCGACGGCGGCACGGGCGTGACATACAACGGCGCGGGGTTCGGCAGCATCGCGGCGATCCCCGCGAAGGACGGCAAGGACCCGGAGCGGGCCAGGGAGTTGCTGCGCATCCTCGATTATTTCAGCGCGCCCTTCGGCAGCGAGGAGTACAATTTCCTCACCTTCGGCATCGAGGGCATCCATCACACCGTCCAGCCGGACGGGACGCGGATCCTCAACGATCGTGGCCGCGCGGAGATCGGCGAACTCGGCACGGTCGTCGTCCCGCCGCCCGTCTTCTACTATCCGAGCGATCCGGGGGACGCGCAGTACCTGCAAACGGCGGCGGCGCAGATCGCCGCGCTCGGCATTGACAACCCCGCGCTGACCGCCTTCTCGCCGACGAATGCCGTGAAATCCGTCGAACTGAACCAACTCGGCACCGATCGTATCACGGCGATCATCACCGGCCGCGACCCGCTCGCCGCGCTCGATACCTACATCAAGGATTGGAAAGCGCGCGGCGGCGATCAAATCCGCAAGGAGTACGAGCAGGACATTGCGGGGCGATAAGGGGTTCGGTGAACGGTTCCACGCCGAACCGCGAACTCGTTCTCTCGCCGCACGAAGATGGAATCGGAGAGGAAATGTGGATGCCCATCACATTTTCTCCCCCCGTGCCGTTATTATCGGTGAATGGCGTTCGCGGTGGTACGGCGGAGGCGGGGACGGCGGGGTGAGCAACGACAAACAATGGTCGCCCGGCCACGCTGATGACGAACCGAACGCATGTTGAGTTGGTCCCGAAATCCCGCGATGCGCTCGCGAGCGCATCCATGCGTCCCACGCGCTCGACGCTCCGCGACGGCTCGGTGAGACGGTGGTAGCGGGTCCCACAATGCATACTCCTTCTGCCCTTGTCCTCTTGTTCCTTGGTGGCGGCGCTTTCCTCCAGCGCCGCCACCATCCCTTTTAAGGGCCGAGGGCTGAGGATTGAGGACTGAGCGGGGAGGGTGGCCCGCGAACCGCCCCGATAGTGCCGCATCTTCCTGCTATACTGACCAGCCTGCGGCATGGCTTTTCTGCCGACCGGCTGCCGACTACTGACTACTGACTACTGACTACTGGAGGTGTCATGCCGGATCGGTACGATGTCGTCGTCGTGGGGAGCGGGAACGCCGGGTTTTGCGCGGCGCACGCGGCGCGGGAGCATGCCGGGCGCGTCCTGATCGTCGAGAAAGCGCCGCGCGCCTGGGCCGGTGGGAACAGTTACTTCACGGCGGGCGCGACGCGGACGACGTTCAATTCGCTCGACGACCTCCGCCCGATCCTCGACGACCTGACGGACGCGCAAGCGGCGGAAGTCGAACTCCCGTCCTACGCGCCGGAACAGTTCATGGCCGATATGCTCCGCATCACAGACGGACGGTGCGACCGGGCGCTGGCCGCGATCCTCGTCAACGACGCGGCGGCGGTCGTGCGGTGGATGCACGCGAAGGGCATCCGCTGGAAATTGATGTACGAGCGGCAGTCCTTCCGGGTGGCGGGAAAATCGCGTTTCTTCGGCAATCTGCCGCTCGGCACGGTAGGCGAGGGCAAAGGGTTGATCGCCCAGCACACCGCCGCCGCGCTCGCCAGCGATATTGAAATCCGCTACGACAGCCCGGTTGTCGGGCTGGTGCGGGATGAGCGCGGCGCGGTGACGGGCGTCGTCGTAGACGGGCCGGAGGGCCGCGCGGCGATCTCGGCGGGCGCGGTTGTGCTGGCGAGCGGCGGCTTCGAGGCGGACCCAGAGCGCCGTGCCGCCCATCTCGGCCCGAACTGGGATGTCGCCAAGGTGCGCGGCACGCCCTACAACACCGGCGAAGTATTGCACTTCGCGCTCGACGCGGGCGCGCAGCCCTACGGCCACTGGAGCGGCTGCCATGCCATCCAGTGGGACGCGGGCGCGCCGCCGACCGGCGACCGCGCGATCGCGCACCTTTTCTCGAAGCAATCGTATCCCATCGGCATCGTCGTCAACCGCGACGGCGCGCGCTTCCTCGATGAGGGCGCGGACTTCCGCAACTATACGTACGCGAAGTACGGCGCGGAAATCCTCAAGCAGCCCGGCGCGGTCGCCTGGCAACTCTTCGACGCCAAAACCGCCCCGCTCCTCCGGCAGGACGAATACACCGCGCCCGGCGTCTCGCGCCACGAGGCGGCGACGATCCGCGATCTCGCCGCGCTCATCGGCCTGAACCCGGACGCGCTGGACGAGACGGTCTCCGCCTTCAATGCCGCCATCCAACCCGGCGACTTCAACCCGGCGATCAAGGACGGCGTGCGGACGGTCGGCATCGCGCCGCCGAAGAGCAATTGGGCGCTGCCGCTCGACACCCCGCCCTACCTCGCCTTCGCCGTCACCTGCGGCATCACCTTCACCTTCGGCGGCGTGAAGATTGACGACGGCGCGCGCGTCCTCGACCGCGCGGGCCGCCCGATCCCCGGCCTGCACGCCGCCGGGGAACTGGTCGGCGGCCTCTTCTACGCGAATTACCCCGGCGGCAGCGGCCTCACCAGTGGCGCGGTCTTCGGCCGCCGTGCGGGTATGTCCGCAGGGCAATACGCAGGAACGAGTCGCGAGTAATGAGTAATAGGACTTACGCGGTTCGCGGGAGGAAACCCGGTGGTAGCAGGCTTTCCAACCTGCCTCTCAAGGCGGGGGGTAGGCTGGAAAGCCTGCCACCACCATGAAAAGCGCTCCAGCTGCGTAACTCCTAGAGTAACGCGGGAGACGATACCATCTCGTTACTCACGACTCGTTCCTCGTTCCTCGGTCGATGCCGCGCATGTAGCGATCCCGCAGCAGCACGGGATCACGTTCGGGGCGGGCGGCGCCGGGGGCGTCGTCCACATGGGCGGCGATCAGGTGCGGGCCGTCGTCGGTGAGCGATTGGCGGACGCGGCGCGTGAAGTCCGCTTCGTCCGTCGCCCACGCGCTCTTCGCGATCCCCGCCGCCTTCGCGACGCCGACGAGGTCGGTCACACCGCTGGTCGCCGCGCGCTGCTTGCCGGTGATCTGATACAGCCCGTTATCCCAGATGATAATGGTGAGGTTGCGCGGCGCGACGCTGGCAATTGTCGCGAGGCAGCCGAGGTTCATCAGGAGCGAGCCGTCCCCTTCGAGGGCGAAGAATCGCCGCTCCGGCTGCGCGACCGCCCCGCCGAGCGCGATCGGCAGCGCCAGCCCCATGCTGCCGAGCATGTAGAAGTTCTGCGCCCGGTGCCCGGCGGCGGCGAGGTCGAAGTTCGTGTTGCCGATCCCCGCGACAATTGCCTCCTCGTGGGTGAGGAGCGAGACGAGCGCCCGCGTGAGGGACAAACGCTGCATCGCGTTTACGGATTTCGCGGTGGTCGTGGCTGCATCGGTGGTGACCATCATCGCCTCCTGCCATCTGGGGAGGGCGGTTCGAGCGCCGCCCCTACGCATTGCTCATTGCTCCTTCTCACACGTCGGTTTTGCCGCCCGTCAGCAGCGGCGAGAGGATGAGCGCCGTCGGCGTGCGGGTCTGGAAGCACTGGCGGATCATCCGGTGGCTGAGGAAATGGAGTTCGTCCTCGCGGGCGAGCGTGGCGTGCGGGATGCCGAGAGCATCCAGCGCGGGGCGGATGGCGCGGGTGATCGGCATCTGCACCGAGTTGTATTCGCCGATCACGCCACGCTCCGAGATCATCATCAAGAGCGGCAATTGATACGGCACGGCGAGCGAGGCGAGGGCGTTGATCGTGTTGCCGAAGCCGCTCGATTGCATCAGCACGACGGCGCGCATCCCCGCCATATCCGCGCCGCAGGCGATGCCGATCGCCTCCTCCTCCCGCGTGGCGGTGAAGGCGGTGAAGTGCGCGTCCGCCTGCGCGCCGTCAATCAGGGGGATGAGCATATTGTCCGGCACGTACGTCATCAGCCGGACCTGTTGCTCCTTGAGGTTCGCCAGGACTGTTTCCGCCCAGTGCACGCGTCGCTCCTCCTTGATGCGCCCGATCCCACATTCTCACTATTGTATCGCACGCGGTCTGTCCCTTCGGACAGCGGACAAACCCGCCTTTTGTCCGGTGTGAGGCCATGGCTGACCACAGATACTGACCACAGGCAAATACGCCGGCGCCACCGGCAGGTCGCACGGACGGGACGCCGGCGGCGCGGGGCATATTTCGGAGTACTGCGGTACGGGTAATCGGTGTGGTGTTTGCGTGGAATATGGGGAGCGGCGGGCTTTCCGCCCTTCCGAGAAGGGAGACACAGTTCTATGATCACACGCAATGTACGACGGCTTCTCACGGTCGCGGCGGGGGCGCTCCTCCTGATCCTGACGATTGGCGGCAGCGCTTCGGTGGGCGCGTCCGCCCCCGCGAACGTCTTCACGGCGAATGGCTGCCCGGTCGGCAATTATCGCTGCCTCGGCTACGGCGACCCCGTCTACTACTACGGTGGCGTGCCGTACGGTGGTGTGCCGTATCTCTACGCGCATTACAACGCCGTGCCAGGCGCGGTCAGTTACTTCGACCCGCGCTACTGCGGCGACGGGCGCGTCTCCATCGTCCCGGACAAGGATGGGCACCTCATCAATGTCTGCACGACGACCGGCGCCCGCATCTTCCCGGTCTACGCGGACGGCTATCCCTACGGCAGCCCGTACGTGGTCTATCGGTAACACCTTACCGCCGCGTGGATGCGGCTTGGGAAACAACCGCAACGATGCGGCGGTAGGATGGCTACCGCCGCATCGTTGCGGTTGTTTCCGTTCTCATCGGCGATGTGACGGGCAAAGCAGGTGCGCCGCCACCCGCGTGGTGGGCAACGCGGCATCGCGTTGACGCGGCTCTCCTGCTGGTCATCCGGTGTCGCAGGATACGTGCCGCTGAAACCGGGGAGAACCGCAAAGACGCAGAGGGCACAGAGGGCGCAAAGAAAGAGGCAATCATTGCTCTTCTTCGCCCTTTGTATCCCTTTGGGCCTTTGTGGTTCTCCCCGGTTTCTCTCCCACTGCCCATAACATCATCGGTGGTCTATACGTTGACTATGGTGTAATGTACGACGTGGGGACGATGACCGCCGTGTCAGAAACGGACGCCAGAGAGGCGGCAGCGACGAATGTTGGACACGAATCAGTTCAGGGTCGGGGCGGATCCGATCGCCGACGCGCTCTTCCTGCTCGAACCGGACGGCGAGACATTCCGCTGCGCGCATGTGGACGCCGCGTATACGAAACTGACCGGCTTCGCCCCGGAGCGGGTGGCGAACATGCGGCTCGACGACTGCCTGCCCGTCGCGCAGGGCGCGCTGCTGATTCGCAAGTGCCGGGAGGCGGTGGCGGCGCGCACATCGGTCAGCTACGAGGAGCGGGTGATCGCCCACGACCGCGAGGTGACCGTCGTCACCCGGCTGATCCCGCAGTTCGACGACGCGGG
>JAICIL010000273.1 GCA_025924435.1 Chloroflexia bacterium | reverse complement strand
TTTTCTTTCTCTTTCTCTCTTTCCCTCTTGGCGTCCTTGGCGTCTTGGCGGTTCAGAAATCCCGCTATTTGTGCCGGTACAGCCCGTATGTGAAGCCGCTATCAATCGCCGCCTGGATGTCGGTTTGCGGCGTGACGACGAGGATGAGGCTCGGCGAGACGACGGAGGCGTTCATCTGCACGAGCGCGACGCGGCGGTACGCGGCATCGAAGCCCGGCAGATCGAGGCCGCGACCGGGGCGGCCACCCGTCGTCAGTTTACTCATGCCGACCGCGATGTAGGTCGGATTCCGGGCGAGGATGTACGCCGGGTCGGTCTTCTCATGGCCCGCGACGCCCTCGCCCGTCGCCGTCGCCGTGTGCGCGATGTGCGCATCGTTGAGGCCGAGCATGTCGAGCGTCGCGAGGCCGCTGATGAACGGGACGACGCCCGCCGCGTCAATCGCCAGCGTCGCGCCCGGCGGCGCGGTCTCCTTCAGGTAATCGCCGAGCGCGGTCAGGCCGGTCACTTCGCGCATGTGCGTGCCGCCGACGCGCTCTTTGAGGAAGGTATTCGGCGGCGTCAGCGGCAGGAAGAGCCAGATTGCGACCAATGCCACCGCGACGGCGGCGAGCGGCGACCCGGCCCGGTTCCATGCCGATGCTCTTTCGCCGCCGTCGGAGCGATGACGGATACCGTACCACGGCACGCGCGCCAGCGACCGGAGGCCCGCGACGAGCAGGACGACGACGAGCGGGAAGATGTGAAAGAGGAATCGCGGCCCGATGAAATCGCCACCGACCAATACGATATAGCCAACGAACGCCGCCGCGAGCAGCGCGATATACCGCGCCGCGCGATTGGCGATGCACGCGGAGGGGAGCACGAGGAGCACGAGGACGATGGCGATGATCGTGCGCGCGTGCAGTTGCGGGAAGTCATCGAGGACGTAATCGAGGCCGCGCCGCACCTGCTGCGCCGTCGAGCCGACCTTGTCGTAGAACGTATTGGGCAGCGGCTCGCCGTAGTAGGCGAGCCGCCAGGTTTCGTGTATCCCCGCGATCACGACGAACGGCGCCGCGAAGCGCGCGATGTCACCGAAGCGCATCGTGCCGTCTTTCCATTCGGGGTCGCTATGCGGAGAGCACTGCGAACGGATGCGAGAATAGATGGTGGTAGCAGGCTTTCCAGCCTGCTTCTCGGTGCGGGACGGCAGGCTGGAAAGCCTGCTACCACCGAGGAAATCCGCACTATGTCCGACTATCTGCTTTCGCCCATCTCTCGCGCGGCGCGCGATGCGCGGCCCGATAGCCGCCTGCCAGACGAGCCAACCGAGCGTGACCGCCCACAGCCCCGCGCCTTCCGGCCGGGTCAGGTACGCGCACGCGAAGAGCGCGCCCGCCCACGCCCACCGCCGCCGCAGGACGAGGCAGACGGCGAGCGTGACGAGCAGCGCGAAGAGGTGCGTCTCCAGCCCAATCGCCGCGAAGAAGGCGAACCAGCCGCAGATCGCCAGGAGCAAACTCGGCGTCGCGCGGAGCAGGCCGGGCGCGTCGGGCAGGACGAGCGTCGCCAGCCAGTAGGTCGCGACAACGACGCCGAGCGCCGCGCCGATGGAGACGACTTTCGCCATCGTCACGAGCGGCAGGCCGATCTTCGCGCACCCGGCGAGCAGGGCGGTGAGCAGGAAGTTCGTGTACCCCTCGACGGGCCGCTCGCCGGGGTTGAAGCGGAGGCCGTCGCCATCGGCGAGGTTCCGGGCGTAGCGCAGGGTGATGTGCGTGTCGTCGTAGAGCCGCCCGAACATCCGGTGCGACGCGTAGAGCGCGTAGCCGAGCGTTATCAGCACGGCGACGGCGAGCACGAGCCGCCCGTCGAGCCGCGCCACCGCCCGCGCCCACGGTCGCGCACCGAGCGGCCGCCGCCAGACGATCAGCGCCGCGACGAGCGCCGCCACCGTGAATCCGGCCACCGCCGCCGCCTGCCGCCCCGGATCGTCCGCGCGGCGGAGGGCGAGGGAGATTGACGCCATGAGCACCGGCCCGTACGCCGCCGCGACAAGCGGCAGCACGGGCGGCGCGGCGGAGAGCAGGACGAGCGACAATGCGGCGGCCATGCCGAGAATGAGGAGCAGCGCGAGCGTCGGCGGCACGACCGGCCCGAAGCGGAGCGGGTTCGTGAAGATCACCACCTCTTCGACCGCCACGCCGAGCGCGCGATTCTCGTTCGGCGGCACGGCGGTATCGGACGGCTGGATCGAGAGATCGGGCGTGATGGCGGGATTGAGCGCGCCGCCATCGGACGGCAGGGGCACCGGATAGGTTGCGAAATCGGCGCCGCTCCGCACCTGCGTTGATGCATTGGTCCGACCGGATAATCCGATACCGACGCGCGGCGGGGCGCTGCCCGGCCGGCTGCCGGAGAGGACGACATCCGCCTCGCCGGGGAAGACACCCTGCGGCAGCCGGACGAACGCCCGCCCCGTCGTCCAACGGTAGGTGAAGCCGCCTTTGCCTTCGGGATCGTAGAAGCCGCGCACCGTAGCAGCCTCGCCCGGCGCGCCGACATGCACGGTGTGGCGATACGGTACCTGAAAGAGAACGGCGACCGTCGCCAGCGCGAGCAGGCAGAGCAGCACGAACGCGCCGGTTTTCGCCCGCATCGTGGACGGCGACCGGCGACGGAGCGCGGCGAATCCCCCCGCGCCGCGCTGCCGTTCAACCGTGATCGTGCTCATTCCCCACCCTGCATACCGCGCGTCTCGGCCGTCCCCTCGCCGCGTCGCATTGTAGCATGCGCGCCCGCCGCGCCCCCTCGCCGCGCGTGCTATGATTTTGCACGGATGAGCCGAGACGGCGAGCGGAACGAAGGAGCGACCGTGACGACGAGCACTACGACCGGCGCGGCAGCGCTCATTGACGCGCTCGCGGCGCACGGCGTCGCGCACCTCTTCGGCATCCCCGGCGTGCATACGCTCCTGCCCTACGATCTGCTCCACGACCATCCAACCATTCAACCCGTCGTGACGCGGCACGAGGGGGCGGCGGGGTTCGCGGCGGACGGCTACGCCCGCGCGACGGGCAAGCCCGGCGTCTGCCTCGTCGTCCCCGGCCCCGGCACAACAAATTTCGCCACCGCCGCGCTCGTCGCCAAGAGCGACAGCGTGCCGCTCGTCCTCATCACCGCCGCCGTGCCCGCCGCGCTGGAAGGCCGGTTCGCCATCCACGAACTGGACATCGCCGCCTTCATGCGGCCCGTCGTCAAGGCGCAGATCGCCGTCGCAACGGGCGAACCGATGGAGATTACCGGAGCGGTCGCGGAGGCGTGCGCACTCGCGCTCGCGGAACCGCCCGGCCCCGTCCACATCCATATTCCGTACGATTTCTTCAACCGGCGCGGCGACGATGCGGGGATGGCGACGCATGCGGCGGTCAGCCAGCCGCCGGCGGAAGCCCCAGTTCCCGATAGCGCGGGACTGGAGCGCGCATTGTCGCTCTTGCGGAATGCCGGTGCGCCGCTGATCTACGCGGGGCATGGCGTCGTGCAGGCCGGGGCGGGCGATGCGCTGATCGCCCTCGCGGAGGCGCTCGGCGCGCCCGTCATCACCTCGAACAAGGCGCGCGGCATCATCCCGGACGATCACCCGCTCGCCGTCGGCATCCCGAGCATGGCGGGCGTCGCCGCCATCGCCCGCGACGCGGACGTCTGCCTCGCCCTCGGCACCCACTTCAACGAGTACACGACGCTGACCTGGAAGACGCCGCTCCCGGCGAACCTCATCCGCGTGGACCGCGACCCCGCCGCCCTCGTGATGAACTATCCGGCGTCGGTCGCCATCAACGGCGATGTCGCGCGCGTCCTCGATTGGCTGCTGGAACGGCTCCCGGCCCATCGCGCGCCCTCCGCATTGGTCGTGGCGGCCACCGCCCTGCGCGAGCGCCGCCGCGCCGCGCTCGACGCGTTCATGGCGGAGAATCGCGACCCCGCGCCGCCCTTCCACCCGCGTTTCGTCGCGCGGCTGCTGCGCGAGGCATTTCCCGCCGACAGTATCGCCACGTCGGACGGCTCCGCGACAGAGTCCTGGCTGTACGAGCCGGGATTCGCCGTCACGCACCCCGGCTCCCTCTTCGTGCCGGAGGTGCAGCAGACGATGGGCTATGCCGTCGGCGCGGCGCTCGGCGCGGCGCTCGGTGCGCCGGAGCGCCATGTCCTTGCCGTCGTCGGCGACGGCAGCCTGATGATGACGCTCGGCGAACTGGCGACTATCGCGGCGACGGGGGCGCCCGTCGTGGTCGCGGTCTTCAACGACGGCCGGTACAACGCCCTGCGCGTGCGGCAGGAGGCGATTTTCGACCGGCGGTTCGTCGGCACCGATCTCGGCGCGCTCGATTTCGCGCTCGTCGCGCGCGGCCTCGGCATGCGCGGCGAGAAGATCGCGTCGGCGGTGCACTTGCGGCAGGCTCTGCACGATGCGGCCGCGACGCGCGAACCGCTCCTGCTCGACATCCCGATCACCCCGGAACCGCTCTCCGAGCGGTATACCGCCGTGATCGAGGCGGGCGGCTGACAAGTAGGCGAGGAGAGGGAAATTGAACCGCCAAGACGCCAAGGGCGCCAAGAGGGAAACAGAGAGGAAAGGAAGAAACATCTCGTCCCTCTTCTTTGTGTTTTCCTGGCGATCTTGGCGTCTTGGCGGTTCAGAAAGGTATCCTCTATCAGCGAGTAAAGTTCGGAGGAAGACCCGATGACGGAGCAATTGCTGACAATCCGGGAGCGCGACGACGCGGCGATGGAGCCGGGGCCGACGCGGCGACTGGCGGAGTTTGCCGCCGCGACAACGTACGACGATCTGCCCGCGCCGGTGATCGAGCAGGCGAAACTGGCGATCCTCGACTGGTTCGGCTCGATGCTGGCGGGCGCGCTCGAAGCGCCGGCCCGCATCGCGCGGGAAGTCGCAGGATTGCTCGGCGCGTCCGATGACGCCGCGCTCTTCCCGGATGGCCGCTCGTCCGCCGCCGGTGCTGCTTTCGGCAATGGCGTCGCCTCGCACATCCTGGAATTCGACGATGTCCACAAAGGATCGACGCTGCACGCCGCCGCGCCGACCCTGCCGGCGGCTTTCGCGGTCGCGGAGCGGGAGCACACCAATGGGCGGGCGCTGCTGCTCGCGGCGGTGCTCGGCTACGACGCGGGGCTGCGCGTCGGCGAGGCCGTGAACCCGAGCCACTACGCATTCTGGCATCCGACCGGCACCGCCGCGACGTTCGGCGCGGCGGTCGCGGCGGGCGCGCTGCTCGGTCTGGACGCGACGCGGATGCGGGAGGCGCTCGGCAGCGCGGGCACGCAGGCGGCGGGACTGTGGGAATTCAACGCGGACGGCGCGATGAGCAAGCATCTCCATCCGGGGAAAGCGGCGATGAACGGCATCCTCGCCGCCGACCTCGCGCGGCGCGGCTTCACCGCCGCCACCCGGATCCTCGAAGGCGAGCGCGGCTTCTTCCGCGCAACAACGACCGGCTATGACGAAAGCCGGATCACGGACGGGCTGGGTGCGCGCTGGAAGATCGCCGAGAACTGCTACAAACTGCATTCCTGCTGCGGCCACACGCACACGGCGATTGACACGGCGCAAGACCTCCGCGCCCGACGCGGGTGGCACGGCGACGACGCGGCGCGGGAGATCGCGACCGTCGAGATCGCACTCTACGGGCCGGGATATGACATCGTGCGCCGCCTGATCCCGCGCACGCCGTACCAGGCGAAGTTCAGCGTCGCGTACTGCGTCGCCGCCGCGCTCGTGGAGGGCGTCGTCGGCCTGGCGCAGTTCGACCCGGCGCGCTTCGACACGGAGGGTGTCCGTCATCCCATGATTGCCACGCTCCTCGACCGGACGACGGTGCGCGCCGATCCGGCGCTGACGGCGCGCTACCCGGAGCAATGGCCCGCCCGCGTGACGCTCCACCTTGCGAATGGCGAGACGGTTGAAGGCAGCGCCGATTATCCGCGCGGCAACCCGGAGAACCCCGTCCCCTTCGCGATATTGGAGGCGAAGTTCCGCGACCTCGTCGCGCCGCGCTACGATGGCGCGCTCGCCGATCGCGTGATCGCCGCCGTGCACGACCTCGACCATTGTGCGGACGTGGCGGCGATGATGCGTGATATTCAGTCCGCGATCCCTCGCCCGGAAGATGACTAGCGTTCCTTCGTTATAGTATCGGGTGTCTTGATCTCGTACTTGTCTGGGTTCATCCAGTTCCCTTCCCAGATATGACATGAGCACTGATACG
>JAICIL010000272.1 GCA_025924435.1 Chloroflexia bacterium | reverse complement strand
GGCCACCCCGTGGAGACAACGCAATCGGCGGCGCCCCGCGCCCCAATCGAAAGTATACGGCGGCGCATTTTGCCCGTCAACGCGGGAAAAATCGCCGGGGTGAGGTTGTCCCTCAGTCCCAGGGCTTACTCATTGTCGGGGAATCCTATCCCCCTGCCCCTTCCCTCCGAGGGAAGGGGTGACGCTTCGCAGTGCCCTGCCCTTTGTCTGGACGCCCCGATCTCCCGGATGCCCACTCCCCCTTCCCGACGCGGGAAGGGGGTTGGGGGGTTAGGGTTCCCCGAATGACGACAATCAATACGCCCTGCCCTCAGTCCTCGGTCCTCAGTCCTTCCCTATGCTATACTCCGAGCGGCTTGCGCGCGCTGCGCCGCCGGAAGGAGAATCCCATGCGCGTCACGGACGGCCTCGCGACGATCCGCGAGCGGCTCGCGGCGAACAATGCCATACCGCCCACCCTCACGATGGTGGACACCTATCTGAACCGCGCGCAGGGCACGGACGCCTCCGCGCCCTCGCTCACGCAACTCGTCAAGATGCTGATGCGCACGCCGGAGGCGCACAAGAACAGCGGCGTCTACAACGACCTGACGCTGCTCGAAGAGCAACTGAATACCGCGACCGCCGCCGCATTGGCGGAACGCGAGCGCGAGGACGCGCGCCCGATGCCGAAGGACAAGAAGTTCTACAAGGCGCAGCGCGACCGCGAGCAGGCGCTGAAGGACAAAGCCCGCTAGCCTTTGGGTTTTTCCTGGTGGTAGCGGGCTTTCCGGCCTGCTGTAAGGTCGAAGCGGCAGGCCGGAAAGCCTGCTACCGCCGACAACGCCCGCAACTGCAACACATTAGGCGGAAGCCCGCTACCACTATTTTTCGTGTTCCGAGTTTACGACCCGCCGGTCATCATCGCGCCGGGTGACGTCGCTTCGCTGCACAAATCCAGCCGGAAACCACGGATCAGTTGGTCGTAAATATGGACGACGCGGCTGGCAATCACCGGCCACGCAAAGCGTTGCGCCGCGACGGTCGCCCGCGCGCCCAGGTACGCGCGCAATGGCGCATCGGTCAGGACGCGGTGCAATCGCTCCGCCAGTGCGTCGGGATCGTTGTGCGGCACGAGAAACCCCGTCCGGCCGTCGTCCACGGTGAACGCCAGCCCGCCGGCGCGCGAGGCGACCACCGGCGTGCCGCACGCCATCGCCTCCACGGCGACGAGACCGAAGGATTCGTAAAAGGAGGGCACCGCGACAACATCCGCCGCGCGATAGTAGGTTGGTAAATCGGTGTGTGAAACGGAGCCGACAAAAGTGATTCGATCGAGGAGATCTTGCGCCGACGCGCGCGAAATCAGTGCATCGAAAGCGGGTTCGCCTTCCCCGCCGCCGACGAGCAGCAGCCGTGGGGGCGCGGTCAGCCACATCTCGCGCCGCAGGCCGCAGAGCGCGTCAACGAGCACATCAATTCCTTTGATCGGATCAATGCGCCCGACGAAGAGGATCACCGGCTCATCCGCAGGCAAATCGAGCAACCGGCGCGCCTCGGCGCGATCGCCGGGTCGGAAGAGTGCCGTGTCCACGCCCGCCGGGACGACGCAGACCTTGCCCGGCTCCGCGCGGTAGTACCACGTCATCTCCGCCTTCTCCTGCGGGTTGAAGGCCAGCACGGCGTCCACGCTGTGCATCAGCCGCCGCTCCGCCACGACGCGCTGCGCCGCCTCGTTCTCGGACGTGGAGCGCGCGACGCTGTTCTTCGCCTGCGCGAGGGTGTGGAAGGTCATCAGGAGCGGCACATCCCAGCGGCAGCGGAGCGCATCGCCGACGATGCCGGAGAGCCAGTAGTGGGCATGGATGAGATCGTACGTGCGCCGGTTCTCATGCGACCAGGCATCAACCGCCGCCGCGAACGACGGCAAAAATGGCACGAGCGACATCTTCTCGACGCTCCCGTACGGCCCGCACGGCAGCGCGACCAGGCAAACGCCCGGTTCGAGCACCGTCAAGGTCGGCGTGTCGGCCAATTCCTGCCGCGTGAAGATGTCCACCCGCGCGCCGCGCGCCGCCAGCTCGCGCGCCAACTCCCGCACGTAGATATTCATGCCGCCCGCGCTCGGCCCGCCAATGCGCGCGAGGGGGCTGGTGTGGACGGCGAGCATCGCCACCCGGCGCACCGACGGCGGCAAGATGAACGGCGTCGGCATCATGATCGTTCCTCCGTGGCGCGCTCTTCATCCGTCAGGTCGCGATCATCCGCCGCCATCTGGAACCGGGCCTTCGTCTCCGCGACCGCACGATCCACGCCGCCGCGATCGTCCGACGCGATGACGCGCCAGATCGGCGTATCGGACGCGCCGAAGCGGTACTTGTAGGTCTCGTTGCCACGGAGGAAGTCGCAGAGCATCAGGCCACTGTTCGCCGCGTCCTCGATCACCATGCCGGTCAGGACCATGCCGACGCTGATGCGGGCGAATGCCGGGTCGAAACCCGAATTGTAGACGAGCAGCCGCCCATCCGCCGCGAAGGTGAACATCGCGGCGACCGGCTCGTTTTCAACATCGAGGAAGGAGAGGCGCAGCCGGCCCGCATCCGCCATCGCCCCGGTCATCGCGCGGAAGAACGCCTCGACGGCGGGCGTCAGGAACCGCTCCTTGTCCGGAGCGCTGAGGCGGTGGAGGCGGAAAAAATCCGGCAAGGCGGCGAGCGCGTCATCCCGGTCGGTGAGGAGGCGGAGCGTGCCGGAGGGCGCGTCGCGCTCGAAGTTGCGCGCCTTGCGCTTCACCTCGTGCCGCTCTTTCTTCGGCAAGGCCCGCAGATACGCGTCGAACGAGCCGCCGAGCGGCACGACGGGGCAGACTTCCTCCTGCACTGTGCGGACGTACAGCGTCTCCGACAGCAATAACGCGACCGTCTCGTGCGACGGCGACCAGTGCGGCAGGCAGTGCAGGTCTATCGCGTCCCACTGTCCCCGAATGCTCAGGAGATAGTCCACGACGGCACGCCAGACGCGCGGCACGTCGCGTTCGGCGGCGATGATGTCCAGATAATCGGTCACGTCGTCCCCGCCCATCAACCGGACGGTACGACCGAGCGCAGTCTGTTGCAGAGCGAACGGCGCGATACCGATCAGCGCGCCCGCCTCGTCGCGGATCGCGAGCAGGAGCGGCTGCGCGTCGCCGCCGAAGACGCACAGCCACGCTTCCGCCCAGCCGATGGACTGGAACGGGAAGGGCGTGATCGCCGACGGCAACAGCGCGTCCCACGACTCGCGGAGCGTGTCGAATGATGCTTCCCCAACGGTCAGGTTTTCGATCCCGGTCCCGATCCCGACGAATGCCGCCGCATGTGCCAACCGTCGCCTCCGACGCGCGTCTCACGAGCCACCGTGCAACTGCAACGCAACAGCGGGGCCACTATTCCCGTTTCGCCCGGCTATTCCCCCGGCTGCAAGAGGCCATAGCCGCCATTCCGCCGCCGGTAGACGACGTTGACGATGCCGGTGCGGGCATTGATGAAGGCAAAAAACGCATGACCGAGCAGTTCCATCTGCTCGATTGCCTCATCCTCGTCAACCGGCTTGGCGGAGAAGGATTTCGTCCGCAGGATGGTCGCCTCCGGTGCGTCGTCCGCCGCCTCGATCTCCGGTTCCGTCGCGGGCAGCGGCGGCTCTCCCTCGCGGTGGCCGTGGCGGCGGCTCTTCCATTTGCTCCGATAGCGGACGATCTGCCGCTCCATCTTCGTCGCGACCGCGTCCACCGCCGCGTGGATGTCCGCAGCCTCCTCCTCGGCGCGTAGGAGCGCGAAGTTCGTCGCAATCGTCAGTTGGGCGATATGGCGGACGCCGCCCGTCCGCCGCTGCTCCTCGCGCAGTTCGAGTTTCGCGTCCGTCACGCGGTCGAGGAATCGGTCGAGCCGGCCGAGCCGCCGATCAATGTACCGCTGCAACTCCGACGAGAGGGAAACCTGATGTGGCTTGATGTGCAGTTCCATCACTTGCCCCCGTTTCGCTCGTCCGTCCCGATGTAAGGGAGAGCGGATGGTGACCCCGGAGGGACTCGAACCCCCAACGCGCAGCTTAGGACGCTGCCGGTCTATCCTTTGACCTACGGGGCCAGGCCATGTGCGAGTATACCATCCGCGCGCCGCCATGTGCCACGAACCGCGATCCGGGCGCACCGACGACCACCTGCATGCCGGTATGAATCGCCCGGCTTTGCCGCCGCTTCGTACGGGCGGTTCGTGAACCGCCCTCCCCTCCCGCCCCGCCTCATCCGCTCTCTCGCGCGCCTTGTGGGAGCCGGAGCATAGCAACAGGGCGGTTCACGAACCGCCCGTACGCACCAATTTCATTGCGATAGCCCGCGAAAAAGAATCCCCGACGGACGGTGCTCAGGTACCTTTCCCTGTCACGGTCACCGTCTGCGGGCTGGTAGTCGCGTTATCCGTCACCGTGAGGGTGCCAGAATACGTGATGGGCAAAGGAGCAGTAGGAGCAGGAGGGGTGAAGGTAATCGTAATCTGACAAGGTGGGGCCCCAGGCCCGAGAATTGAGCCGCACACATTGGGCGAAATGCTAAATGCCGTTGGCGATGAAGATGACATCACTATACTCGTAATCTTCAATGCGTCCGTCCCCGTGTTGGCCAGCGTCACTTGGCATGTTTTCGTTGTCGTACTCGGCGTATCGGGGCAGGCCAACGTCGTCGCCGGATTGAGCGTGGCTATAGGCGTGCCGCCGGTGCCGTTCCCGGTCACTTGCATGATATGCGGGTTCCCCGCCGCATTATCGCTGATCGTGAGCGTCGCGCCGTAGGAGCCGTTGATCGTCGGCGCGAAGGTGACGGGAATCTGGCAGGTCGCGCCCGCGCTCAGGCTCGTGCCGCACGCATTGTTGGGGATGGTGAATTGCGTGGTCGTGCCGCTGGCGGGCGTCAGGGCGATGCTCGTGATCGTCAGCGGCGCGGTTCCCGTATTCGAGAGCACCGCCTGACACGTCGCCTGCGTGCCGACATGGGTGTCCGGGCAGGCCAGCGTGGACGGCGTGAGCGAGACGACGGGCGCGACGCCATTGCCGTGGAGCGGGATCGTTTGCGGACTTCCCGCCCCCGTATACGCCACGGTCAGCGAACCGACGCGGGTGCCGAGGCCTGTCGGCGAGAAGGTGACGACCAGTTGGCACGGCGCTCCCGGCGCCAGCGGCGTCGCGCAGGTGCTGGTCGCGATCGCGAATTCGCCGGTCGCGCCCAGCGTTGAGATCGAAACCGTCGCCGCACTCGTGTTCGTGATCGTCGTGAGCGAGCATTGGTTCGTCACCTTCACCAGCGTATCCGGGCAGGTAACCTGATCAATCTTGATTGCCGGGATGGGGAGCGGCGTGGCGGTCGGGGCGACGGTTGAGACCGCGATGCCCTTTCCATTAAGCGGGACGGACTGCGGGCTGTCCGCCGCGTTATCGGTGATCGTCAGCCGCCCGACGCGGCTCCCGGCGGTCGTCGGCGAGAAGGTGACGACGATCTGGCAGGCCGCACCGGCGGCGAGGCGGGTGCCGCAACTGGATTTGAAATCGCCGACTGCGAAGTCGCCCGTCGCTTCCGCCTTGGAGATCGTCAACGGGGCCGCGCCGCCGTTCGTGACGGTCACGAGCGAGCAAGTGTCCGTCGCATCAACCACGGTATCGGGGCAGGAAGGCGAATCAATCCGTACTGCGGGCGCCGGGGTGGCCGAGGGCGTTGCCGACGGGGCGCTGGCCGTCCCCGTACCGGCGGCGGTGCCGGTCGTCGTGCCGGATGCGCCGGGCGTGCCGTTCGTGGCCGGCGGCGTGCCACCGACTGCGCCCGGCGCGCCCACGCCGACCACCGGCACGGTGCCCGCACCGGCGGGAGATGATCCGCTGACCGCCCCCGGTGTTCCCGCGCTCGCAGCCGCACTGGTGCCGACACCGGCGGCGCCCGCCGCCCCGACAACCGGCACCTGACCCGCCGCCCCCACCGCGCCGGGTGCGGGCGGCGCTCCCGGCGCACTCCCCGGTGCACCCGCAACGCTACCCGGCGCGCCGGGCGCGGCTACCAATGCTCCCGGCGGGGCCGCGCCTGCGGGCGCTCCTCCCGGAGCGGTGGCGATGATCGCCGAGAGCGGTACCGTCGCGGACGGAACCGGCGTGGGCGGGGGGGGGGGCGGGGGGGGGGCCCCCCCCCGCCCCCCCCGTGGGGGGCCGTGGCGGGGGTTGGGGGGGGGGGGCCACCCCCCCCCCCCCACCCCCCACGGCTCGGTCAGGAAGTG